>CAVXMT010000005.1:0-109341 GCA_963763105.1 uncultured Candidatus Altimarinota bacterium | reverse complement strand
GACTTGAATGAGATAATGCGACGATTATCGATACGAAATGAAAGAGAAGTGAGGCACAAGCGACGATTATCGCGGAAAAGAAATGACTTGAATGAGATAATGCGACGATTATCCATAGTAAAGAACGACAGCAAAAAGAAATTGAAAGAATTACCGCACAATCTCTCTCCCTTCTCGATCAGAATTCGAAGACAGAAGTCGAAAATACATCAGAACAAGAATTCACGAAAATCTTAGAATCAGAAAAGTGAGAGCAAAAAAGTAATGATAATCGCATCGTACGAAATGATGATGGAAAAATAAATAGAGAAATGACTCTATCGAGAATCCAAGCATATGTTCTCGTGGAGAAAGCTCCAAAATTCCTGGAGTCTATGGATCCAATTAAGCAAAAAGAATTTCAAAAGAATATAGAGACACTGAGCTCAATGATTGGAAAAAGGATAGAATGACTTCCAAAAGTACTCAGTACAATAAGAGAAGATTCTTCTCTTCCCTATGCAGTCGCAAGACGTCATGAAGAGAGCGCGAAAACAATCCTGTCATGAGCAACTGGAGTGAATGGTAGACGGTATGGTGATGGTACTTATATCATAGATTACCAGAAATGAGGTCATGATGAGAAGCTTATACTTGATGGAGTGGGGAATGTCACTCGTGTTCGTGCAGGGCTGGAAATAACAAAAAATACAGCAAAAGATTCCTACGATATAAAAACTCGGGAACAGAAAGAAATAAATAATAAGGAGCACGATAACAATAATGCTATTTCTCTCAATTATGTATCTGCCCTTGAATGAGGAATGTGTGATGATCTAAATATCCTTCCTGATAAATCAGAGATTATACCAAATCTAGAAAGAAATAGCGAAGAAATGAAGAATTTTTCAAAACTCGTATTTCCATGAGGAAAAGAAGAAGGACAAAAAATCATTGAGTCTATGAAAGAGCATTCACGAAAAAACAATGAAAAAATAAAATGAATTTCTTTCAATGAAGGTGATCCAGATAAGGCTCTCAAAGAATGAAGAAAACAAGAAATAGATAATAAAAATGCTCACATATTAGAGAAGATCCAATGACTCGAGACTGAAATAGGAAAATATCAAAATCTCAATGAAGAAGATACTCAATTTCAGAAAGGAGTCTCAAGCTTTGAGACAATTGCAAATAACAACCTAGAAGCTCTCATATTAAGACACGCGGACCGTATGTGAGATAATGCTCAGGAAGCACTAGAGAGGATTATCTGATTTATCAATAAATTCCGAGACGAAAAAAGTAAAATACATCTTGATAAACCAATCTCAATAAAAGATCTCAATTATATATCTACTGGTATGGAAAAACTTGGTGGCACTGAAAAAGTATTAACAAGTTCTCAGGTTGGATGATTTCAGAAAAAAATATCAGAAATTATCTGACTTCCTCGATCGAATCCACGAAGTATCGAGGGCCTTCTCTGAAGCAAGGAAACCCCAAAATCCGAAACTCCATAGGTCTCGGATTTTTTCTTGCATTTTGCTTCTGATGCTATACACTTCTCGTATGAATCGTGATACAATACTTGCATCTGCAGGACGGTACAATTGGTGGACGAAAGAGGAAGAGAAGTGATCTATTTCTCTCGAATCCAAGCTCGCAAGTCTCATGTCAGAAGGACGAGCGGATGAAGTGTGCTCAGTATTTCGAGAGTTCGATATGAGCGAGCTCCAGGCTGGATATATGCGCATCGAATGAGATCATGTAGCTCTGAAAAGTAGAAGGCGCGGATATCTCACCTCCCTCTTTGATGCCAAGCGTACACATAAGATATAAGCTATGACTCCAATACTTCTCGATGAGAGAGCGAAAAAAGTCCTCAGTCTCTCTCAACAAAAACTCATTCCTCTTCTCGAAAATCTTTCCGAGACTCATTTTCTTGCAGGTGGTACAGCGATCGCGCTTTTCCTCTGACACCGAGAAAGTATTGATTTCGATTTTTTCTCTCATGGAAGCCAATGAAGCTTTGCAGATCTCATAGAAAAAATAGGACAATATGGATTCGACGTATCTGAAACAGATAAGGAGAACTGGGCAGGTGCCGAATTCGAAGAACAAGATGAGATCCATGTATCGATAGACTGAGTCCGCGTGAGCCTCATGGATATATCTCGAACACTCTATAAATATCAGGAAATACGGATATGATGAGAAGAATATATTATCGGATGACTCAGGGTCGCGAGTCTCGAGGAGCTCACATCAATGAAGCTCTACGCTATGATCACTCGAAAGAAGTGGAAAGATGCGGTCGATCTCTATTTTCTCTTGCGTCACCAGGAAATCTCGCTCGATCGGGCACTCGAGATTGCAGAGACGAAATACTATATCAAAATATTCAATCAGCTTGCTATTCTCGAGCAACTTATCTCAATGGACTGGGATATGACAGAGGCGGTGACATATCTGATCGACTCGCCACCAAGTGATAGTGAAGTATCTGAATATCTCAGAAATGAGGGGCTTCGTATTATGAGCCAAAAATCCAAAACTCTATAGAATTTCTGGCTTTATTTCTACTCCCAGAAAGCTCCACTCCTCTCTTGCATTCAGGAAGAAATCGATATAATAAGGATATGCTAAAAAATAATATCTCCCCTTCCCAATCTTTCATACAGAGGCATCCACACTTTCTCTGGTGGATGAAGGATGTGACTACTATAGATGAGAGCGGTATCGTCGAAGCGACACTCACATGGTGAACTATGGAAGATAAAAAAGAACTTCTCGGAATTCTCTGAAGATCTACATTTCGGAAGAATTTTGAGATGATCACAAATGGTCGAAGAAGACAGAATCTCGAACCTCGTACAATAGCATATTGGTCAACATATCTCTCCAAATAATATGCATCTCGAAATTCTCTCTCCAAATCAACTCGATATGTTCGCACTTCTGAAGGCTGCTCGCAAGAGAAGTTTTTATATGGTGGGTGGCACTGCGATAGCTCTTCATCTTGGGCATCGTGACAGTATCGACTTTGATCTTTTTCGTGGAAAGAATTTTCGTGGAAATATCGTGGCAAGTATACTCGATGACGCTCGAATGACATGGCAAGTACTTCATATCAATGAGGAGTGACAATATACTGGCGTAATACATGATGTAAAGACTACATTTTTCTATTATCCATATTCTATAGAAGCTGATATCGATATTGATGGATATATCAAAATTCCCGATCTTCTTACGCTTGCTGCGATGAAGGCCTTTGCTATGGGACGGAGAGCAAAATGGAAAGATTATGTTGATCTCTATTTTATTATCCGTGATCATTATTCCATCTCTGAGATATGTGAACATGCACGAAAAATCTTCGATGTATTCCAGTCAGCACAATTCATCGAGCAATTGGCATATCATGATGATATCAACTATGCAGAAAAGGTGAATTATCTCATCCCTCACCCTCCGACTGACGAAGAGATAAAAAAATTTCTCATAGAAAAAGCAATCGAAGACTAGCTATTTCGAGAGTCCAGGTGGTGGATCTGAGAGCATACGACCATCATATTCGATAATCAGAGCAACTCATGGATGAATTATTGCTGTGGGACTCGATGATTTTATCGATATTAAAGGATCAAATGTAGGACGAATTTTTTCGAGATCATATTTTTCTGGATCGACACATGGAGAGACGTAGTACGGACAGAGTTTCGCGACAGTATCTCCTGTCGTGTTCGCGGATATGAGTGAGCCATGGATATAGAGCTGATTCGATCCTGAAGAGAAGATACTATGCTCAGAAAAGAGTGATGCTTCGATATCCGTCACAGCATCAGCAATATGGATATTTCCACCACTTCCATTCTTGTCTGTCAGGACGATGATCGAGAGTGGACGGCCTTTCTTTGTTATATTTTGATTGATAGTGACATCCGCTCAGATGACGATGATAGATCGCTTGGTCACAAATGAATTATTGTCGATAGAAGTAGCTCCTGTAGAGATAGTATAATCGACATCAGCATAGGTCGTACGATTGCGAGAGAGAAGCGCGATTGACTTACGAATAGTATTCCAAATATCGGATTTTGCGGAAGTTTTGATGCCATTATATTGATATCAGACATTATTTTGCCCGAGAATCAGAAGAGAAGATGTCCCATATTTTGCTCATCAGAGATTGCCTGCAGCACTTGGATACATGACGCGGACAGTTCCAGCCATCATAGGTGATATAGCTCTTGTAGGAGACGGATTCGAGAAGTGGATCCGAAGTGTGTGGAGTATATATTCCTGAGAATGCAGTTGCTTTCGTAGAGATGACTATTGGGCTTATGAGACCATCAAGCCAATTACACTCATTCACTCAAGAATCTTGGAAATATTTCGTACACGATATCGGACTTCCTGAGAAATTCTCGAATGATGCCATAAAATTGTCACTTCCGATCTGGATATGATAGACGGATGTTGCTGTAGCATTGATAAGAGAAGAAGAATGGGTCAATGCACCAGTGAAGTCGACTCCAGATCAGACGACGATATCTCCTACTACAGAAAGTGATGTCGAATACCATGGATTGAATATGAGAGGATCTCGCATAGCTGATGTCGAAATCTCGTTCGTGACTCAGAGTGGACTCGTATAGAGAATTCATGAGAGACTTATGATATCTCACCCAAGAGTAGGAGCGCGCGAAGCTATACCATAATTTATATCTTGTCATACAAGATCGATAGGAAGGACTGTGATCGCAGTACCATCTGTCATATCATCGAGTACTCATCATGAATGAATGACGGCGCTTCATGAGGAGGAAAATCAATATTCAGGCATTTCAATCAAATCTATTTGATTTGCGCGAGTCTGTGTGATATATGCAATTTTTATTTGCCCTCCACTCGTCGCATTTCCATATTGATCACGAATGCGCAGACGAAAATTGTAGCTATCTACGCCATTTGCTATGACAGTACCAGCAGTTGGCTGCTTATCGAGAGACATTGACTTGAGAGTTGCACCATCGGGACAGAGAGAATCTGTAAAATGTGCAGTACAAAATGCAGCATGAATTGTCGAACTTGCTGATGCATTGAGATTACTTGTAGGAATTCCTGAAACTACTTTGAAGTCAGTAATAGTTGTCTTACTTCCATTCTGATCCGTAATATCGACAGTATAGCCACTCGCATGTGAGAGATCTATAAGTGTAATTCACGTATACCCTTTTGGATCGTATCCATTGGGCGTAAATAAAAAATTCCAAGAGCCAGAGCCATAATATCGACTCGCTCCAGAAAGAGTCAGAGTTGCTTGATGATTCGCGACTACTCCTGTCCCTTCAGTGAACTCTGCAGGCAGGAGTGGAAGCATGACCCCTGAGAGTGAATAGTCTCCTATGTAGGTCGCCATTGTTCCTGAGAGAAGTGCTGTACTTGGATCGAATTGTACTTTTCCATTTTCGAAAGTGACATCTCCGATCATTTCTCCCCATGCAGTTCCAGAGAGTGTACATGCAGTCGTAAGTCATGTAAGGGATTGCGCTCCACAATCGAGATTGACTTGGTATGATCCAGTATCGAAGAGAATCCAGCCAGCACCAGAAAGATAGAAAGTACCAGAAAAAGTCTTGGTAGCTGTCACAAGATTCGGAGGAGATGCAGTCGCACCACTAATTGTAGATATCATCTACCACATCGAAAAATACTCGATCATTGGCTCATGTCATCGCTATGGATGGACCTGGAGTGAATGTATATGCATATGTCTCGAGTGTGATCGAGAGGAATCCTAGGAGAAGTGAGATGAGAAAAAGAAATCGCCAAATCATACTTCTATGATAGCATGTCTCTTCTTTCTAGGCGAATATTTGAAGAGAATTGTTTCTCTTTTCTATTGCGATAATAGAAATTTATTTTGGAATACTATATATCCTCTGTTATTATTCCGATTTTCTACTTCCCTACCATTTTTGTACATCGATCCATAGTTCCCGTAGCGATAAGCATATCACAGAGTGTCGTATCCTTGGTATCACGGACATTTCGTATGATTACCATATCATGGCACTGATTGCGAAGGGGCAGAGATACGATAGCATCACAATCATCGAGTGTCCCTGTCGCGACAAGTGATTGGAATTTGATTGCATCAGATCGAGAATTGAGATTGGTCTTACAAGAAGTGGCTTTTGCACTGTCAGAGATTTGTGTACAGAGATCTCTATTGGATTCGCTGACTGCTTTCTGAAAAAGGATAGTATCACGACATACGATATGGAGCTTTTCATCGGTGATGGTATCGCAGGAAGAGAGACTTTTTGTCGTCATGGCTTCACGATAGGTAGAAGTGTCATTTTTTGCTACTATGGAATGCTCACAGGCCGTCTTGACTGAGCTCTCGAATGAAGCACAGAGATCACTCATGACATTTCATGATGCCGTAGCTTGAGCAAAGAGAACTTTTTCGATGGATTCAAGACAACTCATACGAATATTCTCATCGGTGATTGAGCGACATGAAGCTTTGTCATTTTTCTCACCTGCGAGAGAAAAATAGACATTATCCTGACAACGAATGATTATTCCAGAAGAAGAAAGGGTACTACATTTGAGAGGATCTTTCTCATCGAGTGCGAGAGAGGCGGAAACCATATCAAGACAATTTTGCTTTTGAAGTGTATCTTGTATGACTTTGCAGAGTTCGCTATTACGAAATTTTATAGCTTCATTGGAATTATCGGTATCCTTTTGCGCTTGATCTTCTTTATTTTTCTGGATATCTTCATAAGAAAGAATTGTTTTCTCTTTCTGAGCAGTCCATTTTTGACCGTCTCCAGAGACTGGACGAGAGAGATATGAATAGAGAAAATAAAATCCTATAAAAACTCCAATAATTATGAGAGTATTGATGATTTTTGTACGCATAAAAAAGATGTGAGAATATCACCCACATCTTAAGAAAAACTCTGTGAAATGCAAAGGAATTCATACTCAAGAAGTTTTGACTTCCATCTTGATTTCCTGCTTATTATCCATTGTCCATTTTGAACTACCAACTACCTTCGTATACATCTCACATTCGCCATTTCTGATTCCTCACCACCGACAAGTTCAAGTCCGTTCTCACCATATTGGAAGGTACGAGTCTCCTCCTTATATACTCACTCCGTTCCATCTATGCGATATCCAAGATATGTTGCGCCGAGATGAAGAACGACTGGACGATATCCCCAGATATCCTCATATGTCGAAGTCCAGTACGCTCCAAGGACATTCTCACGAGCTGTCACCATGATGTCACCATCACTATCTCGAAATGTTCTATAGCTTCCATTGTATGGAAGACCGAGAAGTGTCGAAAGTGTGACACCGTTGAGACGAGAATAATAAATTGCTGTCTCCCATTCCCCCCGATTTGGTACCTTATATCCCTTTGCACATGGTCCGATGAATGAATCAGTCGGAGAGGTTTTTCTCTGGAATTCGAGCCTGCTTCCGATGCCATTGTATGAGAGAAATGTCGCAAGTGTGTCGCCCGCAGAGAACCATCCTGATTTTACTGTTGATCCCTTATTTTTTGTGAGCGAATTGCATGATGCCCACACTTGTCCACCAATGACGAGATCGCCTGTAGTACATCCTGGATAAGCAAAAGTAGAAAATGGGAGAACAATCGAAGCAAAGAATGCAAGAAGAAGAAATTTTCTCATAAAAAGAATGGTGAAAAAATACTGTTAACAATTATATAATACTAATTATTAGTAATTGTCAATAAATTAATTTTAATCTCAAAGCATCGGATCAACGATAAATACTTGAGTACTTCCTTTTGGTTGATGATTTATTTCTTGAGATTGAGAAATAGTTCCTCATATTAAATGTGTTATATTTTTTATCAATGCTTTAGTTGCTTCTTTATTTTCATCTGGATTTATGATCCAACATAAGGCAGAATACAAGTAAAAAGTTAATTTGGATCTAGCCACGGACTAAAGTCACGTGGCTTTAGTTTGTTTGGGAAGGGTTATAATTCAATTTCTTCACCCTGAATATCTTCTTGTCATTGTTGTTCTACATAAGCTTTAATTATATCTTGATCTACAGCTCAAACAGTAGCACAGAAATATCAGACAGCCCAGAGAGATTTCTTTTCTCACCAGTAGAATTGCTTGAAGTGAGTTTTGAATCTTTCTTCTCTGAAGAGAATGTGGGAACTTCTTCATTTGAGGAGATGAACAACATGAGGAATTGGATGAACGAGAGGTATACTGAGATATACATGAACATGATCTTCTTCCATACCTATAGCTATTGGTGTAATGTAGAGTTCTTTACAGACTCATTCTATGATTCTTTGTACTGATTCTTGAATTGGTTTTGCGAGACATTTTCTTCTGTATTTAGTTATCCATACTATGTGATACCTACAGTCATATACTGCATGAGAAGCTTTTCGGTAAGTCATATTGATTTATAGAGAGTCTTGCATACACTTGACACTATAGTTACAATCGGCTTGAAAGCAACGGGGTTTTGAACCCAAAGGTGGAAATCAAATGATCATCTTCTTACACCAAGTATAATTTGTCCAAGTGCATTTGTATATTTGGGATATCTTAGAGCAAAAGCCCTAATTATAGTTTTTGCTTCATTTGTGAGAACCCCGACATTATCTGGTGAGTTATATTCCATAATTTCTTCGAGATCATCTCACGACGCAGGAGATACGCTTGAGTAATATGGACTTGTTAAGATATTGAGTACATAGGGATTTATCCTACTTTCTTGATTTCATAATTCCAACGTAGTGTCTAAAGAAGTCATATAAAAAAATAAGTTAGTATATCAGTTGTATATACGACTATTTGAAATAATGTCAATTTTTGTTCTTTATAAAGTCGCGAATCTCTCCCCTCCTATCCTCATCATGGAACTTGAGCATATCTGAATTGATAATTACACCCATTGGAGATCATTTATCTCTATATGATTTTTGTGCTTTTCTTTCTCAGAAATATCGGAAAATCGAATCCAGAATTCACCAAAAATAGAAAGATTTTCTCATGCTCTGACCATAGGCAATATATTTTTTGTTCTCAGCTTTTTGTCCTTCAGGAATATCCAAAGAGTGATTCGCGGAAAGAAATCGCTCATATATATCTCCTCGAACGAGAATAGGCTTCAAATAATATATCCAATAGTAGAGATATATATCATTCTCTATTGCTATCTTCGAAATATCCATCGCATCGGTCGTGATAAAAAAAGAAAGGCAGAAATTTCCAGCCACCGCATTCCCTTTTCTCCAGACTCAGAAAATGGAAAAAAGAAGAGTCACACAAACCCTCACGAGCCACATTCGATTTTTCTCGGTAATGATGAAGAGATCAATATCTGAATCCTTATGCGTCGCATACATCGAGAGAGAATTCACGACCGCTACCATCTCGACTCATGGAATAAAGCGAAAATATGCAATATAGTTCTTGGCACGATCGAGAAGCAGTTTCTCATGATCATTTAGCTCAATTTTTACCCCGAGAAGTATATCAAACTGTTGTTTATATTGGAGCATACTTTCTTTTTATTTTGCGAGCTGTTGGATTGCCTTGACTGTCCGTATTTCGAGTGAGAGTGTGCTATCGATCTCTCGAAGAACTTCCTCGACACGCGACTTATCATATCACATCTGACAGAGCGAACTCATGAGTGCCATATCAGAGGTATTTTTCTGGATTCATGAAGGGGATTTTTTCGAGAAATCGATCGATCATTTCAAATCGACGATAATCTTCTGAGCGGTTTTCTTCCCTATACCAGGAACAGATGAGAGAATCTTATCATCTTCAAATTGTATTGCCTTCATGAGGCTTTCTCTTCCAAGGCCAAGAAGATTGAGTGCGGTCTTCCCGCCGACTCCATTGACCTTCAGAAGATCACGGAAGAGAGATCGCTCATCCATATCTACAAATCCAAAAAGTGACTCGCTCACATCTGTGAGATGATGATGAATCCATATTTCGAGTGAATTCCCAATAGAAGCCTGCGAGAGAAGTATCGGAGAAGCAAAAACATCAAATCCGAGTCCTGTCCCACGGACTTCGATCGTGAGTGATATACCTTCGATTGCGAGAATAGTACCAGAAAAATGTCAGAACATAATACAATAAGATTTTCCGTCATCGCGAGCGGAGCGTGGCGATCCAGCCATAAAAGAGGAATATTTGCATTTTACGCAAAGGCAATAGAATAACAACATGAAAATAAAAAGACCCGAAATTCTTCAAAAACAAAAAGCTCAAGGAAGAGAAAAATTTTCGAAGTGAGTTTACCCTCTTGTAAATAATCGAGAAAATTTTGATTCTGACAAAGAGATTTGAAGTTTTTCAAGGATTTCAATAGATATCTTCGTCGATATCATCGATAACTATGGCGATATGGGCTGGGTACTCGAGTGTATCCTCATGAGTGGGATTGGTGCAGTCTGGAATATAGTGACAAATAATACCATGAAAATGCGCAGATTTCTCGAGAAAAGTGGACATGCAATCGAAAATATTTCTCTTATTTCAAAAGAAAAATATGACCAAAAATTAGCATCAAAGGTCATATTCCTTTCACTTCATGCAAATGTGAATCCTACAATCTTTCCAGAATGAACTCTCTTTTTCCGTATCAATTATCTCTCATTTGACCCATGGTATAGAGAAATGCACCTTCAGGAACATATTGCTTCAATTCCAGAAAAAAGAATCATCGAACTCACTTATTCTCCTCTCCCAGGAACATGAGGAGTCTGGCAGTATCCAAAAACAAAAACTCTAAGAAAAGAATGGCTTTCCCACATGAAGCTTGATAAAAACCTGGAACAAAAGATTTGGATTCCTATTTTTGTGTATGAGAAAACGCTTGAGAATCTCGATCTTCATACAAATGAGAATATTGTTATTTTCCAAATTGGTGGGAAAAAGAAAATTCCATGAGCCATATATTTTGACTGGATTCCACGAGATGATTTTTGGAGTCTTCTTGACCTCGCAGATGTGAGTATCATACGAGGGGAAATCTCTCTGGTGCGAGCACTCTCGGGTGGAAAGCCATTTCTCTGGGATATGTACAAAGAGCTCGGTGGATGGAATCAGGAAGAATCGGTGGGATTTCTCGACTTCATGGATCAAGGAAATCATTATAATGAAATACATAATACCATAAATAGTGGCAACCATATCAGGAGAGATGATATACTCTCAATTCAGGAAGAATGGCAAGAGAAAAAGGGAGTTCCCATTCTTGATTTCGCCAAAACTCTCCAAAAAACTCTTGACAGTTTCGATTTTTCCCTATAATCACCGAGCTATCTATATATTTGCCACGGAGTATAGTCTAGTGAGCATCATGAGGCTCATAACCTTGAGGTCATCTCAAGAAATAATATATACACATACGTAAATACCATATCGCGGAGTAGAGCAGTGGTAGCTCGCAAGGCTCATAACCTTGAGGTCGTGTGTTCGATTCACACCTCCGCAACCATTATAGATTATCACGAACTGTTCGCCAATGTAGCTCAGCTGGTTAGAGCACGGGACTCATAACCCCGAGGTCGGTGGTTCGAGCCCACTCATTGGCACCATTTGACCCTCGCAATCACAAAAACCAAAAATTCCATCAAAAAATGGAATTTTTATTTGTGTTTTTTCATGTTTTCAGGTAAAATGCAAGGGAAAATAACTTATAGAAATATGGCAACTCCAGATACTCTATCATCTAATGTAGAAATCTCAACAGGGAATCAGAATCAAAAAAAAACGATCTATGAACTTCTTGATGAAGTCACTGAAGATAGTATAGTCGGCCTCTACGATAGAGCTGATTTGATTCAGAAAATCAAAAATAATCCAGATGACATCGCAACAAATATTCGCTCAGAGATGAGACGTCGACTCATTGGTACTCCTTGATCATACCAGAATTTTAGTGAGACAGATATATGAAATATATCAGAAAAAACTATTATCGAAAAGATGAATCTTCTTCTTCTTAGTACCAAGACTCTGCAAGATAAGCTTCGATATAAGGCCATTTCTCTGTTCTCATGAGATACCTTCAATGAAGGTACTCCAAACTGAAAAAATAATTTCAAGGATCTAAATTCATGGATTGTGAAGCAAAATGAGAATGATATCGAGAAATACCTGAAGTCTCCTGGATTACTCCGAAGAAAATTACAAAAAGATTGTTTCGGTAATCGGATTGATTCTTTTGCCCCTAGAAATTCTGAACCATTTCTTGAGCGAATCTGAATGAAAGATAAAGATCTCTCAAATGAAGAAAAGATAGCATGTTCCAATATCTTTAATGGAGTTGGAACAGTCACCACTTCCCATATTCAAGAGTGGCTAAAAATTATCGATAGATCAAGCTGTACTTCTGATCAGAAACTCGCAGTAAAAAAAGATATTATTCGTGAATTCCTCCCGATTGTCACACCAAAACTTCTCGTAGATCTTGAAGTTATTACTGAGGAACAGGCGAGAGAAAAAGTGAAAGTTGGACTGGAAACAATATTTTGAGAAAGATATTTTGATACAGGAACTCCAGAAGAAAAACAAGAAAAAAATAATTTCCTCACGTGAGTCTATAAACGATGAGAGTATATCGAAGTTTCTATCGAAGAGTATCTCCGTGATGATAATTTTGTCACAAAATTCTTCGATGCATCGATCCATGGTAGAACCTTATTGACAGAAAAAATAGAAGAGACTATAAAAGATATGCATTCCGAGCGAGTCTTAGCACAATTCAATTCTATCGATGAACTTAATAACGTACTCGGATGGAAACCAGAAAAATGAAATATCTATACAACGAAAGATGTCGAATGATGAGCAGATTTCTATATCGAAATCTGAAATTATAATGAATCTACCAAAACAATAGAAGTTTCGGATGGGATAGAAAAACACGAGATACCTCTTGGAAAATTCTATGAGATTGCTACGCAACTCAAGCTCAAGAATATTGGAAAACATGAAAATGAAACGGATCTTAATAAAATTCTTCAGTCTATTGATGGATTTAAGGAGATATTTGTAGAAGATGGGGTGATAAAGCAAAAAATCAAAGATGAACATGGGAAAGATAAATCTATTCCTATTCATCACTTTGTGAATGAAGATGGAGAATTAATGTATTTCGAAAAGATTTCTGGCTCTGGAGGGGATATATGTTTTGGAAAAGTAGAAGAGGAAGAGGAAAAGGAAGGGAAAAAGAAAAAGGTAGATTGGTCAGAAAAAAAATGAAAAGTAAGCTTATGAGCACTTTCTAAAAATAAACAAAGACTTTCTGTAGCAGGAATAATCAATGAGATTCGTGAGAATGGCTATAAGCCATATATGAATCCTAAGGACAAGCCTGAAATAGATCATGAAGGTCATATGCCACATACGCACGGGACATTTTGGTGAAAATTCATGAATGGGACAAGCTTTTCTGACATGAAAAGAGCTTTTGATCTCTATACGCATGCATGGGAACATAAGTTCGAGAAAAACTCCAAATTCCAAGCAGCAAAATTTGCCGACACTTATCTGACCAAACTCATGCCACCAAGTATGCAATATGCTCTCCGATCAGAAGCTGCTGGTGCACAAAATGAAGCAATGGAATGAGTGCTCAAGATGCTAGAAGAGATGAATGGAAAAACAGCGCGACTCCATGTACGACATCATATACTTCTCAATAATGATGCAAAATTCGAGGAAGTCCTTGCGGGTCTTCTCTATATATCCAAAAAAACTGGCCAACTCTATCCCGAAGAACTCTCTGATCTCAAAAATTCAAATATCTGGTTCCAAAAGCTTGCTATTACACAAGGATATACTTCAAAATCCTCACGAAAATGGCTACGAGAAAAATGTATAGAAAAATCAGATAAATCTGCGAGCTGAGCTGATGCACTTACAGAAATGGATCTTATAGAACGCCAACTCAAGTACTATGAATGAATGGGATTTCGTATTCCTCCAAATATTGCACCAAAATTCCCAGGCGCTCTTGTAGAAGGAAAAAAATGAAATCAAGAAAAATGAGAAATGGAAGTAAATCAAAGATCAAATATCAAACAAATGAATAGGTATGCTCTCTCAAAGCTAAATGTGGGTGAGGCATGGAAAGCAATGGGATGTATCGATAGGCTTCATACAAAGAATTGAAGTCCGACAGAACTCAATGCTATTCCATTTACACTTCTGATGTCAAACATGCCAGAGTACATGGGCTCTGAGTTTCGCAAAGCTCTTCACTCAGAATGAACATGACAACGAGCATCTCATGCATTCAAATTTGGAAACGAGATGTCTCTTGTCAATACATATCGAAATGTTGTATGAATCGCTGCAAAAGAGGTGGATCGTCGAAATAGACAAAAAGGTAATATAACTGATGTTTCTGGAGAGCTCACAAAGATTGAAAGAGAACGACACCATATCTGAAATGAGAGTCATAGTAAGGATACTGAAGATGACCAAAAAAATTGGGTTAACTCTATTTTTAACTTTTGGATGAAGTATGGTAAGGAACTTCAGCCGATACTCCAGATGAGTGACCCATTTATATCGGCTCAAGGAGAATTCTGAGGTGATACTGATATTTCTCTTACATGTAAAGCCTATAAGAATTGATTCATCGGAACAAGTGCAATGCAAAACTGACAAGTGGAGAAAATATATGAGAATTCGAATGTGACGGAAGGTAATATGGGACCTGACCATACACCTTTTGTATTTACAAATCTTGTAAATGGTTCTATTTCTGCCATCAATTACCAGGATGGTAATATGAGCAATAGGAAAGATTCAGCATACGGAAAAATATTTAAGCCTGGTGTTCTCTGAGCTCTAGAAAAACTCCGTAATCTGGGTCCTAGCGACGTTCCTCCATGAATGTCACTCAGGACCGTGCAAGAATCAATATTCACAGAATACTATGCTGCTTTGATGTACTATCTTCGACAAAAAGGAACAAAACCTCCTGAAAAAATGTTATGATGAACATTTTGAACTATGGAATATAAAGAACAGAATTATATCTATGATCTTCGGAAGAGAGGATTCCGAGTACAAGCATCAGATTTTCGCATCGACGCCGAAACAATTCCAGCAGGGGCTGAGGTAGAAACAAATTGAGAACCAAATAATCTTATGATAGATTGAAGAGATAAAGATCGATGCAAGGAGATGTTCAATGAATTCATCAATACATCTTCAAGTGTTACAGAAAAAACTGGTGGTAGGGTAAAAAGTACATTTGACTGGAGTTGATATGGAGGATAATTATACTTCTACTCCCTTCACATGCCAAAGACGGTGCCCTATGGTACCGTCTTTTTTTGGCATGATACCGATAAAGTCGATACGAGCAGACTCTTCGGGAATATTTTTTATCATGAGATAATGCATCACCGTACGCTTCATTACCCGTCGCTTCATAGGAGTGAAGGTATCAAGTGGATGGGCGTGCGCCTCGTCTTTTCTATATCGGACTTCGACAAACACAAAAATATCACCCTCTCGAGCAATAATATCAATTTCTCCTCATCGAATCGTATGATTGGTCACGATAATCTCATATCATTTCTCTTCGAGATATCGACGAGCAATGAGCTCACCCTGATCTCAGATACTACGACGGGAAGGTTTTTTGGAGTCTGTCATCGCGAAGTATGAAGCGATCTATGAAATAAAACATCTTCATTGCTGGATTGCTTCCTTTGTCGCAATGACAGAAACCGAGAGGATTAAGACTCATTTCCCACTCTCTTCTTCAGAAATTCGAGAAGCTGCGGACCGAGATCTTCTCGTGCGAGAGCATAGTCAATCGTTGCCTTCAGAAAGCCAAATTTATCTCCTGTATCATATCGATCTCCCTCGATCTCAAGTCCATAAATCTCCTGATTGTCTTCGAGCATCCGAGCAAATGCATCAGCAAGACGTATCTCACCATCTTTACTCGCGCCACTGACATTCATATCAAGATAGCGAAATACTTCTGGGGTGATAATATATTTTCCGATGACACCGAGTCGAGACGGAGTTTCTTCTGGCTTTGGTTTTTCGAGAAATTTTGAGACAGTATAGAGCTTCCCTTCCTGAGATGATGATTCTACAATTCCATATGAGGAGACTCTTTTATCACCAACACGCTCAAGAGCAATAATCGGAGCTCTTTTTTTCTCATATGCCTCTATGAGCTGGCTTGCTCATGAGACGTCACCACGAATAAGATCATCTCAAAATAAAACAAGACATGGCTCATCTCCAATAAGTTCTCTTGCCCGAAGAAGTGCATCTCCATCCCCACGAGGAATGGGCTGACGAACATAGGCAATACGAGCGAGATTCGATACTTTCTCGACTTCAGCAAGTTCTTTCGTTTTTCATTTTTCTACGAGTGTCTTCTCGAGCTCATACGAGACATCGAAATGATCTTCGATCGATCTCTTTCAGCGACCAGTGACGATGATAATATCTGTAATACCTGCTGAAACAGCCTCTTCCACGAGATATTGGATTACTGGCTTATCGACGATAGGAAGCATTTCTTTCGGTTGAGCTTTCGTTGCTGGCAGAAAACGGGTTCAGAAACCAGCTGCAGGGATAATACATTTTCTTATGAGAGCCATAGAACCGAAAAGATTAATTATTTTTTTGAAGCCGTATTGGATAAAAGTTCCTGGGATTGCATCTGAGACTTCACAAGAGATTGACACATACCCTTAATAGGAATACTTTTGAGGACATCACAATCCTTCTCGCTGAGTGGCTTTTTCTTCATAATAATATTTATCTTACATTGATCGACTCGGTCAGATCACTGATTGTCTGTACTTCATGAAAGTGATGAATACTCTCACTGAATTGCATTACATTTTTCTGCATTGGAGGAATTCAAAGCCTCTGACTGCAGAATACCAATACGACACTCTTTCTTATATGTATCACTGAGACTATCACAGAGCTGAATGGTTTTCATATCTGTAGCCTGCATACTGATAACTCCATATTTACAAGCTTCACGACTCGATACATCAGAGAGCTCATCACAAAAAGCGACAGATTTCTGATCACGAGCAAGTTGATTTGCTACCTGAGTAAGACACATATTGATACTTGGCTTTATGCACGATTCGAATTCTTTTGTGGTCTTGATCTTAGGAGAAGCTTTCTCAAGATCTTGAGTATATCCAGATGAACTATTTGCTGGTAATACTTCCTTTTCTGAAGTACAGGCTGTAAAGATAAAAAGAGGAATGATGAAAAGAAAAGAATATTTGAGCATAGAAGTATATAAAAAATAACGCTCTTAGTATATTAAAAAATGAATTATGACCAAAAAATAAATACTTGCCAATAGAGAAAATATTCTTTTCTATAAAAAAAATTTATTTTCCAGCTGCAGCTTCAAGCTTTGCCGTCTGGTCAGCAATAGCAAGCGCATCAATAATAGCACCGAGATCTCCTGTCATAATAACGGGGAGATTCGAGAAGTTCATATTGATACGATGGTCAGTAATACGGTCTTGTGGAAAGTTGTATGTACGAATCTTCTCGCTGCGATCTCCTGTCCCTACCTGAGCAAGACGAGCAGCTCATTCAAGATTTGCTTTCTTTTCTTCTTCTTGGGCATAGAGACGGGCTTTGAGTACTGATATTGCTTTGATTTTATTCTGAAGCTGAGATCGCTCATCCTGACACTCGACTGCGAGTCCTGATGGAAGATGGACGACGCGAATTGCAGAATTCGTCTTATTGACATGCTGACCTCCAGCCCCACTTGCTCGACATGCCATGATATCAAGATCTTCTTCACGAAAATCAATATCGACATCTTCTGCTTCTGGCAACACAGCCACCGTCGTGGTAGATGTATGGACACGGCCATTTTTTTCTGTCGCTGGTATTCGCTGAACACGGTGGACTCAGAATTCAAATTTGAATCGAGAATAGGCTCCAGCTCCATCAATCTTGAATATGACTTCCTTATATCCTCCAGCATCATTCCATGTCTCACTCATGACTTCGATGGAAAATCATTCTGCTTTCGCAAAATTTTTGTATGCTTCAGCGAGCTCATGAGCGAAAAGTCCAGCCTCATCACCTCCAGCTCCAGCACGTATCTCAAGAATTACATTCTTTTCATCATTAGGGTCTGTCGGAAGAAGTGCAATCTTGAGGGCTTCCTCAAGCTCTGGAATCTTTTTTTCGAGATTGGCGATTTCTTCTTTCATGAGATCGAGCATTTCACTATCTTTTTCATTTACAACCAAAGTTTTTGCTTCTTCGTAGTTCTCATATATCGTCTTATATTCACGATACAATATGACCGTTTTCTCGAGAGATTTCTTCTTTTGATTGACGGCTTTGAGTTTTTTGAGATCACTATAAATAGCAGGATCAGCGAGTTCGCGATCGAGGGATTCGTAGTCAAGAATAAGATTATCGAGTTGAAATTTCATGAAAGAGAATTTTTAGTATTTGAGGCTTTGAATTTAGGGAAGGTATTATATCTAAATATGAGAAAAGTCGAGTGGAAAAAATGTATTCATGAAAGAAATTTTCTCTTTGACTTGAAGTCATGAATCAATAAGATTCATGAGCTTGCCTAGATGGTGGAATGGTAGATTTTTGAATAATTTGCCCAGATGGTGGAATGGTAGACACGGAGGTCTCAAAATCCTCTGCTTCACGGCTTGCGGGTTCAAGTCCCGCTCTGGGCACCAGAATTAAAAAATAATTTCGCATCACTCAAGGTCAAAGCGCATCATATTTTTCTTTTTTGAAACCAAACTCTCAAAATGGCTGTAAAAAAACGTATCACATCCCCGAAAGAACCACTTGCTGTCAAGAAGACTCTTGGACCGTGGCATGACTATATCAATCCTCCTCTCGAAGATATCGAGGCACTTGTAGTCTCACATGGTTTTCATGAGCTGGATCATGAAGCAATTCTTGAAGAGAATCAATATGCTCGTATTAATACCTATGATGATTATCTTTTTCTTGTTCTTCATTTTCCAAAATTTGAACCCAATACAGAAAGATATATTCATAATGAACTCAATATATTTATCGGAAAAGATTACCTTCTCACATTTCGCTATTATCAGTCAGATACAATGAAGACAGTCTATGATAGATATGAGGAGCGCCTCGAGAAAGATGGCCATGTGAGTCCCGCATTCCTTCTCTATGATATTATCGAAAGCTACCTCGATAAGTCGATGAAGATGCTCGAACGCTTTGGAAAAGATCTCAAGATCATCGAGCGAGATCTCTTCTCAGCTCGAGGAAATGAACTTATCAAAAGTATCATGACACGAAAACGAAATATCATCACACTCAAGCACATGATGAAGCCTCAGATATGAGTACTCAAAATGATAGAGATTCGGATGAAAGAACGCTTTTCTGAAGAAGTAGAGCTCTACTTCGAAAATCTCGAAGATAAGCTCGATAAGATATTCTCTGAAATACAACTCCTTCAAGAAAATATCGACTCTATGGAAGATACACTCAAGAGTGTTTTCGAGCTCGAAACCAATACCACCATCAAATATCTCTCTACATTCTCAGCATTCATGCTGCCCCTCACACTCGTGACAGGAATATTCGGAATGAATGTCGAAAGTGGACTCTTCAGCAATTTTATTGTTATTGCTTCTATCCTTATTGTAGCGCTTTTATTGGTTTTGATTACTCTGCTGTTTCGAAAAAAAAATATTCTATAAAACCTATACCTTCCTAAACTCATAGAGAATTTAGTTTATAACTCTCAACTCTCAATTATTTTCATGTTTTCTCAGGCACTCAAATATAGTCTTCTCACGCTTATTACTCTTTCATCAAGTACAAGCTCTCTTGTCACTGCTCCTGAAAGAGAAGATTTTACTATCAGAAAGGTAAATGTATCTATTATTCCTATTCTCGAATCTCGGGAAAATATGGCTACAGGATCTGATATTTCGATCACAAAATTCGTCAGCAAAAATATAAGTCTTGCGGATCGCAATTATGCACCACCTGATCTGGCAGAAATCGGTGGCATAGATTCTATTGGAGAAGCAGGAAGGAAATGATATTTGAGACAAGAAGCTCGTGATGCACTCTGGAATATGGCCCGAGATTTCACTCATGAATTCTGAGAACCACTCATTATCATCAGTGGATATAGAAGCGCTACCTATCAGCAGCGTATGTGGGATCTCGGAAAATGTAGTGATACTCTCTGCGCTCCTCCATGATATAGTGAGCATCAGCTCGGTCTCGCTATCGATATTTTCGATGCGACAACGGCATCAGAATATTATAAAAATAGTCGATATCGAAAATTTATAGTATGGCTCAAAATAAATGCCTATAAATATGGATGGCATCAAAGTTATCAAAATGGTAAATATATCGATGCCTATGAGATTGAGCCGTGGCATTGGAGATACCTCGGAATCCCACTCGCGACAAAACTCCAGAGACTTGGTATGACCTACACAGAATATATGAGACTTGAAGGAGTGCTAAGAAGATAACATTCAAAAGAAAAATCCCTGAATTTCTTCAGGGATTTTCTAGATTATCTTCTACCAGATTTTCGGCTTCTTGCTCTCAATGACACTCTTCATTGCCTGTTCGAAGACATGTCCGACCATGAGACATTTCTCTTCTCAGAGGACAGGACCAAGTATCTGAAGTCCGACTGGAAGTGAGAGAGATAGGTCATCTGGAGGCACTGCATATCCTGCTGGGACCGTAAGTCATGGAAGTCCAGCAAGAGAAGCGGGTATTGTGAAAACATCTTCGAGATAGAGCTTCATCGGATCATCTGATTTTTCTCAGAGCTTCCATGCGACACTCGGTGCAGTCGGACATGCGATCACATCGACTTTTTCGAATGCCTTCGAAAAATCATCACGGATAAGTTGTCGTACTGCTGATGCTTTTTTGTAATAGGCATCATAGAATCAGCTCGAAAGAACAAATGATCCTACCATAGATCGACGCTGGACTTCTTTTCCGAGTCATTCTGCACGATTTTTTCCGATGTCAAATGCTCATTCTGCGACATGTCCATAGCGAATACCATCATAGCGACCCATATTGGATGAGACTTCTGCTGGACAGATAATATAATATGCAGAGATTCCGTATTGAGTGTGTGGAAGTGAAATATCGACAATCTCTGCTCCAAGCACACGAAGCTTCTCGACAGCATCTCGAATAGTTTTTTCTACTCATGGCTCGACTCCATCGATAAAATATTCTTTCGGAATTCCCACTTTGATTCCTTTTAGGTCTTTTTGTGTCCATAGAGATGGATCAACCTTCACTTCTTCACGAAGTGATGTCGCATCGAGTGGATCATTCCCTGCTGTCGCTTCATAGAGAAGTCCAGCATCTCGAACCGTACGGGTGAAATATCCTGGAGTATCAAGTGATGATGCCATAGAAATGACGCCATAGCGACTATTGCGCCCATATCATGGCTTCCATCACACAATTCCACACATGCTTGCTGGTTGTCTGATACTCCCGCCTGTATCTGTCCCGAGAGCTGCTGGCACGACACCACTAGCAACTGCAGCTGCTGATCATGAAGAAGATCATCATGGAATACGAGTCGGATCCCATGGATTATGAGCGACTCGAAAAGCCGAATTCTCTCCACTTGATCCCATTGCATATTCGTCCATATTTGTCTTTCAGAATGAGACAAATCCTGCTTTCTTCATGCGAAGCGTGACCGTCGATTCATACGGAGGAACGAATCACTTAAGCATATTGGATCCTGCTTGTGTCAGTATTCATTTCTCACAAAAAATATCTTTTACAGCAATAGGAAGTCCTGATATTTCTCATTCTTTTGGAGGCATATCGAAAATACCAAGTTCTTCATCATATTTCTTTGCTCGTTCGAGAAAGTAATCATATATTTCCTGATACGTTGCATTTCCATTTTTTACGAGATCTTCGAGTTCGAGAAGAGAAAGATTTTTGAAGTCCATAGTTCAATGAGGGAGAAAAAATAGAGTTTGGTTGATTTCTAGATTGATTTTTGGAGTATAGTGAAAAAAAAGTATAAAACAAGTTTTGACAAAGTATTATTTTTATATAGAGTATCGTAATGCAACAAAATACAACTTGTCATCTATGAGATGGGGAGATCTCTGGAGTTCCATGCTCTAATGGCTGAAGATTTGAAGTACGTCATCTTCAAATTCATGGGTGAAAACAAGTTTGTGGAAATCCAAGCTGTCCAAATCAAGTAGCACACGTAAATGGAAGTGTTCGTGCCATTGTTGTTTGAAAGCCAGGAGAAGAACATATCATTGTAATGGGTAAGTAATTCCTTGCCTTTCCTTCCTTTTTCAATATACTCCTCTGTATATAAAGAGCGCGATTTCGGTCGTGCAGTTTTTCTATTATTGGCTGACTTGTTTTAGGTGTCTATTTCTCGATTTGTAATTACTAATTTTCATTGAATATGGAACTTCCTCCACGAGTACGCGGCATGCAAGATATTTTCTGAGAATATCAGAGATATTTCACATTTTTGAAGAAAGTGGCTCGACATGAATTTCGTACCAATGGATTTACTCGTATTACGACGCCGATTCTCGAAATGAAGTCACTTATTGTCCACTCAAGTGGTGAAGATTCTGATGTTGTCACGAAAGAAATGTTCGACTTCACCGATAAGTGAGGTCGCGAAGTCGTGATGAAGCCAGAGAGTACCCCATGAGTGATGCGTGCATATCTCGAACATATGCTCGAAGAACCACAGCCAGTCTATCTCTATTATATTGAGCCACACTTTCGCTATGATCGACCTCAAAAAGGCCGATACAGACAATTTCATCAGATTGGCGCTGAGATTATCGGAGAAGAAGATCCTATTCTCGATGCGAAGACAATCTATATCATGAAGAATATCATGGATGGTATCGGGCTTGCAGGAAGCTATACAATCAAGATAAATTCTCTCTGAGTGGTAAAAGAGCGTGAGAAATATCTTCTCGAGCTTCAGTCATTTTTCGAAAATAAAAAACACCTTCTTGATGATACAGACTTAGCTCGGCTCGCAAAAAATCCACTCAGGCTTCTTGACTCGAAAAATCCGGATGTCCAAGATCTTCTCAAAGTCGCTCCGAAAATGACTGACTTCCTCAAAAAAGATTCCCTCGAATTCTACAATAAAGTAAAAGAATATCTCGAGCTTCTCGATGTACCATATGTGGAAGACTCTACTCTTGTACGATGACTTGACTATTATTCTCATACAGTTTGGGAATTTGTCGATGGATCTGGTCGAACACAAGATGCATTCGGTGGCGGTGGTCGATATGACTCACTTGCGAAGACAATCGGATGGAAAGAAGAAGTTCCTGCTGTTGGATTTGCATTTGGTGCTGAGCGTATGATCGAAGCCATGATGGAACGATGAGTCAAGCTGAGAAACAAGGACATGATCCATCTCTATATCATGCAGCTTGGTGATGAAGCAAAAAAACTTGCACTTCCTCTTAATATCGAATCACGTAAACGAGGACTCAATAGTCTCCTCTCACTTGGAACTCCATCGATCAAGGTACAACTCAAAAAAGCTAATCGCGTCGGTGCTCGATTTGTCATCGTGATAGGAATCATGGAAGCGAAGAAGAGAGTCTGTCAGCTCAAAGATATGGATAGATGAACACAAATAGAAGTCCCTCTCGATCAAGTCATCGATCGTATTATCGGAGAAGTATGAGAAAGCGCGCTCTCATTCTATCATCCTTCACGAGATTTTATTATCAGTGACGATAGCATGACGAGTGACGATGCGAAAAAAATTACTGTTGATTAATAGTAGAATAATACAATGCATATTATTATTGATGTACGCACATCAAGTCCTGATGATACGAGTCATATATCGTATGCAATGCTCTGGAAGGATCATTGGCATCTCATGCACCCCAATGATCGTATCACATTTCTCGCTTATGAGGGAGATGTTGTAATGCATGATGATGTCATACGCCTTATGCGAAGTTGGTATACACGAAAAAGTCTGGCCTCTCATACGCATGGGCCTGATAGGATGATATCCTTTTCTGATCTTCCCCCTATAGATACGAGTATCCCTCTCATTACGCATGTATTCGATCTTGCATCCCTTCTCTATCCTCGTACAACACTCTCATTTTGGGAGAAACAAATCAGAGAATATAGACAAAAGAAGCTTCTCCGAAGTTCGAGGGTAATCATCGTGCCACATATGAGTGTCTGATTTGAGCTCGCCGAGAGCTTCAATATCAAAGAGGGAAAAATGGCAGTTATACCCTATCTCTTGGCAGAAAAACAGAAAAACACGCTTGAAACAAGTATTCTTTCTCTTGGAATATATGGAGAATATTTTATTGCCCCATGAAGTCCTGGAAATGAATGGAATCCTCTTGCTCTTCTCCAGGCATTTTCGAGATATGTCCATGATCTTGGATGAGAAAAGAAGCTTATTATTCATGGCTATATCTGAGAAAACCTCTCATATATATTTTCCCTCGTTCGTTCTCTCGATATTACCCATGCCGTGAAAATACTATCAGCTATCACAGGGGAAGAGCTCGAAAATCTCTATACACATGCAAGTGGATGGATTTTCATCGGACCTTACTATAGTCGATGATATCTCGTGGCTCTTGCAGAATGATATGGTCTTCCTCTTATTCTCTCTGATATAGAGACTCTGTGTGAATATGATGGACTCCATATTCATCCCAATCATATACATACACTTCCTGATATTCTTATGAAGCTTGAAAAGAAAAAAGAACAATATACTTATCATGAAAAGAATAATTCTATCATGCAAGTCTATACGCGGATCATAGCAGAGTGAAACTTGCAAAAGTCATAAGTATGGATAGGATAACTTTCAATTATCTACTTTCAATTATTCTATGTCTAAACTTTTTGGTGTCGGTGGAGCCAAGAATCCAACTGTAACTTCTCATTCTTCAGAAAAAATACATCATGAAGATGAATCAATCACTGTAGATATCACAAGCGATAGAGATCACGAGATTGATGTCGGACAGATCGCAGTGGATGTTCTCGATCTTGCTGAAGAGATTATCATCATTGCACCAGTAGCATGAGTTGATCCGAGTGAGATTGATATCGCACTCTCACGCAATATTCTGACACTTTCAGGAGAGAGAAAACATGCACCTATCTATCTTGATGCAAAGCGTATGCTCGTAGAAGAATGCTATTATGGAGCTTTTTCTCGCTCGATTATCCTTCCTGAGAATCTCGCATTCAATAAGATTAAAGCAACAGTGGATCACAATACTATTATGATTCATGTGCCAAAAATCACGTTTTTCTCGAAAAGTATCAAAATAGAAGAATAATACTCAGTGGATAGTTGATAATTAATAATGGATAGTTCCAAATTCCAGTTTTAATAGCATTAATTATCAACTCTCAATTATTAACTCTCAATTATTATGTTTTTCCGTAAAAAATCATCTCAAGAACCCGATGACAATGTTGCGAAAAAAGGCATTAAGCATGTCGATAGCGTTGTGACTGGACTCATTCTTGGAGGACTCATCGCATCAATATATGGCGTCAATAAGCTCCGAAAGGATCACTCTGAAGAAGAAAAATGAGAGGAGGAAAATGAGGTAGAGCCTCCAAAAAAAGCAGGAGGAAGAGGTCTTCTGCGTCGTATTATTTTTGGAAATAAATAATGTCTCTCTACCGATACTTTCTCATCGCGTGTATTCTCATAGGCACTATCGAAATAGAATATGTAAGTGCTGGAGTAATAACTCCCGAGCAAGTAAAAAGTGAAACGAAACGCTGTATGGATGCACGGGAAAATCAAACAGAATCTACAATCACTGAGTATGTTTGCCCAAGTGGGGAATTTTTTGATGCAAATGGGAAAGATCTCTCCAAAGAGGTTCTTGTCTGTACTATAAAGATGTGACTCGAATTTAATGAGATTGATAAAGATGCACTCCTTTGGACAAAAGAACTCCAAAAACAACGAGAGAAAGATCCCATAAAATGGAGTGAAGATATTCAAAGAAAGGTGTACAATAATACAAATAGTCTCGTGAAGAGATATCTGGATGCTTGTCATATTAAAGAATGGAATGATTGTGCGTTGACGACTAACTTCTATCCTGAAACGACTTGCAAAGATCGTGCGGAAGCAAAAGCTGCAGCATGGAAAAATATGGGCTATATCCTCGCAGGAAAATGAATCGCAAAAGGCTATCAGAACGATAAAGATACATATATCGATGCAACAAAAAGCGCTTACGATACTCTCGTGAAAAAATGGAATGATTATAAACGTATTGTCGATCGAGCTGTGAGTAAATTTACAGCGTATATAAAAAATGCTGTGAAATAATCTCTAAATCCCTCTAGAGATATTCATTTGCATGGGAAAGAATATACCACCATTTCTCTTGATTGGTCATATTTTTGGTCGGAGATTCTTCGGCCTTTTTGCTCTGAAATATCATCTCATTTACATCAATATTTTCATTTCATGCAATGTCAGATTCATTGATTATATTGATCACCTCTTCTCATGGAAGTTTTTTATTTTGTGTTGCCTTTGCTACAAAGGTCTGATATGCCTTCGTGCGAATATAACTATTGAGGTCTTCTTTTCATGTGTTTCGAACAGTGATATCACTGTTGACCCGATTGAGAGACTCAATATAGGCATTCGTCTGAAAATCCTGATACTTATAAAACCCGATGAGATAGAACTCATAGAGAATTACGCCAATCAGAGCAATAAGAATGTAGATAAATTGGGTACGCATAAGAGGAATTTTCTACTTCGCACAAATGACAGAAAGATGGATGAATCTTGCTTTTCCTGTTCCTTTTCCTACAATATTCAAAAATTCCTATTTTTCCAATCGAGTTATGAATATCCGCATATTCCTCATTACATTTTGTGTTTTCCTCTTGTGATTACTTATATTTCTCGGAATATGAGCATATAACTATTATAGTGCAATTCATGCAGATGATCCTATTGATCCAACACTTTCCGTCGAAGAGGGTTCCTCGACAATCATACGAGGAGATCTTGCGATCGATCTTTCATTTGGAGAAAGCTACATTCTCAAAAATGGTGATGCCATAGAGACAAAATCGGCATCAAAAGCGACTGTCACATGGCCCGATAGAAGCATTACTCGACTTGGCGAGAATACTCGTATCACAATACGAAAAATGGAAGTATCACAAAATTATGAGACAATTCAGATCTCCTATGACATCAAACGTGGAAAGGTCTGGAATACTATTATTCGATCTATCCTCGGAGATTCGTACTTTGAAGCTCGCCTTCCGAAAAATGATATCGTCGCTGCAGTACGTGGAACAGTATTCGAGATCAATCTAAATGCAGCATATATCCATGCTGTCTCTCATGATACTGTCCTCTCTGATAACTCAGGTAAGAATCTCGCTCTTCTTCCATGAGAAATGGTATCAAGTGAAAATATCTGGATACAACGTGGAAAGGAATGGCTCGATACAACATGGGCTTCATGGAATACAAATGCAGACACATTCTACCAGAAATCTCGTACTCTCTTTATGGAAAAGAGTATTTCTCTTCTTTCTGGAAAATGAAAAGAAGGAAATTATTGGGATAGATTTGTCAGGTGGATCCTCTCATTCTTTCAGGGCTTCCAGGAAATCGAGATCTCAAAAATGCTCTCACTCGGAAATATCGAATCTCTCAAAAATAACTCGGAAACAATTCTCATCAAGTATTACCAAAAATTGCAATCAACGGATCTTATTGAAATGCGAGATATGGTTCGCTGATTTCTCATAGAACAATCCTGAACAAATCCAAATAAGGAAACTCTTATGAATTCTCTCAAACACGGAGCTCTCTGGGATAGTCTCGATTTCCCTACAGAGACACTCACTGCATCGAAAAAGGCACTCTGAAATACATTTGAGAGCATCAAATGAAACTTCCAAGAGATACAAAAATCTCTCCAAAGTGGTGGAGAGATTGATACAAAAATACGAGAATCTTTTAACTCATTCTTGAAATAGTTATTTCGTAAAATTCATAATTGCAATCACAGAGAGTCCAAGAATAATGCTTACTGAAAATCCGTGCAGAACTTTTTTTCAGAACATTGATTCTCAAGAGTGATGTGCTACCCATGCCTTAAAACAATTATTTGAGATCACTGCGAGAAGGATAGTTGTACTCGCAACAAGAAGTGGAAGCATGCCATCTCTTGCTCATTCAGATGAAGTGAGGTTGATCGCATCGACATCAGCAAATCCCGAAATAATTCCGAGAAAGTAATTCGATATCTCAAGTGGAACTATATCCTTATAGATTGCTCCAAGATTGGAAATAAATTTTACAACAACGATAAGTCCCGCGAATTGTAGTGCAGGAACAAGCTGAAACGGACTCTCATATGATTCTTCTTTTTCATCATCCTGTACAGGAATTTTTTCATTTCGTGATTCGAAAAAGTAATAAAATGTCATTCCTGTAAGCCCAAGAAACATAAATATCGCAGGAAGTGTAATAGTCTCAAGAATTTTCGGATATATCACTGCTGCGACGATAAGCACACGAAGAAACATAATACATGAAGCAATTAGAGTAGCTACAACATAAGAATTTCTATGTTCTGGATGTTCATTGCTTTTCTTTGTCATGGCAATTGTCGTCGCTGTCGATGAGATGAGTCCTCCAATAGCTCCAGCAGCAATAATTCCTGATTTCGCACCAATTGTCTTCGAAAGGATAAATCCTGCATATTCAACTCCTGCCATCACTACAACAAAGAACCATATACCATGCGGATTGAAAAACTGTACATTTAGAATTGGATGCGTCCATGAGAGGTGTCCGGAATAGAGCCAATTCATTATATCGATGAGGGAATACTTCTGATCAGGAAGAAGCGGAAGAATGACAAGCGCGATCACAGCAAACTTCAAAGAATCACCAAGCTCTTTTCGAGAAAATCTACTCTTAAGTTTTGCAAAATATTCCTTCGCCGAAAGAAGGAGAAGAAGAAAAATAGCCAGGATTACCGCAGTCGTATATTGCCCAAGCATCGCAATAACACCGATAAAATAAGTAATAATAGCAGCATATTCACTCGTGGCACCCATCTTATCTCGCTGAAATGAGGAATAAATATATGAAGCAAGTACAAAAAGTCATGACATAATTGCCCCTATAGCTATCCAAATATTGGTTCCAAGTGATTTATCGAACCATGCACAGATAGCACCAAAGAAGGATATGGTAGCAAATGTGCGTATACCGCCAAATCCTGTTGCTCAGCCAATCTTTGTCCCTGCCCAAGGAAGCTCACGTTCAGTTCCTATAAGAGTTCCAAGTGCAATAGCTAATATGAATCCAATAAAAATGGCAGGTTCCATGAGAATAAAGAAAGAAAAATATATGCTTTAAGTATATCAAATATAGATATTTTATGCAAGAAAATCAACTCTTATAAAGAAAAATCTTCTAGGAAAAGAAAAGAGCTCCATTTGGAGCTCTTTTTCAATTACTTTGTTTTTGCCTGATAGAGGTTTCGTCCGACTCGTTCGATATATTTCTTGTTCTGGAGATTCATATAGATTGTCGTCGTCTTGACTTGGCGAACTTTCAATACTCGACTTGTGATTTCTTCTGTTGAGAGAGGCATTTTTGCCTTCTGGAAGATATCAAGAATCACATCAAGTACAGTACCATCCTTGTATCCCCAATCCTTGAGTACATAGATCCCGCGACCAATGAGGACAAATTCTTCATTACGAATAAGTTCGTTGTGAATCGTAGATATTTTTACAGGCTCATGGAAATACTCAGTGATAGAATTCGCAATATCGAGAAAATGCATAGGCTCTTTTTTCTTCTTGAGTACATAGATTGCTTTATCCTTCAATGTAGAAGGATTGAGAATCTTCCACTTCTCAAGTCCGACAAATTTCTCTTCTCCTTTCACGAGATCGACATAAATGTCGATAACAGCATCAATCATGACTGGCTCAATCTTTCCAAATTGTGCAAAAAGATTGATCTTGATCATCTCATAGAGAATAGAATTCTCCATAATATCGCCTTTCTTCTTGAGAACCTTAATTGTCTCCTTGTGAATAGATTCGATCTGCTTCTTCTGAATCTCTGGAAAATGATAATATGTACGAGTTCCGAGCTGAGGCTTAGAACGCTGAAGATTGAAGTCTGCCTGAAGAAGAACATCGACGATATTCTCATTGACAACATCAGCAAATCCAACATCAGCAATGATAGCAGTAATAAGGCGATCTCGAGTCATGACTCCACCGTGCATCTTGAGTATCATCTCACCTGATTCCTGTATCTTCATGAGTGGACTTGAGCGCATGATACGACCGATCTTCTTAATACCGACATCTTCTATTTGTCTTACGCGTTCACGAGTGATGCCATAGGTATCTCCGATCTCTTGGAGAGTCTCACGATTCCCTTGAAGTCCGATACGACGAGTGATCACTGTACGCTCTTTCTCTGCGAGAGAATCGAGAATAGTGTGAAATACCTGGTGGATATCGAATGTAGCATTGGCCATATGATGGAAGTTAGGATATGGAAGGAGTGTTTTTTAGGAACGAGTTTCTCTAGAGGAACTGTCAATTGCTAAGCGAGTAAATTTATATACGCTAATAGTCTCTATAAGGCATATTATGCTTTTTTTTTCAAAGTCAAGTTTAAATTGGAAGAGTCATATTTTTATCTTTCTCACTTCCATGCGAGTGTGCGCGTGATTCTCCGAGGATATCCCTATATTCTCCAAGATAATCGTCTTCCTTTTTATCGAGGTAGCTCATCGTCACTGCTCGCGTCTTCTCATTTTGAGAGAAAAAATACGAAGCCAGAAGGAGAATAAAAGCTCCTGTAATTCCCAACTTGAGACCAAATCCAGCCTCGACAGCCTGCGTCGATATATTAGCATAAGCCATAGAAGTAATGACAACCTGGAAACATGCTGTAAGGAGCATAGCATCGATAAATACAATTGCCTGAGCATCGGAAAGTCGAAAAGGAACATATGCACGGAGAAATTCTTTTTTCTCGTGGGAAAGGAGAAAAAATGAGATCGAAAGAAGAGCAACCAGTATACCATAACCTATACCTCCAGAATAAAGGGAAAATGCCCAATGTTGTATGTTTTCTCATCCTGTCGGTGATCGAAATACTATCCATGGGAAAAAAAGTGAAACAAGAAAGAGTCAATTGCAAAAAATAATAGTCTTTCCAGCAAGCCCAAGTCTATGCGTACCAAATGAGAGGCGTGAGAGAAAAGTGAGAATTTGCGTTTTTAGTTTTCGATTTTTTGAATTTCGTGTATAATCCATAGAAAATGGGTGTTAGTCAGTAAAGATAACACTATCCAAATTCATGATTTTTTCAAGTCGGTCTATGCATAATCTACGAAAAAACATATTTCTTGAGATGTACACTATTATAATAGAGTTTGTAAGATTATCATATGCTGCATTTCGTGCTCTATTTTTTCGGAAAGAAATAAAATGAAGTGGTATTCTTATGAGCCTTATTCATCATATTATCACTCTCGGCCCTCGCAATTTCCGAAGGTTTCCGACAGCAAGCACTCTTGGAAAAGCGCTTTTTAGTCCTTTTGTATTCCTCTTCCCACTTAAAAATACTCATGAAAATGATACAAAAATTTAATCATCGAGGTTTCACTCTCTTTGAGCTCATGATATCAATGGTCATATTCGCCGGACTCATGACGAGTATTCTCGAATCTGTGGGAAATATTACTATTGCCCGTACGAGGACAATGAATCGTATCACTCTTCTCGAAGAACTCTATTTCTTCTCAGAAAATCTCGCAAGCGCGATCAAGGATGGAGGTATTATCGACTATGAGGAATACTGGAATAGACAGGTTGTCGGTACTACTACAGGGACTGGACATTATGCAAAAGCAACTGGTTTTGGGAATTATGGAAGTGGTGGAGATCTTGGATCTAATTATGGAAACTTCTATTATTTCTGTAGAAGTGGGGATGTATCAGCAAGTTGAAATACAGTTCGTGTAGGAACAGGCTGATGTATGACAACAAATAACTCTAAAGGTGATGGAGCATCTCCAGATGCCAATTATTCATGAAAATATCAACGCTATGGAGAATATAAACTCCAATTTACTGACTACAATGGAAATGCCGATAGTGACTCAGGGGGCATAAGTGTATGATTGGGTGATGAGGATCTTAACGGAACTATCATCTGAGATGAAGATGATAAAGATATCGGTGATGGTCCGACTGTCTTCTCTGGAGCAACACCAGAGCTCTATCTTATCAATCCTCTCACTCATGAGCGTACCTATTTCAGATGGACATACAAAGATGATCCGGGCTTACCTATTGGTACATGTATTATAGCAACATGAAGTGGATGTCTCGGAAATATAGAGATTCTGAAGCTTCAAGGGAAAGATATTGGCATGAAGAGTCATACGGGTGATACCACCAATGATTCTAGTGCTTTCGATGGAGACATCGATACATGGATCTGTCATCCAGACTGGAGTTGTAGAGATGGAGTAGATGTTTCTCCGTATGGATGGCTTCCAACCTGAGCAGATAGTGAGTGGGTGAAAATATTTCCCGACTACGTAAATGTGAAGCAAATATCATTCACCCTCTTTCCACAAAAAGATCCATGGAAATCTTGGGCTGCTCCAGATTCTCTACCACCAAGTACCGAGGTAAGTCCATTTATTCATCCGTATGTCCGTATACAACTTACCATGGGACTTGCTTGGTCCAAGAGAAGTGTCATCAAGTGAGATGATCCGACAATATCTATATCGACGACTATCAGTCTCACAGGAGAATCTCAATAATTGCATCTCGTTATCAATTCTCATTCTATGAAAATACTTTCCGAAAAAAAAGGCTCAGCCATACTCATTGCACTCGTCGTACTCACTCTTCTTATGATGATGAGTACGGTATTTTTTGAGAAGCTTTTTCGGTTTAGTCAGGCAAGTGAAGGAATAGAGAATTCAAATGTCGCCTATTATACAGCACTTGGAACGATCGAAGAAGCTCTCTATACCGGATGAGTGAATAAGTATACACCATGGAATATTCAGAATCTTTCTCGGTGAGCCAACTCAAGTACATGAACGGCACTCACCGTCTATACTGGATCAGATACTATCCCCGCATTATGAAAATGAAATAGTGAATATGATAGCACGAAAAGCTACAATATCATCAGCATCTGAGAACCGATACAGCTCGTCATACCAAATGATATTGATTGGAATACTGTATATTTCGAATTCCGAGTTCCTGTGGTAGGAAGTGGTGGTACATGAGTAGTAAATATGGGTACTGGATATATCATATGGACACTGGCTTCTAGTGGAGCCTCCCTTTTCGCAAGTGGAGAAACAAACACTTTTAAATGAATTGACATTAATATTTCTGGTGGTACACAAATCATAATTAAACATGGAACGAGTAATTCATGATCTGATGTTCAATTTTTAGATTTTTATACAAATGCAAGTTATCTTTGAAATCCTACTTGAGCATATTGTGCGAATTTTCGATGTACTCTCAAGCTCTCACTTATAAGACCCGTTCTTCTATCAGATAGAACTATAAATTTCCTCGAATACAAAATATCTGGACTTACTAAATCCATACCTTCCCAATATATGACCATTCATTCAGAGTGATATGCGTATGGGTTTCTCCGATCACGAGATATACAATTCCCTCAGATTACGACTAATACTGCGCTCGACTTTGCTGTGCTACAGTAGTCTCTGTCATGTCGAGGTACGAGACATCCTGCTCTGAAGTTTGGGGTTTCTCACAGATTCGAAATGATTGGACTTACAGGAAATTAGTGCAAGATTTCTCCTAACGTCGAAATGACAGAAGAATCCCATTTTTCCCTTCTCAGTTGTCAATTATTAACTGTCAACTTTCAATTACTGTGCTCTCTCTCACTATTGACTCACCATCTGATGCCAGCCAACGAATAGATAAATTTATCAAGAAATATCTGAGCGAAGCTCCTCTCGGAGGAATTTATAAGTGGCTCCGGACAGGAAAAATAAAAGTGAATCGAAAAAAAGTAGAACAAACCTATCGAATCGAGGAAGGTGATGTGATTGAGATTTATCTCTCAGATGAGGAAATTCGATGATTCCAGAAACAAATCCCCCCTTCCCCCCTTGTCAAGGGGGGTGCCCGAAGGGCGGGGAGATCTGCTCTTGAGATTGGTGCTCAAGGGTTGGAGGGATGACTTTCTATTCTCTATGAAGATGAATGAATGCTTATTCTCAATAAGCCACCTGGTATCAATGTCCATCCATGAGATCACAAGACTCTTGAGGTCTCTCTCATCGAACAAGTGCAAGACTATCTCGGGACCGCGCACAATACCCTCTCATGGAAGCCATCTCTCGTCCATCGGATCGATCGAGATACGAGCGGGGTCATCATGATCGCAAAAGAAAAAAAAATGCTCGAATCACTGCTTTCGCTCCTTCAAAATGGAAAGATAGAAAAGATTTATCACACAATCGTGATAGGAATTCCAGCGAAACCAAGAGATACGATACGAGCAAAACTTCTTCGAAAAGAAGATGCCCAAGATGAATCAAAAGTGATTATTTCGGATCTTGGTCAGGAAGCCATTACTCATTATCGTACTCTTAGTACAAATATTCGCAATAAGTATAGTCTTCTCGAATGTCGAATAGAAACTGGTCGCATGCATCAGATCCGTGTCCATCTCACGTCTATCGGAACTCCAGTCGTTGGTGATAAGGCGTATGGAAATCGATGAGAAAATAGCTTTGCCAGACGAGAATATGGTATATCTCGTCAGCTCCTCCACGCCTATTCCCTCTCATTCGAACACCCGAAGACACATGAAGCCATAAAAATAATCGCTCCTTATCAGGAAGATATGAAAAACCTCATAGATTACTAACTCTTGATAAACTCTCTCTGTCAATGCAAAACTCACTCCGGGTTTTGCATTTTTTTATTTGATATGATAGCATTTCTCTACGGGCAAAGTCTCAGAAAACCAATACTATTCAAATTCGTTCATACAAATGTATATACATACCGATCCTCTTCTCGAATATGAGAAGAAACACTCTCATCGATGAATCTTCTCGTCATTACTGAAGACGCTCAAATTTCTCACGATATACTTCACACTCTCTGGAGTTATATTTTCTGTCCTGCTTGGAGTACTCAATTATAGTGCGTATTCTTCACGCATTATGAACTGGATAAATCCAGCTGCACTGATCGCAGCGCGAGATGAGGTCGCAAATATTCTCTCATCATCAAGTGTCGAAGTCCATGCTTCTGATGCTATCAATACTGAGGCACGGGAGGATCTCCAGACAATCACTGAGAAAATTCTCGCAGCAGATCCAGAAATTATATATTCTCGAAGTTATGGACCTCAAGGCCTCCTATCAAAACTTCCACAGACGTCTCTTGAGGCAACCTTTGCTGTCACTCCATATGAGAATCGCGTTGTGATACCTCGAATCGGAAAGAATATTCCTCTTATAAATGCAAATGTAGAATCAGGTGCAACTTTCGAGACAATGCACGAAGTTTTTATGGAAGAGCTCAAAAAATGAATCGTTCGCTATCCTGGAACTGCTGAGCCAGGAGAAGCAGGAAATGTATTTATCTTTGGACATTCATCGAATTATCCATGGATAAAAAGTGACTACAACGATGTATTCTCACTTCTCGATACCCTCGAAAAATGAGATGAAATTACTATTTATTATTTTCAGAAAAAATACACATATCGTGTCACTGATCAGGTCACTGTAAAACCTGGAGATGTGAAAGCTCTCGAATCTCGAGATAAGACAAAGAAGGAGCTTTCACTCATGACGTGTTGGCCAGTCGGAACAACTCTCGAACGAATTATTGTCTTTGCAGAACTTGTAGAAAAATAAAATCTGTACAGACTAAAAAGATCTTGCTTTCAATGCTTTTTCGTCTAAAATTAGACCTCCTATGAATCTCACAACCTTTCCCTACATTCTCGATAATCTTAATCTCTATAGTCCATCAATGCTCACTATTATACTGTGAATTATTATAGGAATATCTCTTTTTATCATAATGAGAATGCTTTTCCTATATGGCTATGGGTTCTTCCTGATTAAGGAAGATGCTTCCAAACTTGCCGAGAGAAAAAAGACTCTTTGAGATCTCATCCTCATGAAAGACATTCAGACAGAGCTCGAGAAAGAAATCGAACAAGCAATGCTCAAAGCGACATTCCAAGGATAGAGATGCTCAAAAAAAACACGCTCATATATTAAAAATTTGAGCGTGTTTTTTTTGTCTTACAGACTTCAAGGTTTCGATACAGATCAAAGAAACTATATAAGAGGAAGAGAATTCATAGAAATTTAATCTCGGTCCCGTGATAAGGAAATATATCGAGAAAGGTGATGACCGATGTAAGGCCAAGTACGGAAATAAGACTCACCCCACAACAAGCAGCTCCTGTGATCACCGCACTCACAATTCCTGCAAGAATTCCAAAAAATCCTGACGGTTTTTCTTTAAATCAAGCCATACCAAAGTGGAAAGACCTATAAAAAATCCCAGCAATAATAAGCGGTAAAAAAATGATCATAACCCAAGAAAGAATCATATCAAAGTATGCGAATGTATAACTTCCATAATTTGCGGCAACATAGTCGATAGCAGAATATGCATACCAAAGAAAAAATACGATAACCATCGAAAGAAACCAAACAATAAAACTATTTGGGTTTTTGAGAACTTTGAAAATATTTTTGAACATACGATACTAGTGGATATTTGATAGTTGAGAATGGTGAGTGAGAATTTCTGAAAAAATATGCTGTATTATTAACCCATATTAATTATCAATTGTTAACTGTCCATTATCAATTAATTATTCTACTGCCTGTATCATCACTTCGAGACATGCGATCGAAGCCCAGACCATCATAATGAGGCGAGATTCGAAAATATGAAATGCGAAAAGAAGTGTCATCATAAAAACTCCAAGCATAATAAGTATTCCCTGTCGAATACTCGCGCTCATAGTCGAAAGTGTGACATCTCCACGATAATATATTTTTTTGAGGAAAAAAAGAAACGTAGCAAGAAAGCTGGATCCGGCGAGAAGTACGGCTACCCCCATAAGTGAGAATGCAAGAGTTGGATCGAGCTCAGGATTGAGATAAAAAAGAAGGAGTCATGCCGAAGCACTACTTGAGAGAAAAATGATAAGTAAGATGAAAAAATATGGCTTCAGGCTCATAAAATTTGACAGAAAGTGAGAAACAGGATAAGATATAAGAGTTGGAAATCTCTCTTATACAATTCTTCGAAAGTATATAGAATTTTCCCTTTTATCAAAAAATAAATCTCCTATGAAAGACTTCTTTACCCGCTACCGACAATCTCAAAAAAATCCAATCGTTGTTCCTGCGATTTTCGCACTTCTGATTTCTATTTCTGTCGTCGGGACAATGAAGGAATGATCAAATTTCTCACTTGGAAATATCAGTGCAAGTGTCATCGAAGGAGTGAAAAATATACCTCAATATGATGCTGATCTTCTTGTCGAACGCACAGGAAGTGACATCACACTCCGTATTGGAAAAAATGCAAAAAATGTCGAGAGTCTCTCGCTCTCATTTCTCTCTGATCCTACTCGATTTCGAGGTATGAGCACCACTGACTCACATACAAGAATCACCTCAGATGAGCCCGGAAATACAAAAATAGAAATCATGCTTGCAGGAAAAGATCTCTCTGCAGGAGACATTCTCACAACTCTTCATGCTGATATTGACGCTAATACTCCTCTTGCTCCCGTCGATGCAAGATTTATAAGTGCATGAGTAGAATATAGTCTATCCGTGAAGGGAGAATAATAAAAAGGGAGTTTAAAAAATAAGAGAAGTACTTCTCTTATTTTTTAATATGTCAGATTCAATCCAAATCTCACAAGCCCTGTAGTATAATCTCCTGATGGAGTATTTGCACTCGCATTCACTCCATACTTCACTCGATAGGTGAAGGTATTTTTCTGACCATTTGTATTTATATTCTTGGCCGTAGACACAAGTGTCTGGGTTGTTCCATGAGCTGTCAAAAGACCAGAATATCCTGCGCCGATATTTTTATCATATCACCACCCCGTCGAACCACTATAGACTGGGATTACATCTGTAATGTATGTAAGATCATTGGTTCTGAGCATCGAGAGGTCGAATCCAGCGCCAACTGTATTTACAGTAACAATAAGTTCTCCAGTTCCAAATCATAAAATACTCGTCTGAACAGGACCAATATTGTATGTTGACGCATTAATCGTCCATGAAATATCATCAATAAAGTATGTATAACTTTGTGTTTGCATATTTCCTACACTATCAGCGATAGAAATGTCGAATCGATATTTTCCAAATGGAAGACCCGTGAGCTGAAGTACTCATGTCGAGGTTGATGCACTTGTAACAGTAAGATAGCTCGATGAAATATCTGTAGCAAACCATGTTGCGCCTGTCGCATTCCATGCATATATTTTTCCAGTAAATGAGGCTGAATCAATCGCAGAGCCTGTATCAGAATATGTCAGTGTAATAGGAAAATTCCCAATCGGTGCAAGTGTTCCAGAAGCGACAGAATTCGAAAGAATATTTGGCGGAGTTGTATCAGTCGGCACCAATTTTGCGAAAGTGATATATTGCATATCAGCAATATTCAGAGAAAAGTCCCACGTATTTGATCCCGTATTATAGCTACCAGTATAGACTGTTGAGCCTGTCGTAAAAATACTATTTATATCTGCGAGAAGCATAAGAGGTGCGATGAATCCAGGCGCAATAGAAGTTGCTGGATAGGAAATATTTACAATTCCGAGATCACCATTTTTCTCCTGAAAAAGCCACTCACGACTCATACGCTCGAATCCGATCGGGGCATCTGTACCTGTAAATGCAGAGATCTGACCAGCATCATGTCCCCAAATGAGTGCCTGTCGATTGGTCGCAATCGCAGATTTTGAGACGATAATATCTCCTGTGTTTGTGACTGATTGTGACTCTGGTTGATTCAAGGTAGTGACATCATCACGACCAATGCCGGTAATATTATTTTTGAAAATTCCAGCACTCGCCGCACTCCATGCGACCGTACCGTTTGAATATACATAGTCTGTTGGCACTGTCTGATCAAGAGTGATACCATACTTGAGTGCAAGATATGATTCGACTCGATTTTTTTGAGGAAGTGTCAATACTGTTGGATAAATGATAACTTCTGCAAGATTAGTAAGAGTCGAGTTCGTATTTCCGATACGCCCAATACCGAAATTATTCACTGTGAAAGTGGTAGTAGTTGGGCTCGTAAGAACTGATTGACCATTGGTATATCCTTCAGAGTCTCCTGCTGTCTGACGAATAGTCGATGTAATAGCTGGCATATTTGCTGTTCGAGAATTTGCACCACTATAGAAAATAGTGCTTGCATTTCTCATCCATATATCACTCGTGGGCGAGGTCGTCCACGAACGAGCATTCCTCGTCACCGTCTGTGTTCCCATAAGAAATTGTCCTCCAGCACCAATACTCGAGACGGCAAAAATAGAGTTCGCACTATTCGGAAGTCAGAGAGTATTATTCGTATTGAAAGATGCGCCATTCATATAAATAGTTGGATTCCCATTGATGCGATTTGTCGGATTATATGTAGCTACTCCAAGTCCTGTAACCGCATTTGCTGCAGTACCAAGTCATCATTGATTCGCCCAAGTTGTGATTGTACATCCTGTCGTTGTACAATTTGTTCCAGTATTTGCACGGAGCCAGAGATTTTCTCCGGTGATACCTCCTGGATCATTGGCTGGAGCTCATCCGACGACAGCATTGATCGCGAAGGCAGTATTATTGGTAATATTGGAATCACCAGGATTCGAGATTGCGACATTGAATGTCACACTTGTACCACTAGCTGCAAGTGTAGGAATGATCGGAATACGGACAGTATCTGTACCCATTGGGGTAGAAATTGCTGTTGTTTTTGTACATGTGACTCCAGTCCCTACTTGGGCTCCACATGACCATCCATTGTCTGTAAATGGAGCTGCTGGACCTGTAATATTTGCTGGAACCGTCATTACAATAGTATGAACACCGCTTGAAGCAAGATTTCCTGCATTCGTAATAGTGATAGGCATTTGAGAGAGAAGATTGGTCGTCAGTGGTCATTCTGGTGAGCCAATACCAGGAATGAGGTCAGGTAGATTTGCTGTGACATATGGGAGAAGTCTCCATTCTATCGTCCCGCTATATGTGACATTTGCTCCAGTTCCAAAATTCCAATTCACACCAAAAGCAAGATCTGCTGGCGTCGCCTGAATGGTCGAAGCAAAGTCTGCTCCGGTCGTAATACGTCCTGCAACTGTCGCCCATGGTCCAGCTTCGTATGCTGTCCAGAGAGCACCACTCATGTAGCGAAATGCTGAGAGGACATTCGCAACACTATCATAGACTCCGACCGTCTGTCCTCATGTATTTGTAAAATATCCAATATCATTTGCATCTGCCCCAGCAACAAAACTATCATTTGCAAAATAAAATCTGACATTTGCAGTATTTCCTGCGGGTACAATGACACGATATGACCAAGTAAAATATTTATTTGGTGCTGTATGAGCCCAATCAATTATGAGTGTATATGTCAGAGCTCCAACAACTCGAGTCATCGTAGATGTAGCTGTATAGGTATTCCCATTTGTTGATCCTGTTGTTGTCTGAGTCGACCATGCTGTCGCTGTGACCCCATAGACTCCATTTCCGTAGGTTGTCGCACCGATACGAAGTGCAGCCCAAAGTCCTGGCAGTCCACATCCAGTTGCTGCAGGATTTCCTGTATATATTTGCGTAAGGTTATTGTAATATATTTGCGCCTGAGCACAGTCACCAATGATAATCCTAAGATCATTTGATCCTGCCGTACCACCAGTGGGATTCATCGTGAAGCTCGAAGCACCACAAGTATAGAATGTGACTTTCCCATTTTTGACTGTCGCCTGTGAACCTGGTATTGATGCAACTCAATTTTGACATGCTGTACTTGGATCGACAGAAAGTCATCCAGTATGGAAACTTGTGTCTCCCGCATGAAGTGTCAAAATATCAACTGCCATTCCTTCGCCCATATTTGGTGTCTCGATCGTAAGTGAAACTGGTGAAGAGAAGATGAGATGTGTCCCCGAAAGCCCAAATTCAAATCCCTCAACTGCAGCTTGCCCAAGTCCTTTCTTCTTATTTCCTCTATTTTTCATTTTTCCTTCATATTGAGCTTTTGCCTGAAGTTTCTTACTGGAATCAAGAGGAAAGATTCCGATTTTTGATGTATCAATTATATCACCACTGAGTGTTGTTATGATCGTTCCTGTAGCAATTTCTACAAAAAGATTTCCCGTGACGGAAGGAATATGTTCCTTTCTTTTCATTTCATTTTGTACATGAATACGCTTCCCAATTTCTCAAGATATGAACATGGTTCCTGTCGAAAAATCATCAGAAATAGTAGGAGAATTTCCTCCAAGGAAATTAGTCAAGATAGAGGTATCCCCAGAAAAAACATGAGAAAATGGATCAATGATAAATCCAGGAGTGAGTGAAGGAGTGAGATCAAATGAACGTTTTTCTCCGAGAAGAATGAGAGTATCTTCAGGAAGTGCAGAAGAAGATATGACTTCATTCTTTTTTTGAGCATCAGTTACGAGAGAATCTATGGTTTCGAGAAGATTTGCTCGATCTACCTCTGTTTCGGTATTGAATGGAAGAACATCAAGTGAGTTCACTGGCTCAATCTCAACCGCGAAAATTCCCTGTCAAAAATTCGAAAAAAGAACGATAGCAACCATACAAGATGCGAGAATACGCCTAAGCATGTATATATTCTGCCACAATCCCTTTTCTAGAACAAAAAAACTCGATAAATACGAGAGTTTTTGATTTGACAGATAAGAGAAATATTCAATATATCTTTATTTCAGCAAATGTCCTCACTTCCATTCAGATTCAATGAGTCGAATACAGTTTGGAATCATATCATCAGTGATGCGTCGCACATATCCAGGAATATGGTCAATTGGAAGAATATAGACAAGATATCCATAGCATATTTCCCGAGAAATAAGTGGGAAAATATGAGAATATCACTCAATATCTACAAAATTTTTGATACAGACATAGGATTTTTCAGAAATTGGATTTTTTATGCGCTCATTGACTGGTATATTTCAGAGAGATTCTCTATATTTCAATGCGAAAAGATCAGAAAGTACTTCATGCCGCTCAATCCAAAGAACATCCGTAAGAGAAAAGGTGTTTTTGAGTGTCGAGAGAAGTGTCGGAATATTTCCAAATGTATTTGTCTCGAGAGCATCGACAAGAGCATACCCTATGGATCGTTCTGTATTCGCTTCTTTGATTCGCTCATTAGTCGTCGAAAGACATGCCCTCATGAGAAGCTCATGAAATGATGGATACAGTCGGGCAAGTTTCGCTATAAATTTCTCACTCAGGATATAAACTTCTCACTCGGATTCTGCGATTACTTTTACTGGTTTTTTAAAAGATCCAAAAAATATTCCTTCCCCAAGAGTACTTGGAGCATTGATTTCTCATACTTCATGAAGTCATCAAAATGAGCTCATGGCCCAGACACTATACCATCAAGATATAAAAATATAAAGACTATGATTGGATTCATAATCAAGAACAATTTCTCATCCTTTGAAAGATCGCGTTTCTACTTCATGTTTCTCACAAAGAGAAAGAAGTGATGTAAAGAGACTGTTTTTAAGCATAGAGATTATTCATCAGTAAACATAGCGATTCTACTCCGATCATGGATGTATCTCTCTATTGTTGAACGAGAGACGTGCTTGTGTCTATAGAGGTCAATAATCGAATCGTCCATAAGCACCATTCATTCCTGTCTTGAAATCTCAAGAACTGAGTACATATGTTGCGTTTCTCAGCGGACGATAAGATTTCGAATAGAATCATTATTAAGCATGACTTCGCGTGCGACGATTCGTCCACTTCCATCGGCTCTCGGAAGAAGTGTCTGAGAAATGACTCATGTAAGAGCGAGAGCAAGTTGCATACGGATCTGATTTTGCTCATTTGGCGGGAAAGACTGGATGATACGATCAATCGTCTGGACAGTATCATTGGTATGGAGTGTCGAAAAGACGAGATGTCCTGTCTCGGCAAGTGTGATAGCTGTCTGGATAGTGGCAAGGTCTCGCATTTCTCCGACGACAATGACATCAGGATCCTCACGGAGAATTGAGCGGATTCCATCCGGGAAAGTATCAAATTGTTTTCCAAGCTCTCGCTGATGAATAAGAGATTTTTTATTCTGATAGATAAATTCTACTGGATCTTCAAGAGTCATAATATGTCGCTGGGAATTACGATTGATGTGCTCGACCATAGCCGCCATAGTCGTCGATTTTCCACTTCCTGTTGGACCAGTGACAAGAATAATTCCTTTTTCTGCAAGTGTAAGATCGAGAATATGATTGGGAAGATTGATAGACTCAGGCTCTGGGATAAGTGAGGGAATCATACGAAAAGCGATTGTCGTTCCGCGAATGACACGAGAAATATTTACACGAAAACGTGTCGGAAGTCGCTCAAAAGATATATCGATAGTTCTATCAGTGAAAGGGTCCTACCAACCAAATGTGTTGTAATAGTCTCAATATCTGCTTCGGTAAGCTTTCCGAAAGCCTGTACAGGAGTCATATCTCCAACACTATTTCTAATATAAGGAAACTCCCCCGTCGTAAAATGAAGATCTGATATATGATTTTTGATGATATCATCAATAAGTGAGAGAAATCGGTCAATATCCATAAAATATTTTTTAGGAAGGAGAATATAGAAAAATCCTACCATATTTCTCTGTCTTCTGTCAATTCCGAGAGAATTTATAAAAGGAAAATGTCTGGACAAAAAGGAAAAATATATGAAAAACAAGATTTTTGGCTGATTGACTTTTTCGTAAGAAAAAATAGACTTATGCCTATGAAACTTATCGTATGACTCGGGAATCCCTGAAAAGAATATGAAAATACTCGACATAATGTCGGATTTCTCATGATTGAGTATATCCGATAAAGCATGGGATTTTGGTGAATGGGAAGAGTCAAAACATAAATGAACTCTCTCAAGAAAGGCTGGAAGTGATATTATTCTTTTCAGACCGACAACGTATATGAATCTCTCTGGCGAAGCGGTATCAAGTATAGTGAATTTCTATAAGCTTGATCCAAAAAATGATCTTATGGTCATCTCAGATGATATTGATATGGAATTCTGAAAGGTGCGTAAGCGAGAGAAATGAAGTCATGGTGGACAAAATGGACTTAAAGATATCATAGCAAAATTCTGAAATGATGAATTTTCTCGGATAAAAGTCGGTATTGGACGTGATCCGAGATTTGAGGTCAGTGATTGGGTACTCTCAAAGTTCACAAAAGAAGAAAAAGAAGCGCTCAAAAATAAAGTGTCAGGTACTATCGAAATACTTATAGAAGATTGGATAAAAGAATAATTATGCGACTTGATCAACACATTGCTCTCCAGTATGGATTTACGAGAAATAAAGCAAAACAATTTATCGAATCCTGGACTTGTTCTCGTCAATTCAAAAATCATAACAAAAGTTTCTTTTGATATTACTGGGACTGATACCGTTAGCCTTGTTGAAGATAAGCGACTTCATTGGGTGTCTCGGAGTGCTGGAAAACTTGATGGATTTTTAGAACAATTGACAGTTGATAATTGACAGTTGATAATTACAGGAAGTGATTGTCTCGATATTGGTGCTTCGACAGGAGGATTCACTCAGGTACTTCTCGAAAAATGAGCACTTCACGTAGATGCTGTCGATGTCGGTACAGGCCAGCTTGATACAAGAATCAGCGCTGATTCGCGAGTGACTTCATATGAGCAGACGGATATTCGTACATTCCAAAATCAGAAAAAACAATATGATATTATCACCTGCGATGTTTCTTTTATTTCTATAACAATAATACTTCCTGCCATACTCAGATTCGCAAATATATCGACAAATATTTTCCTTCTCTATAAGCCTCAATTCGAAGTTGGTGCTGAAAATCTTCGAAAGACTGGCATTCCAAAATGAGAAAAAATCATCGAAGAAAAAATGAAAATATGGGAAGATCTTCTTGAGTCTTCATCTTGCGAAATTTTGCAAAAAGAGAAATCAACTGTCATTGGAGAGGCAGGGAATGAGGAATGGATGTACTGGATAAAAAAATTGTAACTTGTTTTTCTCTTGTATTTTCATATCCTAAACTCTATTATCTAAACTCTACACCTATGTGACGCTGACCAACAGTTGCGGCTCAGAAAGAAGCTGGTGCCAAAGCAAAATCAAAAACGTATGCTATTCATTCAAAGATTATTGCTCTCGCTGCAGAACGTGGAGCAGATCCATGACAGAATAATGCCCTTGCTGATGCAATAACGACAGCAAAAAAAGCTTGAGTCAATATTGATGTCATTGATCGAGCTATCAAGCGCTGAGCAGGGCTTGATACTGATACAAAGAAAGTCGAAGAAATTCTCTATGAAGGCTATCTTCCATGAGGTATTGCTGTGATCGTAAAAGCACTTACTGATAATCGCAATCGTACAGCTCCAAGTATTCGTCATATTTTCTCATCCGTATGAGGAAATCTTGGAGAAACGGGATCAGTTTCAAATTATATTTTTGATCATATTGGAGAGATTAGACTTATACTTCCTGAAGATATGGAAGCATTCGAGAATAGTATCCTTGAGACAGATGCTCTCGACTATTCTATCGAATGAGAAGTTATCTCCGTCATCACTTCTCGTGAAAAACTCATGAGTGTAAAAAATTCCCTAAAAGGTGGATGATACACTATAGATACAGCAAGTCTTATCTATAGACCAAAGACCTATATTGAAACGACTGATTCAGGCCATATTCTTCAGCTTTATAGTTTTCTCGAAGCATGTGAAGAAGATGAGGATGTAGAGATGGTATACAACAATGCTGACATATCTGACTCTCTCTGGCAAGAGGCACAAAAAAAGGTCGAAATGAGTCGATTCCGTACATAAAAGAAAAATCTTTTGAAAAACAAGAAAATGAGTCTATAATAAAATTATCTAATTTTATGTATATGTCCGAACCTCAAACTGACCAGAATCCTGGTACAGGACAAAATCCTCCAGTTCCTCAAATAGGTGATCAAGGCGGTACACCACTTCCTCCGCCACCTCCACCTCGTCCAAAAACCTCAAATGAGGAAATCGCAAAAAGATTTCTTGTTCATCCACTTACGACATTCGATGAGAGTTCTTTCATGAACCTTCTTGAACATTCACTTTCACTCTCGACTTTCGAGAAAAAACGAGTTATTGATGCAATTCCAACGCTTTCTCAATTCCAGATCGATGAACTCGTAAAGGTTTTCGAAGATGAACGTGTCGAATTCCGTAAGCTTATGCCAACAGAAGGTGAGATTATCAAGGGTCTTGTAGGAAAAGCTCAAAATGAGTGGGAACAACTCAAGGATATCTATATCGAGGAAATAAAAGCTCAAATCGCATCAAATGCTGATGCACAGAAAGCGGAAGATCTGAAAAAAAGTCTCTGACTTTAAAACATGAAAATTATATTCACCACCCAACATGGGTGGTTTTTTATTTATCTTTCCTTTCTCAAGGATTTTTCATATACTTTTTACATGTACATTGCTGTCATTCCTCTTTCCCGATCACTTCATCCGCGTCCATATACATATTTTGTCACTTCTACTTGGTCAGAGCAAATTGTCATGGGAGGAATGGTCGAAGTTTCAATATGACATTATATCGAGAGGTGAATAGTGGCATCTATAGGATTCGCCCCACCCAATGATATTCCTCTAGAATCTATTAAGCCAATACTATCTGTTATTTCTTCTATCCCTCTTCTCCCTCCCTATATTCTCACTGCTATACTCTCGATAGCAGGTCGATATTCTCTCCCCATTCACAAGGCCCTTGCACTGTTTTTTCCTGTTCCGCTCCAATCTCGTCTCGATAAAAAGAATTATCTTCTTAAGAATCACTCATCAAACGAGGAAAATACAAATAATCCTCAACTAAGAATCTTGAACTTTGTCGATACAATATTCAATCCATCTACTAATATAGAGAATTTTCTTGAGGAAGGAGCTGTTTTTATTTTCCCTGATGATATGTTTCTCTCTTCATTTGAAGATGCTATCGATACGAATCTAGAGAAATTGGGGCAAGAAAATACAACACTCACATACTCGAAATTCTATGCAGAATCCACTCCCACGCGGAGATCTCAAGGATGGATCGATATCTATGAAAAGAAATATAAAATAATTGTTTGAACTCGGCGACTTCTTTACTATAATCTCGAAAAATACAAACATATCATATATATAGAAGACGCATTTGGCATGGAATATTATCAATATCCAACTCGAATAAAAAACCTTGATATCCTTCGATATATAGCTCTATCTCAAAAATTTGATATTACTATTATCTCTTCTTCGCCAACACTTTCACTTTTTGCGAATTTCCGCGATTTTCAGATAATACCCATTAGAAAAAAACTGAACTAACTTTCCATGAAGTTTTCTCTCGAACACATTCTCACGCTCATTTACAATCATTTCAAGCGGCTTGATCGCATTGGAATTATATGGTATTTTGGAATACTCTATGTCATTTTTTTGCTTATTACGACATTTAGTTATACAGTCATCAACGGTACTTTTTATAAGAAAATAGCCTATGAACAACAAACGAAAGTCGTTGTGAATCCTGTCTCACGCGGAAGTATTTATTCTTCCGATTCTTCCCTTAAGGGAGCTCTCGCCGTATCAACCAATCTTGGAAATCTCTCGATTGACCCATCCCAGACAGGATCTCGAGATAAGCTTACTACTTTTCTTTCTGATATAGTTTTTGAGGAGTTCTGTACCTATTCGACAACTCCCTGTCTCGAAAATATGAGTACCTACCTCCGGAGTGATCTTAGTCTCGAAAAGAATATCACGGTCTCAGATCTCAAAAATAGAATAAAAACATACCTTCAGTCAAAGATTGATTCACCTCGGGATGAAGTATTGATAAAAGAAAATTTAGATGAAGCGAATATACAGCGAGTTATGGCATGGCAGGAACCATCGCTTTATTTTATAGCGAATAATCTCTGGGTCAATCCTACAAAAATAATCGATAGAAATGCCCTTAGCGTAAAAATTTCAGACGCCCTGGGTATTCCTGCTATAGAAGTTCAGAAGTCTTTATCTCTTCGAAAAAGAGCACATCTTGATATTATCAAAAATATAAATGTAAGTACGCGAGATGCTGTACTCAAAAGACTCTCGAGGGAAAGAGACGCCATAAAAAATAAGGAAATTACTTTGGAAGAAAGTATTCTCCCTTTTATCAAACAGGAAGATATTGATAACAGTGAAAATCTTATTCGTTTTTATCCTGAAAGGAATATTACTGGTCAAATCACAGGATTTGTCGATCATGAAGGAAAAGGAAAGTATGGAATTGAGTGATACTTTGAAGATACCCTCCAAACTGAGAGTCCCACACAAAGAGTTGTAAAAGATGCTGCCTGAAGACCGATCGGACTCTACACATGAAAGGACTGATTGAGTATAAAAAATAATGTGAATATTACTCTCACAATTGATCGAAATATACAGAAAGAAATATCAACGCGTCTCGCGAAAGCTATCGAAGAATTTCGAGGAAATAAAGGAAGTGTGATCGTAATGGACCCAAAGACAGGGGCAATCATTTCTATGGTCAATTACCCTGATTTTGATCCAAATAGTTTTACTGATGTCTATGATATGGAAAAGGTAAATTATGCACGCTATGAGAATCCAAGTTTTGATCTTTTTGGTATTCCTCTTTTTGTCGTCGACACTCAGAGTGGGACACTCTTTTCGAATATTGATGGCCAACGACTCAAGCTTCGAGAGGCAACTGATGATGAGATTGCAACATTCGCCATACCAAAATATAAATATAAAAACAAATATGGAGCATGAGTCTATACAAATGATATTATCACCGCCCTCTACGAGCCCGGATCAGTATTCAAGGCTATCACTGTGGCTATTGGTATAGATTCTGGTGAGATCACTCCAACGGATACATACTATGACAAAGGCTATGTGGAGCTTGATTATGGCGGAGGGCAAAAATGAAGAATATCAAATCTCGCATCGCAATGTAGTGGTCTTCATACTTATATACACGCTGTAGATTGGTCGTGTAATGTTGGAATGATCGACATTATCCAAAAAGTTGGGCCTTCTCTTTTCAATAAATATATTGGGGATTTTGGACTCGGAACAAAGACAAATATCACACTTGATGGGGAACATTATGCACAGATCAGCCCCTACGAGAAATGGTCACGCACACAATTTTTTACTATGGCATTCGGCCAAGGAATCAATATCACACTTCTACAAATGGCCGCCGCATACTCTGTTCTCGCAAATGGTGGACTCTATATGGAGCCGTATATCGTCGAATCTTTGACCTACCCTGATGGAAGAAAGATTGATACCATACCAACTCCAATAAGGAGAGTAATAAAAGAAGGGACTTCAAAACAAGTTACCGCTATGCTTATCGATAGTGTACGAAATGGTTTTGCGAAAAAATGATGAGTTGCAGGCTATACAATTGCTGGAAAGACAGGAACATCACAAATCCCAATGAAATGAGGGTATGAGAATCGTATTCTCGGCCAAGATATTGGACATACTATCACTTCATATGGAGGATATGCTCCTGCAAATAATCCAAAATTTGTTCTTATTGTCTCGATCAATCGCCCTAGGTCTGGTATCTACTCTGAGACGACATCATCCGCACTTTTTTCTCAGATTGCTCAGTATCTTCTCGAATATTATAAGGTTCCAAAAAACAATGGAATGTAATCCTAAAAGAATCGAAAGAATGCCTTCTTAAATGAGAGTCATACAGAGAGAAAGTTTTCCTTGAACTCCGTATATCCTTTTTGGTCTTTTGGTCCATTTTTATTGCGAAGCTGATCGAATGAAAGATATTTGTATCCACGATCATACGACTCAGAAAACCACCGATCTATAAGCCCTGTTCCAGGTTGATAGTGGTATCATTTCTGATCAGTAAACGCCACAAGATGGACGGAATGATTTTCACAGAAATCATGGACAGCAAGTCAGGCAATTACCCTTCCAGTAGGATCATATGCGAGCCATTGACGAATCTTCGTCGCATCAATACCAACCATACGCTTGTAGTAGCTTATGTATGCTCACTTATACCAATGTTTCACTTTGGTCGTTCTGAATGCCTCCGTGAATTCATCAGGAGTCACATCACGAATCGTGCACCCTGAAGCGAGAAATTTTTTTCGTGCTCGTTTCGCACGATCATTCCAAGAAGAGAGATATGGTATCTTTTCTAAATTATCAACTGTCACTTCTCAACTGTCACTTCTCAACTGTCAATTATGAATTAACTCAGCGTATCCAGTCTCTTCGAAGTGATCTGTGAGCCAGAGTCATCTCCATGGTCTATCGATATTCTCACGTGAATAAGGTATCCATACGACAAACGCATGCTGAAATCCTGTCACTTGCTTAAGATATTCGATATCGGGCTCGACATCGATACGTTCATACTTTATGATTCCAAAAGAATTTCCGAAAATATGTTTTTTCCATGCATATTGTGGTGGATTTTGTATATCAAAAGTTGCAAGCTTACATGTATGAAGGTACTCCCTATAGGTAGCAGATGCTGTACGATGATAATAGAAATCCTTTGGATATTGGTTTTTTTCGAGGTGGAACATGAAAGAAGTATATCAGGAATAAGAGAAAAAGGCAAAAATTCTATACTCCAATCACTTTTTTTGGAAGATTTACTTCTTCTTCCCACTCTTTCTTTCTTGAGATAGCATTTTCTGCAGCATCTTGTTCTCACTTCTTCTTGCTTGATCATTTTCCCTGTCAGAGAAGCTGATCACCAAGAGAGGTTACTATAATATAAAGCTTATTGTGATCTGCACCTTCTTCGCTCACGACAGTATAGGTCGGTGTAATTCCCCAGATAGCCTGTGTGTATTCCTGAAGATAGGACTTCGGATCGACATAGAGCTCTTCTTCGAGAATCTGTGGAAGTGTAGTGTAGATATACTTGAGAATAAAGTCTCGAGCAACTACAAAACCATGATCAACATAGAGTGCGCCAATCATTGCTTCAAGTGTATTGGCTAGAATATAGGGATTATCATGCCCGCTCGCAATAGATTCACCTCGAGAGAGCTGGATCACATCAGCAAATCAGAGCTTCTTAGCAACAAGTGCAAGATTGCGACCTCGAACGAGTGCAGAGCGAATATCAGTAAGCTCTCCTTCTGATTTCTCAGCATAATCATGATAAAGACGCTCAGTGACAGCAAGCTCGAGAACAGCATCGCCAAGATATTCGAGACGCTCATTGGACTCAGTATACCCTATATGGGCTTCATTGAGCACGCTTCTATGAATACATGCGAGGATGTAGAAATTTTTCTTTTTTGGAAGAATCTGAAGAGAAGCGAGGAGTATTCCTACCTTTTCTTCAAACTCCGGTCTATCGTAGCGGAGAGATGTGCGAGGCATACATTATTTTAGGAAATAAAACTAATTTTTAGAAGCTATATCAAAAATACGAAATGGAATATCTTGTATCTCACTCATTACTTTTTCTTTTTCCTTAAGAAAATGTGATAATGCTCAGTTGATCAGCATTCTTCATTGATCATCAGAGAAGCGTTTCGCAAGCTCAATAGCTTCATTAACACTGACTGCCTCTGGAGTCTCGAGAATTGGTGTATAGAGCATTTCCGTGAGAGCAATCATGAGAATCATGATATGCATGACGGGAATTGTCGCAAGATCAAATTTTGGTATGAGAATGCTCACTAGCGAGATAAGCTCCTTCTCATGTGAAAGAATTGCTATCTCCATAGTATCGACATACGCCATATCAATGGCTGCGACATTCTCATCATCGAAGTATGATTCGATAAAATTCTCACGAATAAATGCCTCTCGAAGCTCATGACGAGAATAGAGGGACTGAAGGAGAAATTCACGAGTACGACGACGAGAAATCATAAGTATCTATTTAGAAATTTGAAGGATTGTATGGAAAAGTGAAAAAAAAGCGAGCAGAAAATTGACAAGAGATACATAAACTGTTATTCTCTTTTCATGACAGAAGCAATTCCAGTAGTGTCTTCATTTACAGAAGAAGAAATAAGAGAATTTAATAATTGGTTGGTTTATCTTCCTGTGTTTTGAGGAAAATTAAAGTTTGATTCTACAAAGATGCCATCTTGATCTTGAATGATATTTGAACAATACTGGCATCGTCGAAGTCATTATGAGCAGTATTTAATGTTAAGTGTTAATAACGATGATCGTCATAGACAAGAGTCTGTAAAAGCTTCTGAAGATTTTCAAAAGGTTACATGACATACTGGGGATAGATTTTATGACTATATAGAAAGTCTTAGTTGAGAAGCGAAAACTAAAAATATTCCTCTTCGAGAAGTTGCAGAAGAAAGAGCAATCTCTATTCTAGACTTAAAATAGAAAAACTCGTCCGTTTGGGCGAGTTTTTAAGTATGAGATTGGAATTTAAACAAACTTAGGATAATGGGAATAAATTACGCACGAATCTTTGTCGGAGTTACTCCCTTTCCGCTGCGGATAGAGAATATTTTTCTTCCCTTGTATTCACCAGTGACTGGGGAAGCAAAGTGAGAAAGAGCAGTAGCTTCTCCCTGTTCATTATACTGAAGAGAGACAAGATCCTTGAGTCTTTTTGCATTGAGACGAAGCCATGCAGCATATCGTTTTTTTCCGCGAACTTTTGAGAGTTGCTGTTTAGGGGAGATAGTCATAGAAAGGAATTTTAGATTTTAGATTGAGATTTTAGTCTGAATTAGACTACATTTACATAAGTATCACGATAGACGCGTCCATCGAATCTGACTCGACGTTTTTCTTGGAATGATACGATTCCATCACGAACTGCAAAAAGTGTAAAGTCACTTCCTTGTTCTACACCATTTCCAGGCCAGAAAGTATTACCCTTCTGTCGTATAATAATGTTTCCAGAGGTTGCAGGTGTTCCTCCGTAAATTTTTACACCAAGTCTTTTTGCTTGACTATCACGACCATTGGAGGTCGATCACATCGCTTTTTTATGTGCCATACACTGAATTGTTAATTATTAATTATAAGTTTTGTTAATTCTTTTTATTTATTGTTTGCGTAACGAGCAAATGCCTTATTCGCTTCTGCCATCTTATAGACATCAAGTTTTTTCTTGACAGCTACTCCAGTCTCAGTCGCAGCATCAATAATCTCTTGAGCAAGGAAGTGAGAAAAATCTTTTCCACTCTTTCCACGAGCAGCAGCAAGAATCCAACGAGAAGCAAGAGCAAATGAACGTCCTGGAGGGACCTCAGTCGGAACTTGGTAGATAGATCCGCCAACACGTTTTGGACGACATTCGATTTTTGGCATGACATTATCAAGTGCTTTATCGAATACTTCTTCTGGATTGGTATATCCTTTTTCTCGAAGAATATCAAAAGTTGCATTTATTATTTTATGTGCAAGAGTTTTTTTACCCTCTTTCATAACATAATTTACAAATTTTTTTAGTCTTTCGTTTTGTGTAGTGAATGAAACACTTCCTTTAGTACTCATAGAATGGGAGATTTAGAATAAAGATTAAGATATTTGAAGGAAGATTATGACAGCTATGTTATACTCACACCTTACGCTTCTTGATTCTGATTCAGATAACAGATATTATTTTTTTGCTTTTGGCTTCTTTGCTCCGTAGAGAGATCGACTCTGTCCACGTTTATCGACACCCTGACAATCGAGAACACCTCGAAGAATATGATAACGAACTCCTGGGAGATCCTTCACACGTCCTCATCGAATCATGACGACTGAATGCTCTTGAAGATTGTGTCCTTCTCATCCAATATAGGAAATGACTTCATATCCATTTGTAAGACGAATTTTTGCTACCTTTCGGAGGGCAGAATTTGGCTTCTTTGGAGTAGAAGTATATACCTTAAGACATACTCATCGTCTCTGTGGAGAAGCGAGTGGAGAAATCTTCTGTTTGAGTGTATTTTTTGTAAATTGAAGCGCTGGAGATTTACTCTTTCGAGATGGATCTTTGCGTTTTCGACGAACAAGCTGATTGATAGTAGGCATGGGAGGAAATAATTGATAATTGATTTTAACGCTTTGACCAAGATGGACCCTTGCGTGCTTTTGGACGACCTGGTTTCTTTCGCTCTACTTGACGAGAGTCACGAGTAAGGAACCCAGCTCATTTGAGAGACTTTCTGAGATTCTCGTCATCGACGACAAGAGCTCGAGTAATAGCATGACGAATTGCTTCTGCCTGAGCAGCTTCTCATGAACCAGCTACCTTTACATCAAAGTAAAATCATTCATACACCCCCGCTGTCTTGAGTGGAGAATAGATAGTTGCAAAAAGGTCCGCTCGTTTTACATAGGTCTCGAGTGGTATTCCATTTGCTGTATTTACTCCCTTCCCCTTATAGAGGCGGACTTGTGCAACTGCCGTCTTGCGACGACCGACAGCGTATATATAATTAATCTCTGACATAAAGTGAAGGTATTAAAAGTAAATTAGAGGGATATCATTTCTGGCTTCTGAGCTTCAAATTCATGTTTGTCACCAATGACAAGCTTAAGTCTCTGTACCATATTAGAACGAAGTTTATTTTTTGGAAGCATTCCTTCGATCGCATGAGAAAGCATGTGAGTTGGATTCTTCACCTTCATTCTTGAAAAAACTGTCTCCTTGAGTCCACCCATATATTGTGAATGAGATCGATACATTTTTACTGATTCTTTTGTACCAGTGACGGTAATCTTATCAGCATTGAGAACAATGACATACGCACCATTATCAATGTGTGGAGTATAGTCGACTCGATCTCGACCAGCGAGAAATCGAGCAATACCGGTAGCGATACGTCCAAGGTTTTTTCCGGCAGCATCGATGACGAGCCATTTTCTTTCTTGTCCAAGAAGTTGTTTTGCAACGAGAGTTTTCATAAGGAATTTTTTAAATTTTTAGAATTTATGTGGATTAGACAAGCTCAATTTTGACAAGCTTTGCAGAGTCACCATCACGATACTTGATCGGAGTAATACGAGTGTATCCTCCACTCTTATCTTTATAGTTCTGCGCAAGTGTCATAAGTGACACTCCAGCCTCTTTTGTAAAGAGAAGAGCGCTAATTGCTCGAATCTTATTGTATTCAGGCTGGGAGGACTTTGCTATCTCAATAAGTCTATGAGCACTTCATTCCATTGCAAGAGCTTTTTTTTCAGTTGTCTCTATACTCTTATGAGTAAAAAGGCTTGTAAGAAGATTGCGGACTACTGCCTTTCGGTGATTTGTATCCTTTCCACTGAGGTGGAGATGTTTTTTGACTCGGTGTCGCATGGTATTGAATTATGAATTATGAATTATCGGTTGGTTTAGTCGTCTCAGAGAAGCTTGAGTCCGCGAGTCTTGAGACAATCACGTACTTCAGTCATCGCCTTTTTTCCAAATCCTTTTATTGAAGAAAGTTTTGCTTCAGTACACTTTGTGAGCTGTTCTATAGAGAGGATATCTCCGTTGACGAGAGCATTGAGTGTACGTGGAGAAAGTCCCATGATTTCGATCGGAGTATATGTCTCCTTCTCAAGTTCTGACTTCACTTCCTGCTTCTCACGTTCGATCACTTCACGAATATCTGAGATGAATTCTCCTCCGACCTGAAGACGATCTTCATTGAAGAGAGAAAAATATGATTCAAGCATCTTTGATGAAAACTTCATGACATCTGAGGGAGACATAACACCATTTGTTCGAACGGTAATCTCGAGAGAATCAAGTGAAGTAATCTCACCATATCGAGTTGTCTTTATTTCATATTTTACATTTTGTACTGGAGAGAAGCTTGCGTCAAGAACAAGAACTTCCACATCATCTTCACGTTTTTTGAGATCTTCGATAGAAGCGTATCCGACATTCTTTTCGACTCGTACTTGCATAGCAAAATCAAATCCAGCATCTACTGTCGTGATATAACAATCAGGATTCAGTATGACTACTCCCGATGGACACTTCACATCAGCTCCTGTAATTACTCCACCTTTTTTCTTCGAAACAGAAAGCCATTCAATATCTGTAGAATCCTTGGAGACGATCAATGTCTTCATATTGAGCATAATATCGAGAATTGACTCTCGTACTCCTGGAAGTGTTGTATATTCATGTGATACACCAGCAATCTTGATACCTGTGACACGAGCACCTGGAATCGATGAGAGCATAACACGACGAAGGGAATTTCCGAGAGTGACTCCATATCCATTTGGAAGTGGCTCAATAATAAAGCGCTCTTCTGTAGGGGAAACGATTTCTCTACGAATTTTTGGAACTCCGATAGTGTTGTGGATAATGTGCATAGTTCGAAAGGGAATGAAGGAGTAAAAAAACCGAGGTATTTCTCTTTGGGAAGAGAAATAATCAAATTATTTCGAGTAAAACTCCACAATACGCTGAACATCAATCATTTGATCAAAATCACCTTTTTCAGGAAGAGCTGTGACAGTAATCGAAAGCTTCTTTGGATCGACAGTAAGCCAACGAGAAGCTGAGACTTGTGCTGCAGAATTCTTCGTAGCAAAAGCTTGAAATTCTTCTATAAGAGACTTGTAAAGAGACGACTCTTTCATACGCTCCTTGAGTGTAATGACATCACCAATATTCATTTCATATGAAGGAATATTGACCTTTTTTCCATTCACGAGAAAGTGAGCATGTCCGACACATTGTCGAGCTTGCATAATAGTACGAGCGAAGTTGGCCCTAAGAACAACAGTATCAAAACGTGTCTCAAGAAGTCGAAGCATAGCATCACCAGTAATTTCATTTGATTTTGCTGCTCGAGAATAGTATCGAGAAAATTGCTTTTCAGAGAGAGCAAATTGACGCTTTGCAGCTTGCTTCTTTCGAAGCTGTACTCCAAATTCAGAAAGCTTTCCAGCACGCCTTACCTTGCGGTGATTGTTCTCGAGATTGTATTTTTCTACACCGAAGAGATTGTATCCTTCACGGCGGCAGAGTTTCATTTTTGGCCCAGTATAACGCATAGAGAGAGTTATTAGAATTTAGTGTTTTAGAATTGAATCTTTGATATTAGAGTTTTCGTGCTTTTCGTTTTCGGCAACCATTGTGAGGAACCGGGGTGATATCATAGATACCAATAAGTTCAACTCATGAATTGATAATTCCACGAATTGCCTGTTCACGACCAGCACCAATACCTCTGACATAGACATGAGCCTTCTCAACATTATGAAGTGTCTTTGCCTTTCCGACTGCTTGCTCACTTGTAATCTGAGCTGCATATGGTGTTGCTTCTCGAGCTCATTTGAATCCTGCCGTACCACCAGTAGACCAAGTAAGTACTTGCCCTGCAAGGTCAGAAACGACGACATGAGTATTATTGAGCGTTGCTGTGATGCTGATGACAGCCTCAGGAACAACTTTTCGAGTTTTTTTTGAGCGGCGGAGTGTGACTTTTGCCATAGGTTTAGATTTTAGAGTTTAGAGTGAGGTTTTAGTAATAAATTACTTCTTCTTGTTCATGATAGTGACGACTTTACCCTTACGAGTACGAGCGTTTGTCTTTGTACGCTGTCCACGAACTGGGAGACGCTTCTTGTGACGAGATCCGCGATAACATCCAATATCCTGAAGACGCTTGATGTTGCTTGAGACTTCTCGACGAAGATCACCTTCGATAATATATTTCTTGAGTTCTTCACGAATAAGATCAAGCTCAGATTCTGTGAGTTCTCCCATTTTCTTCGACCATGCAATTCCTACTTTCGTGAGAATTGTCTGAGCGAGAGGACGTCCTACTCCATATATATACATGAGAGAGATTTCAGCATGTTTCCCATCAGGGAGATTAACTCAGGCGATACGGGCCATAAAAAAATAATTGTTAATTGTTAATTGTTAATTGTTTGGGGATTTGTCATTCACCATTTACAATTATAGATTACCCTTGGCGTTGTTTATGTTTTGGTTCTTGACAGATAACTCGTACCACACCCTTTCGGCGAATGACAACACACTTTTCGCAGATTTTTTTGACAGATGGACGGACTTTCATAGGAATATAATGAGAAAAGAATTATCGACGATGATTGTTTGTATTGGTTCCTGGAACTCTTACTGGAGCATTTGCATTTGGCTTACGGAAGGTGATGCGACCACGGGTAAGATCATACGGAGTGAGCTCGACAGTGACAGTATCTCCAGGAATAAGACGAATCCTATTTTTTTGCATTTTTCCTCATACATACGCACGAATCACCATATTTGAGAAGGCTTCAGGAAGCTCGACTTCAAAAATGGCTCATGGGAGGGCTTTGAGCACTTTCCCTTCGACTTCGATCTTATCGTCTTTCGGCATAAGGATGCTGAAAAGGTGAGGAAACTACAAAAATAAGCTCGTGTAGTATATAAAAAAGAGGGGTAAAAGCAAATAATTTTATAACTTTTTCTTGATTTCTGAAGAACTCCCGTTATTTCCGCTTCTGGATGAGCATACTGCGCTCACAAATTGTGCACGAGAAGAAAAGTGAGAAAATTGTTCATTCCAGTAAATAAGTAAACTCCTCGAGATAAATATAGATGATAGAGTACGTCTAATGAAAAATGTACTTGACTATATACTATTTTAAATTAAAGTGTATTGATAATTCATTCATCTTCCTATGCAACTTAGTGACTATCCTCCTCATCCTGTTCATATTTCAACACATCCAAATGTAGATGCTGCCGCAGCACTGATTCGTGAATTACGCAAGATTGAAAACTTTTGACAGGCACCACTTCCAGTCTGGACAAATGAAATAAGAAGAACAATGGATAAATATAACATGCGATTAACTTGACTCCTCTTTTGAAAAGAAAATCATGAGAAACCTTGGGATTTTCTAGCAATTGCAGCAGAATCTTTTATGAAAGAACGCAACATACAGACTCTACGGGAACTTCTTAGATTAGCTCATTAAAAGGATGAACTCTTTAAGAACTTATAAAATTATTTAACTTATATGAACCACTCTCTCTCTGAGATTCCTGATAATCTCGTAGCAATTTGAAATTATTCTCAATGAACTCTCTCCACTATCAAAGAACGAAGTGGGAAATTCTGAATGCTGGAGATTATATCCAAGAATCCTGAGCTCGTAGGAAAACTTAAGAAGCTCTGAGTAATTGTATGAAGTACAAATCCCACTATACTTCTCTCTCATGAAGATCCCGATGATGAGTTCTTCATACGACTTCAATGAAATATCTCAAGATTTCCAAAAGAACTCCTCAACTATATCAAAAGGGGTACATATCATATTCGTGGATGAAGCCCATGAGATATGAAATGACTGGTGGATGTTATGAGAACTCCTATTATTCAAGGAATGCCTTCAAGAGATATTATCATTTGAGCAATTGAGAAGATACGTCATTGAGCAATGAATCAAACTCAAGAAATTGGACACTATGCACAAAATGAATGAGTCTATTGGAATCCGGAAAATATTCAGATATGAGTTGTTCCAACGCTTGTTCTCCCAATCGTAACCGTCACCGAAGACCCAAATAGAGATGATAGGCTCTTTATCGATACACTTCATAGTAATAAAGATGGTGACAGAATTATGAGACGTGTTGAATACACCGAAACATCCACCACGAAAGAAGTAAAACCTATGACTGATATTGACCCAAACGATATGAGCCCCAAGGCAAACCTCGCACGCATGTTTTGTAAAATGGATGAGGCTTTTTGAAGATTGGATGAAGCAAAAAATGCATTCGATGAAAGGAATTCAAGTCCAGAATGAAAGAATATAGCACAAATTATCTCTCTATTGAAAGTAGAAGGTATGCTAGATCCGAATATGACGTATCAGTTTGAATTCGGATGGATAGAAGAGACGCCTTCGAAATTCATACTTTTTCAGATAAAAGAATTCGCAAAAAAGAATCCTATCAATACTGACACACTCATAAATGAGAAGGTGCTTCCTCGAAATATGTATGGTTCGAGTGTAACTCGCATCATCACTGGACTCACGGAGTGAGAAGAAATCAATGTTCCAATAATTGATGGCAACTATAGATGGAATATCTGGGAAGGAGTGCGGAATCAAGACTATAGTTCCAGTTTTGCTGCTCGACCAGCAAAAAATAGTGATGATCTATGTGCATCCGACTACCATAAAGATCTTCAAATATTTTTCCATGGTGATGCACATGGATGAACTCTCGCCCACAATAGCTTTCGCTTTGCACAATCAGTTGTTAGGAAGTGATGATCGATAATACTTTGAGATGAAAATCGCTTTAATGATCATTCTCCAAAAAAGATATGATTGAAGGTTCAGGATGGCGTACTGAGACTTCTTGGATGAAGAGATATAAAAGTTGACCTGGCAAATTTGGAACTTCCTCCTTTTCCTGAAATAAGGAAAAGAGCATTTACTCCTAAAAGATAGATTCTAAAAATCCCCTACTTTCTTGTAGGGGATTTTTAATGGCTTAATGGACATTTATTGGTGGGTTTTTTCCTGAGTTCTCAGCATAATAAAGCGGTTTATCCGCTTTATTTTATTTTTATGATTAAAATCTGTCCAAAATGTTTGAATAACCTTGTCAGAAAAGATGGTAAAGAACGGTGAAGACAGAGATATAAGTGTATGAATTGTAAGTATGTTTTCCGAAGTTCTCGAAGAGCATCACAGAAACAGAACGATCAATTATTTCAAGATTATTCTCTCCATAAACAAACCCTTTCTGAACTTGCAGATGATTCTTGAATGTCCATCAAAACAATACACAGGAAACTGACTTCTATCTTCTATGAAAAGATAGAGTTGTCTCAGCTTCATTATAATATCCGTCTTAATCCAAATCTCTCTCAATATACCTCATCTGTCCTTATTCTCGATGCTACATTCTTCGGTCGAAAGGGTTCAGATACACAATGGTGACTCTTGGTGGCAATAGATGGCATTACAGGAGATATTCTTGCATCTAAACACATTCTTCAAGAAACCAAAGAAGATTACGAAATATTACTTCACTATTTGTCTCATGGGGGATATCCACTTCCTTTCTTTGCTGTGATTGATGGAAGAAATGGAGTAGATACTGCCATATGGAAATACTATTCAAATATTCCTATACAACTCTGCCAAGCACATAAAATAGCCACCATAGACAGATATCTTCTCAAATATCCAAGGATAGAATCATACAAGAAACTCAAGGAGATAACTCATTGAGTAGTACATACAGATAAGGCAACTTTTCTTTGGCAACTTAGGGGATTTAGGAACAAGTATGAGGCGGACTTTAGACAACAAGAACTGGATACTAAAACACTGAGAGATAAGCCAGTTCATCCAAGACTTCATTTTGCATATAATTCATTGATGAGAAGTATTGATCAACTTTTTGTTTGTTTGGATTTTATCCAAACCATACAACGAGATTATCCAAGGGTCTTCCCCAGTTGACGGTATTTATTTACCTAATATACTGGCTCTATGGAGAAGAAAAACCTGTATCGAAAAAAATCCCGAATTTGAAACAAGAAAACAAGAGAAATTATCAAGTTCTTTTCACTGGATTTACCCGCTTCAAAAACACATGAAATTATTGGTTTAAATCCAAAAACTATAGATGATTGGTATCTCTATATTCGTAAATGTATATTTGAGAATCAAGAAAAGGAGAAAGCAGAAGTGTGGAGTGGAACTATGGAGATAGATGAATCTTACTTCTGACCTACTCGAGTTCGTGGAAAACGATGAAGATGAGCTGGAATGAAAACAATAGTATTTGGACTCCTGAAAAGAAACTGAAAAGTATATACTGAGATAGTTCCTGATGTAAAAAAGAAGACTCTATTACCTATAATCAGATGAAAAGTAAAGATAGAAGATACAGAGATAAATAGTGATGGATGGCCTGCATATGATGGACTTGTGGATATTGGATATGAAAAGCATTATAGAGTTCATCATGGAGCGAATGAATTTGCCAGATGAAACCAACACATCAACTGAATTGAATCATTTTGGAGCTTCACAAAAAGAAGACTCTCAAGATTCAATGGAATTAAGAAAGCCTACTTTTATTATTATTTGAAAGAATCTGAATTTAGATATAATTGTCGTATAAAATGAAAAGATATCTACAAAGAAATCTTAAAATTACTCCGAAAAACTAACCGATAACTGGGGAAGACCCTATCCAAATCTCAAGAATCCAATTATCAATACGAGTAATCGAATAGAGTGAATATTTTCTCATCTGAAACCCAAAGTAAAAATACATCGTTGACTCTCAAAAGAAAGAAGACTCAGTTTAGCACTGAGTCTTCTTTGGAAAGATTAAATTGAGAGAAAAAACCACCAACTTTTGTCCATTAAGCCTTTTTTAATAACTCTATCCTTATTTTCTCTGTACCATCTTGTAGAACTCAAGTACATCACCTTCCATGATCTGTACATCTCACTTGAAGTTGATACCACAATCATTCCCCTCTTCGACTTCATTCACATCGAGTGGTCACATCTTGAGATTGGCGACTTCACCACTTCCGACTTTGTGTTCAGCGCGGATGACACGAACCTTAGCACGATTCTCGATCTTTCCAGAAGTCACTCCCATACCGACAATCATCATAGAATTATTTTTTCCTGTGAAGAATATTGCTTTCACCTTGGATATTCCAAGCTCGAGTTCCTCATAGCGAATATCGATCATTCCAGTGATGATAGCTTCGACCTTTTCGATAATATGATAGATGACTTTCTTTTCGATAAATTCTATCTTCGAAGCAGAGAGTGCCTGTTTTGCTGCAGGATTGACTCCCACATTGTAGGCGATGAGAAGTGCCTGGGAAGTACCAGCCATCATGACGTCAGATTGATTGATATCTCCGACTGCCGAGTGGATAAATACAACTTGCGTCTCAGGTGTAGAAAGCTTCGTAAGAGAAGCCTTGAGAGCTTCGAGCGATCCTCCTGTATCAGTCTTGAGGACAATCTTCAATTGCTTCAATGCTCCTGATTTGAGTCGACTCATGAGCATTCCGAGAGAAGCTCATTCGAAGGCATGGATAGATTTCTTGTTTTTTGCGAGAGAAAATTCCTTTGCTCGAGTCGCAGTAAGCTCTGGAGTCGAGAGAACCTGGAGAATATCACCTCCTTGGACCACATCAGAGAGTCCAGTAATCTGGACAGGAACTCCTGGACCTGCTGATTCAATATTTTTTCATTTATAATCTTTCAGTGTTCGGACCTTTCCATAGGCTCAGGCACAGACAATATTATCAGTCTTTCTAATTGTTCCTGTATTGATAAGAATAGTCGCGACTGATCCGAGCTTCTGATCGAGATGTGCCTCGATGACAGTAGCGATCGCACCTCGATCTGGATTAGCTCGAAGTTCGAGAAGTTCTGCCTGAAGAAGAATCATTTCGAGAAGATTTTCCATACCAAGTCCAGTATGAGCAGATACTGGTACGACGACCGTTGTACCACCCCAATCCTCTGGCTGAAGTCCTTGCTCAGCAAGTTGTCCCTTGATGAGATCGACATTTGCTCATGGCTTATCCATCTTATTGATAGCAATAATCATCGGAACTTCGGCAGCTTTTGCATGGTTGATGGATTCTATTGTCTGAGGCTTCATCCCTTCATCAGCTGCGACGACAATGACAGCAATGTCTGTGAGCTTCGCTCCTCGCGCTCGCATGATCGTGAATGCTTCGTGTCCAGGAGTATCGAGAAAAGTAATCTTTCCTCCATTTTTTTCTACCTGATATGCACCAATTTTCTGTGTGATACCTCCAGCTTCTCCAGATGCCACGGAAGCCTTGCGGATATAGTCGAGAATTGATGTCTTTCCATGATCGACATGTCCCATCACCGATATTATTGGTGAACGAGGAATGAGGTGAGAGCTATCTTCCTCTTTGATCATATCATCGATATTTCCATCCATGAGATCAGAGACGGAAGCATTTTCAGAAATCTCTTTTGTGATGATAATATTAAATGCCTCACCAATAAGAAAGCAAGTATCATAATCAATTGGTGCATTGAGATTCACGAGAACACCATTTTTCATGAGCTCTCCGATGACCTTTGCTACTGGAATACCGATCTTATCAGAAAATTCCTTCACAGAGATGACATCGCCGACCGATACCTCTTGGCCTGTATGATCGACGAGAATCTGATTCATATCTTCGAGTGACTTCTCTCTTTTCTTTGAGACTTTGTGTCCACGACGAAATGATCCATCATCAGCCACTCATCCGACTGTCTTCACGCTTCGTTTTTTTCCATCATCGACGTAGTCTTTTCCTCATTTTCCTTTTCCACCCTTCTTTGCTGTTCCATCTTTCGAAGGAGTTGCAAATCCTATATTGCGCTGAAACATTGGTTTCGCATCATCACGAAGACGCTTTGGCCCAGTCGAATTCCCTGAAGTGAATGATCCATCTGTTCGTCTCTTTGGAACTTCATCAGGAAGCTTCATGACAGGACGATTCTCAAGGACTTTTACTTTGCTCTCTACTTTATTAAAGGATATTTTTGGAAATCCTGTCTTCTCTCTTGTTCCTCATCTATCTTTCTCTTCATTTCCTCTCATCACGCTCCGCATAAGTCCAGAGCTTGCGTGTTCACGTTCGACAAGACGAGCTTTCGGTTTTTCAGAAATCACTTCTTGAGAAATTTTTTCTCCTTCATCCTCTTTACTCGGGACGACTTCTTCTGATTCTGTCGGTTTTTTTACCACTACTTTCAGCTTGAGCTTGAGTGGTTTTTTATCATCGGTACCAGATGTTCCTGTAGCTTTTACCTGAGCGTAGTAATCATCCTGATTGGCAGTGGGAGTCATGAAAAATGGGTTATATATGAATGCTTCGAGGTCATAACTCTCTTGGCCTCTTACGAAGAAATTCTCGTATTTCATGAGGAATTTTCCAAAAACAAGAAGTTCGAGAAAGCAAGGATTTTTCGGAGGGAATTTACCATAAGTAAGTAAATGACTGAGAAAAATTCGATGCTGACAAAGAAATTCGCCGTTTTTCGGAAATTCCTACGGACAATAGGAAATACGAGAGTTCTGTAGAACTCATACGAAAATGTAGGAAGATAATATAGAAAATAGGGGCTTTGTCAAAATCAAAAGACCCTCTCAAATTTTAGAGGGTCTTTTGTGTAAGATAATGGTCTACTGAAGTTGTGCTTCCACTTCACCAGCTATTTTGATAGATGGAGTAAGGGTCTTCGCTCCTGGAGTCCATCGTGCTGGACACGCTGTTCCAGGATTGGCACTCATATATTGGAGTGCTTCGATCTTTCGAAGGAGCTCGACAGAGTTGCGTCCGAGCGGACCACTCGTGACTTCAACACCTCGGCAGATTCCCTCTGGATCAATGATAAATGTACCACGACCAGCGATTCCTGATTTCTCATCAAGAAGATTGTATGCGGCAGCAACATCGAGTCCATGATCCGAGAGCATAAGATAAGGGAAATTCTTCATGAGACCTTCATGCTTCACCCATGCGCGATGAGAAAATACTGTGTCAGTACTTGCTGCGAGGACCACGACTCCGAGCTCATCGAATTGTGTTTTTGCTTCTGCCATATCCTTAAGTTCTGTCGGACAAACAAAAGTAAAATCAGCTGGATAGTAGAAAAGTACTGTCCACTTTCCGTGCATACTTTCGAGAGAAATCTGAGTAGTGTCATCCTTGATAGGATCGTAGGCAGGAAGATCAAAGAAAGGAACTGGGGTATCGATTTTTACCTGTTCAAACATAAATTCATTATCACAACAAGACATAAATAGTAATAGTTAATAGAGATAGTAAAAAGTAGGGGTTTCCCGTCATTGCGAGGTACGAAGCAATCCAGTTTTTCTGAAAATACTCCATAATCGAACAACAGACAGAATTATATAAATATTTTCTATGAAATCAAATAATTATGAGAATAATTCTCATAATATATACATGGGGGAAAAATATTTTTGAAATAGGATTACTCTCCCGTGAATTCGGTTCCTTTGTGTTCGAGAATCATTTTCATGAAAAGATCTTCGAGTGGTTCTTTGAGGTCTTTTGTCTGCATATCAAGAATGATTTCTCATCAGGAGATGATAGCAAATCGATCGCAGAGCGCTTCGACATCAGAGAGAATATGGGTATTGAAGAATATGGTTTTCCCTTCGGATTTGAGCTCGAGAATGAGATCTTTTACCATCTTGCGACCAAGTGGGTCGAGTCCACTCATTGGCTCATCGAGAAAGATAACTTCTGGATCATGGAGAATTGCTTGTGCGAGACCAATTCTCTGAAGCATCCCCTTTGAATAAGTATTAAGTCTTTTTTTTCGAGCGGGTAGCAGTCCGACTTTTTCGAGAATGAGGGTTTTTCTTTTTTCTCTCATCTCACCTCGGAGTCCATAGAATTCCGCATTGAAATCAAGAAATTCATCTCACGTGAGATACTTGTAGAGATAGGTATTCTCTGGCATGAATCCTATCTTACTGCGAATTTTCGCATTATCTATAGATCCTCATAAAATCTTCACATCTCATTCTGTAGGTCGCATAATACCAAGTATACACTTCATTGTTGTTGTCTTTCCAGAGCCATTTGGTCCGAGAAATCAGAAAACTTCTCCTTTCGTGAGTGAAAAATGGATGTCATGAAGAAGTATTGCCTTTCCTACTTTTTTTGTAAGATGATGAATTTCGATAACGTTTTTCATATTTATTCGCGAGTGATTTGGATACGGATTTCGGAGACTTTATAGCCTACAGGAATATCTCGAACAGAAATGTTCTCGATCGGAAAATCACAAAATATTCCAGTGATCTCATCGACCAAGTGAGCATGCGTATGGGGATTGCATTCATAATATGTCTTTCCATGAATACCAGGAAATCGTCTGAGCGTACCTTCTTCTGCCATTGCCTCGATATTTCGATAGACAGTCGCACGACCAATCTCTGGACTTTTTCGTCTCACTTCCTCATAGATATCATCAGCTGAAAGATGTCGACATTCGCAGGTATTGCAGATGATCTCACGGTACTGGTGTTTTCGCATGCGCACATTATGAGAATAAATCTCAAAAAATCAAAAAAATGTTTGGAAATAATGCTTTTTACTTTTTCGCTAATTTCTCTATACTCACTCTTCATCAACCTCAATGCAAAAATGAATATACGCGACCTTGACTGGGAAAAACATACACATATTGGACTCGATCTCGATGAGACACTTGCTGCTACTTTTTCAGAATTCCTCAAGTACGCCCATACGAAGAATTTCCTTCTCATGTGTGCAAGTATAGAAGACTTCACGACTCATGATATGTTCGAGAATCCGAGATTCAAAATTACAAAAGAAGAGACTGTAGAACTCTGGCATAAGTATGGTATGAATATCACCTGACCGACTGATACTCCCCTCGTACATGGATCAAGAGAGTGAGTAGAAATGCTCAGAAGTGCTGGAAAAAAATATTCCATCATTACGGCACGAAATGGGAGTGATCAGATCAAAAAAAGAAGAACTCTTGATTGGGTAGGATATTATTTCTGAGAAATTCCTGAAAACGATATTCATTTTGTAAATCACTATAGCACTGAAGCACTCCCGAAATCAGCTGTATGTAAGACTCTTGGGATTGATCTCATGATCGATGATCATATAGAGAATGCTCGTGACCTCGCAGCCAACAATATAGTGACGATTCTCCTCGAAAAACCATGGAATCGTGATCATATCATCAATCATCCTCTCGTGTACCGTGTGAAAGATTGGCAAGAAATAATAGAAAGCCTCCCTCATGGAAGATAAAAATCATCATTCCCAAAAAAATCCAACGAAAGTTCTTGTCGGACTCTCATGATGAGTCGACTCTGCAGTATCCGCATATCTTCTCAAAGAAGCAGGCTATGACGTATCCTGTGGATTTATGATCAATTATCTCGAAGACGAATCCCTCCGCCCTTTGGGCACCCCCCTTGTCAAGGGGGGACAGGGGGGATATTGTCCGACTCGGATAGACCTCGAAGAAGCAAGAAAAGTAGCAGAATTTCTCAATCTTCCTTTCTACACATTCGACTATCGAGAAGAATACGAGAAACGTATCGTAGAGTATATCTATAGAGAATATGATGCAGGGCGCACTCCCAATCCGGATGTGTTTTGCAACAATCTTGTGAAGTTTGATCTCTTTCTCGAAGAGGCACTTTCACTTGGATTTGACGCTATCGCAACCGGGCATTATGCACGAATAATTGAGAATTGAGAATTGAGAATTGAGAATGAAAGAGCCGAGAAGAATTATCAACTATCAACTATCAACTATCAACTATTAAAATGAGTCGATCCAAATAAAGATCAGTCATATTTTCTTTCTCGACTCTCAGAATTTCAGCTTGAGAAGGCAATATTCCCGATCTGACACCTTATGAAGTCAGAAGTTCGTGAGATTGCAAAAAAAGTAGGACTTCCCAATGCGGAAAGGAAAGATTCTCAGTGACTCTGCTTTATCGGAAAAGTAAGCATGAAAGAATTTCTCGAACGTCGACTTCCGAAAAAGCCAGGAAATATTCTGAATATTCATGGAAAAATCATTGGAGAACATGAGTGAGCTTTTTCCTATACGATTGGCCAGAGAAAAGGTATCAAAGTCGGTGGAGGGCAAGCCCTTTTTGTCATTGCAAAAGATACACGGGCAAATACTATCACCGTAGGAAATGAAGATGAACTCTCGCTCTATAAAAATGAATGTATTCTCGTGGAATGGAGTGGGGAAATTCCTGAAGCGTGAAAAAAATACTGAGTCAAGATTCGCTATCGACAAGAGGATCAAAATGGAGAATTCATAGTTGACAGTTGACAGTTGACAGTGAGATTCGAGGTAGTTCAACGCGCGATAACTCCTGGACAAATCTGTGTTGTCTACGACGAAGATCGCGTACTTGGAAGTGGAATTATAGTGTAATATATCCTTGCAAATGCCCTTCTTCCGAGTACACTCGGGAGTATATGTTCTCTTTTGTTTCTTTTATTCTCATCTTTTTCGGATCACACCCTTCTTCTGAGATTACTCTATCAGAAAAAGTAATTCCTTGGTGTATATCAGAGAAAAAAGAAATCAGTATCACCTTCGATGATGGGCCACACCCCACGAATACTCTTTCCATTCTCGAAATCCTCAAGAAAGAAAAAGTGCCTGCGACTTTTTTTGTCATAGGAAATAGAGTCAGAAGATATCCAAGTATTGTGAGAAAAATAAGCGACGATGGATATACTATTGGAAATCATAGCTATGACCATGCGCGACTTTCTCAGATTCCAGTATTTTCTTATATACAAGAGATTCTCGAGACAAGTCTAATAATCTATTCTGTCACTGAAAAGTATCCACACTTTTTCCGATTCCCTTATGGGCTTCTCGATGAACGAATCGGAAATTTCTATTCCGGGCCGATCATCGGATGGAATGTCGATGCCTATGACTGGAAGGCAAAAAATCCAGTCCTTCTCGCGAAAAAAATCATTGCCCAGACAAAACCATGAAGCATTATCCTCCTTCATGATATCAAGGAAGATACTGTAAAAGCACTTCCAATGATACTTTCTTGACTCAAAAATACTGGATATACTTTTGTCTCTCTTGATACTCTTATCGAATACGATCCGTCGAAAAACTATAGAAATGAGATATTTCTTTCGAGAAATATTCATCATCATATTTCCAATAATCCTGAACCACGGAAGGAATAGAACAATATCTAGAATAATCTCATCACATTCGACGTCTCAGGAACTATGACTCCAAGACGAATAAGCTCAACAAAGCATCGCATCGTCGCTTCAACATCGACAAGAGCATCATGAGCACCTTCGAAAAATTCACCAAAAAGATGCTTATGGAGTTCTGAAAGTTTAGGAGGCTTATAGGCAAATCCTCTTCATTGAAGCTTACAATAATCAGTCGATGATCGCATCGTACATGCAGTTTTCTGTGGAGCATATTCCCCCTTCTTTCCAAGTCTCGCAAGCTCATAAGAAAGAATCTCTTCATCATACTCGATATTATGTCAGGCGACAAGATCAGATCTATTGAGAACGCGGAGAATATCATCGATATGACTCTTCATATGCTCACATTCTGCGACATCTTTATCATAGATTCCATTGACCTGGGAGGCTCAAAAAGGAATTGATATAAATGGCTTGATAAGCATATTGTGACGCGTGATCTCACGATATATTCCTCCTTCAATTTCTCACTCTATTGCAGCAAATTGTATAATATAGGGCTGTTGAGAAAGGTCTCCTCCTCTCGTGGCGAATCCCGTTGTCTCTGTATCCCAGACGCAGATTTTCATAATTAATGGAATTTCTTATAATCAAAACTCTTCATATCGGTATCAATTCGACGAATAATATCAAGGATGACTCCGACGACGATGATAAGTCCAGAACCAGAGATGAGAAAATCTATCTGTGTAGCACCAGCTGATGAGAATCCAAGAAGAGGAACTATTTTTGTCGCAAGATATGGAAATACAGCAATGAGCGCAAGAAATCCACCACCAAAAAGATTGAGTCTATCAGAAACTTTTTGAAGATATGTCGCTGTCTCTTTTCCTGGACGAACTCCTGGAATATATCCACCACGCTTCTGGACACTTTCTGCGACTTCTGTCGTATTGAAGGTAATAGATACATAGAAAAATGAGAATCCAAGAACCAAGAGAGCATACGCAAGAATATATATCCATCCTGGATTTTGCATAGAAAGGTTTGTCGCGAGCCATTCTCCCACATTTGCACCCATCCCTGTTCCACGACGCTGGAGAATCTGTCCAATAAGAGAAGGGAAAGTGATAAGAGAAACGGCGAAGATAATAGGAACCATTCCTGCTTGATTGACTCTGATAGGAAAATACGATCGCTCATCTCGGCCTGTGCGTGTATAGATAAGAGGAACTTTCCTATATCATTCTGTGAACTTCACGATAATATAGATGACGACTACTGTAAGAAGCGCAAGAATAAGAAGAAGCCCGTAGTTTTCCGTTGTCACATAATTCAATATATGCTGAGGAACTCAGGCAAGGACTCAGGCAAAGATGATGATCGAGCTTCCATTTCCTATACCAGACTCTGTGATGAGATCACCAAGCCAGAGAAGAACCATAGTACCTGCGGTAATAGCAAGCATCGCAGGAAGGACTACTCACCAAAAATTGGTAGTATCTATAATGCTTGCCCCACCACCACCAGCCTGAGTTCCGATAATAGTATTCAAGAGATAGATCATACCGTAGCTCTGAGCAAGAGCGAGAGGAACTGTGAGGTATCGAGTATAATTATTGATTTTCTTCTGTCCTTGTTCACCTTCCTTTTTGAGTGATTCAAGTGAAGGGATAATGACAGTAAGAAGCTGTATAATGATCGTCGCATTGATATATGGTGCAAGACCCATGAGGATAATCGAGAATTGCTCGAGTCCACCTCCCATAATAGAGCCAAAAAATGCAAGCTGTGTATTCGCACGAAGTTGCTCAGTAAAGGCATCCAATAGTGCAATATTCACTCCTGGAACTGGTATAGTCGCAAGGAGCTTATATACAACAACAATCCCAAGCGTGAAGAGTATTTTTTTGCGGATATGTTCTGTTTCCCAGACTTTTTGGAGATTAGCGATCATAGAGAGAAGAATTAGTAAGACAAAATATGGATGCAAAAGCAATGAATCGAGCGTATTCTAGGGAAAAAAACGGAAAAAGCAAAGAAAAGTAGAAACTTCTTTTTATCATAAATTATTTTTTTGAAAAGATTTTTTACTTCTTCTTTCATGAAATAACTAAACAAAAAATCCCTCATTTTCATGAGAGATTATGATTTTCTATTCTAGATTCCTGTACCGCAAGGGTATCACTCCATTTGATCGAAGACCTACGCAGGAATGACGGAAACTATATATTCACCGTACCTCCTACTTTCTCACCTCATTAAAACCCTATCCTCATCTCCAAAAATCACCGCAATTCTCGTACAAGATCATTTTTGACAAACGCCTTCTGTTTCTCATCCAAAACCTCTCCGAGTCATTCAAGAATCCTATGACTTTTCGGAAGATTATCCAAGAAGAGAATGATATCTCTAAAATATTCTTTATAGTTTTTTGTTGTCAATTGTTCGAGGAGATCTTGATCAAAATCCACTCATTTTCTGAAGAAATAGTAGATATCGTAGATGTCTCTATTCGCCAAAGATGCTCTGTTCGTCAGAGCAAACAGCTTGTTGGTAAATATAGATGATTCATCCATGACGAGCATACTGAGAGAGTGCCAATTCTCCTTGTGATAGGATCCTCTGATTCATCTTTTCGAAATCTCTATCTTGATATTGTGATCTATATCACCATAACTGAGGAGAGAAAAGAGCGTATTTCTCTTGTTATAGACATTTTTTACTGTTCCGTATTTTCAGATAATTGTATTGATCTTCTCAAGAATGAGAGACTCATCTATTTCCCCAATGAGATCAAAATCCAAATCAGTAGAGAACCTATCAAGTCCATAAACAAAATAACAAGCTGTTCCTCACTTGAAAACCAAAGAAGTTCCAAGATCAAAGTCTCTATATATATCGACGAGTATATTCAGCATGATATTTCGGTGCTTTTCCTTATCCAATCTCGCTATAGTATCCATTCTTGGTATAGTTAGCATATAAAATATTCACTCTCCTTTCGAAGATTTTTGAATCATAGATTTTTACAAGTTCTTTTACCGCGATCCAATTGATGCCTTCGAGATTATCAAAAAAGTACTGTTTATAGAGATAGAGAGTATCAAGGACAGCTCGTTCTCTTGATGCAATTGCGTACCCTTTTTCAGATATGATACCAGAAAAGTTTTCTCGTATTTTTTTCTTCAGTACTTTGAAGGATATTTTCTTACCATCAACATCTATCTCTTCTGTCTTGTATCCTACCACATAGATAGTTCCATCATGCTGAAAATTCATCCCATAAAATCAAAGTGCTGATTGCAGGCTGATATAGCTTGGTTTCTGTATCTTTGTTGCCATCTCAAATATATCATAATCTTTCCCCAGAGAATAGAGTCATCTTTTAATCTGATATAGGTATCCTCTCTTGGCATAATAAGCAATCTTTGCTGTTAATTTTTGTTTATCATTTCCGAAAAAGTATGCAAGATCACTATACGAAAAAACCGTACTTCCTGAAGTGGCAATTTGTACAAACTTATTTTTCATATACTATACATTAGATTTTATCATGGTTATAGTATACCAATAATAAAAATATTGCAATACTATTGCAAAAAAACAAAAAATCCCCCATTTTCATGAGAGATTATTTTCTAGGATTGTATTATGCAACATTCACACTCCCTCCTACTTTCTCAATCATAGTGCGAGCACCGAGAGAGACTGAGTCAGCCATGAGTTCAATTTTTGAAGTGAGAGTACCGCGACCGAGAATCTTAAGAAGTTTTCCTTTCTCTCTGATCATGCGACGTTCATAGAGAACAGCGTAGTCAATAGTCGTGACTCCTGAGTCAGCGATCTTCTGGATCTGATCAAGATTGATTGTGACAAATTCTTTTGGAGCATAAGCGGTGAATCCTCTCTTTTTCGGAGTACGCATAAAAAGACGAGTCTGTCCTCCTTCGAATGTAGGATAACGTTTTCCTTTTCCTGTACGACAGTTCTGTCCGTTCATACCGCGTCCACATGTTCCTCCGAGACCGGAGCTCACACCGCGAGCGACGCGACGTCAACGTGTTTGAGAACCGAGAGTAGGCTTGAGTGTAGTAAGAGTTGTCATAAATTGGGAAATTAGATTTTAGCGATGAGATTTTAGTTTGACTGTTCCATTTCTAGAATTTGTCATCAGAAATCTAGTATCTGAGTGAATTATTCTGCTTTTTTCTTTGCTGGAGCTTTCTTTGCTGGAGCAGCTTTTGCTACTTTTTCAGCTTTTACTTCTGGTGTTGTTTTTGCATCTGAAGCCTTTACTTCTTTTGGAGCTGGAGCTTCTTTGACTTCTACTACTGCCTTCTGAGATCAGAATTTTATGATGAGTGCCGTAGGCTTGAGTGCGCTGAGTGCCTTGAGTGTGACACGAGCATTCGTGATTTTATTTGGGGCTCCATGTTGTTTTGCGATGACGTCTTTGACTCCAGATACTGCGAAAATCTTTCGTACTGCACCTCAGGCGATGATACCTGTACCTGGATGAGCAGGAAGGATATGAAGAGACGATGCCTTGTATTCTACACAAACTTCATGAGAAATTGTTCCATTGACGATCTGAAATGTCACAAGATTCTTTTTTGCATCACGAATAGCCTTTTCGATAGCCACTTGGACTTCTCCAGCCTTTCCGACACCGAGTCCGATACGACCCTTCCCATCACCGATGACGATAGAAGCACGGAATCGAATCTGACGACCTCCGGCAGTCACACGAGTCACTCGATCAATAGCAAGAAGCTCTTCTTTGAATTCTTTTTCTTCTTCACGCATACCATCACGGCGTGGTCCTCGTGGACGATCGCCATGTTCCTTTCGAGCACCATCTCGAGGTGGACGACTTTGTGAAGGCGCCCCAGATTGCTCTTGAGGAGTTTCGAGAGTTTCAGGAGGAGTTTGAGTCTGGATATCTGACATAGAAAAAGAGTTATTAAGAAAGTGGAATAAATCGTGATTAGAAAGCAAGACCAGCTTCACGAGCTCCTTCAGCAAGAGCCTTGACTCGACCGTGATAGAGGTATCCACCTCGATCAAAAATACATGCTGTGATTCATTTTTCGAGCATAGTCTTTGCTATAGTTGCCCCGACTTCTCGAGCTCGTTCTGACTTTGTTCCTTTTTTTGCTGCAATATCATGTGCGCTACAAAGGGTGACACCTGTAGTGTCATCGATTGCCTGTACCGTGATATGAGTATTGCTTCGAAAGACAGAGAGACGAGGTTTCATGGCAGTTCACTCTATACGAGCTCTGACACGATTGGCTCTACGAAGACGATTTTTTACTTTGATAAGCATAGATAAGAAAATTTATAATTGACAATTTATAGTTGAGACTATTTTCCAGCTGTTTTACCAGCCTTTTTTCTGACATATTCACCGACATATCTAATTCCCTTTCCTTTGTATGGCTCAGGCTTCTTGAGAGATCTGACATACGCTGCAAAATATCCGAGAAGTTGTTTGTCATGAGAACGGAGATGAATCTTATTTTTCTCTTCTTTATCAACTTCGATAGTAATTCCTTCTGGAGCATCGACATTAACCTTGTGAGAAAATCCGATAGCAAGCTCAAGTTTTCGTGGTCATTTTACATCAAATTTGTATCCAACTCAGAGAATCTCGAGACTCTTTGTATATCCTTCTGAGACTCAAACTGTCATATTCTGAAGCATTGCACGAGTAAGTCCCCAATAGGCACGTTCTTGTTTTGCTTCAGGGTTCTTTACTGATACAAGAAGTGTTTCTCCTTCTTGTTTTACAGATACTCATTCAAGAATATTGAACGAAAGATTTCCTTTTGGTCATTTTATCTTTACCTCTGTAGAGGTGATCTCCACAGAAACTCCTGTAGGGAGCTTGACGGGTTGTTTTCCGATTCGAGACATAATGAGTAGAATTTAGAGATTAGTTATGGAAAGTGGAAGTATCCACCATTTCCAGCTTTATAATATTTAGAATATTTCACAGAGAAGCTCACCACCAACGCCAAGAGTATGTGCCTCATATCCTGTGACAATTCCTTTCGGAGTTGAGAGGATAAATATACCAACTCCATTTCGTGACTTCTTGATATCAGAAGAACGAATATAAATACGTTGTCCTGGACGAGAAATACGTCGGAAAGACGGAACATACTTTGTCTTACGAACATCCTGAAGAGTAATCGTAAATGTATGAGTCTCTTCGGAAAGCGTAAAGCTGACAATATGTCCATTCTTCTTGAGAATTCGGAGAATTTCTGCTTTAAGTTTTGAATATGGTGCCTCGATAGTCGAAAGACGAGCAAGGTAGCCATTTCGGATGCGAGTGAGGAGATCTGCGATAGGATCGATGATCATAAAAAGAGAAAAAACGGAAGTAAAAATTATTCTTTTGGACTATTACCAGCTTGACTTTCGAACGCCCATAAGTTCTCAGGCATTTGCTTTCTCACGGACACAGATTCGACAGAGATCAAATTTTCCAATATATCCATACGCACGTCCACAGTGTGAACAACGATGATAGAGTCGAGTGGCAAATTTTGGATCCTTGCCATTTTCATGAGCACGAGATGCTGCATTTTGAGCATTTCTGCATTTATTGACGAGAGCTGTTCGAGCCATAGAAAGAAATTTAGATTTTAGAGAGAGTAGGATTACTTACTGAATGGAAAGCTGAGTTTTTCGAGAAGAGCCTTGGAATAAGTAGGAGTACCTGACTTCATCTTGATTGTGACCTGAAGTCCATGTGACTTGACGACATCAAGCTGAGGAACTTCTGGGAATATAGTGTGCTCTCTGATACCGAAGTTGAAGTTCCCTTCTTGGTCGAATCCACGAGCAGAAATACCACGAAAGTCACGAACTCGAGGAAGAACAATGGCAATAAGTTTTTCGAGAAAATTATACATACGATCTCCTCGGAGAGTTACTGTCATACCGACAGGCATACCTTCACGGAGCTTGAAGTTCGAAATAGCTATACGTGCATGATTGATTCTTGGAAGCTGTCCAGAAATAAGGGCAAGATCATTCTTGAGACTTGAAAAATCTTTATTTCCAGAGGCAACATATGTACCAATACCCATGTTGAGGACTATCTTTTCGATATGAGGAACCTCCATAGTGTTATCTATACCGAGCTCCTTCGCAAGTGCTGGAAGAATTTTTTTGATGTATTGTTCTTTGAAAGTCATAGAAGAGAATTAAGGGCGTATTATAGAGTAAATAATACGATGAGATTTTTTAGAGAATATTTCCAGATTTCTTTGCGAACCGAACTTTTTTCCCATTTTCGATTTTGTATCCGATACGCGTTGGCTCTCCTGATTTTGGATCGAGAAGCATCACATTGGAAGAATTGATTGGTTTTTCAAAAGTGACTTTCTGTCCAGGAGTAGATCCTTGGCGCTTCATATGGCGAGTAACCATACCAACTCCTTCTACCACGATAGCATTATCTCCAGGTATTGCACGGAGAACCTTTGCTTTTTTTCCTTTATCTTTTCAGGAAATGACGATGACTTGATCATCTTTGTGAATTTTCATAGAGTGAATAGAGAGATTTTAGAGTTTTGGAAGAATGAATTGTATTTTTCTGTGACGAGAACGAGGGCCTAGATAACATCTGGGGCAAGAGAGATAATTTTCTGATATCCTCTCGCTTTCAGTTCTCGGAATACAGGACCAAAAATACGAGTTCCTTTTGGTTCGAGCTTATCATCAATAATAACACATGCATTATCATCAGAACGTACATAGGTTCCATCATCACGTCCTACCTCTTTTGAAGTACGAACAACGACTGCCTTACAGACAGTTTTCTTTTTGATATTTCCATTTGGAAGGGCGCGCTTCACAGAGACGACGATGATATCACCGACGCTCGCATAGCGACGCTTTGATCCTTTGAGAACTTTGATACAGAGTACTTCTTTAGCACCCGTATTATCCACGACGACAAGTCTGCTTTCTGCCTGAATCATAGAAAAGAAAATTATTTACTAGAGATAGAAACGATAGAATCTTCTACAAGAGCCCAACGCTTAAGACGAGAGAGGGGACGAGTCTCAGAAACAGTGACAGTGTCACCAAGTTTCGCAAGTCCTTTTTCATCATGAGCATAAAATTTTACAGAAGATTTATAGCGCTTTTGATACTTTGGATGCGTCTTATAAGTATCGACAGTGACGACGATAGTTTTTTGCATCTTAGTGCTTGTGACGACACCGGTCTTAGTACGCATAGGAAATTGAAGTAAGGGAATTAGATAGACGAATGAAGGGCTGTAGAAATCTGAGCAATGCTTCGGCGAGCGACACGAACGAGGTGAGGCTGCTTGAGTTCACCGACAGAGTGCTTCATACGGAGTGAAAAGAGTTCTTTTCTTGCTGTTGTAAGTTCTTTTGAAAGTTCTACTGTATCGAGAGATTTGAAATCTTTCGTAACTTTTGATGTTTTTTTTGCCTTTACCATAAGAGAGAGAATTTAAGTGTGGATCAGAGAAATCTTAGAGGTCGTGTTTTGACATGAGAATTTTTGTCTTCACAGGAAGCTTATGAGATGCAATCGTAAATGCTTCCCTAGCAATTTCTGGAGAGATATCTCCCATTTCAAAGAGAATACGTCCAGGTTTTACAGGGGCACGATACATTTCGACACTTCCCTTACCACCACCCATTGGAGCTTCTGCAGCATGAGTTGTATATGGTTTGTCTGGGAATATGCGAATCCAGAGTTGGCCTCACTTCTTGAGAAAGCGGACGATAGCCTTTCGGGCACTCTCGATCTGTCGAGATGTAATGTAACCAGATTCGGTTGTCTTAAGCGCGTATTCACCAAATGATACGTCTGAACCACGAGTGGCAAGACCTTTGATAACACCACGATGCGCCTTTCGATATTTTGTTCTGCTCGGTTGTAGCATGAGAAGAATCGTTAAGATTATAGATAAAAACTGGGAATTGCAAGTTTATTTTTTGAAAACATCGCCCTTATAGATCCAAACCTTGAGTCCGATTGTTCCTGATGGGGTCTCTGCTCTTTCATAAGCGAATTCTACATCAGCACGAATCGTCTGGCTTGGAATACTTCCATCCTTGAAGGTTTCACGACGAGCAATTTCTGCACCATTGAGACGACCACCAAGCTTGACCTTGATACCGAGTCCCCCTTTTTCCATAGTTTTTGCAATAGCATTCTTGATTACTCGACGGTATGGCATTTTTTTCTCGATCTGACGAGCAATAGAATCAGCGACAATAGATGCTGAGAGTTCAGGTTTTTTGACTTCCTTCACCTCAAGAGTAAATGTATACCCTGGAAATCTCTTCACGAGAATATCCTTGAGGTTATTTACATTGTCATCATTTGTACCGAGAATGATCGCTGGTCGAGACGTGAAAAGTGTAATAGAAAGGAGGCTATTCCCGTTATGATTCATGAATACATTCGCAAGTGGAAGATTCTTGAAGTGCTTCATGACGAGAGCACGGATAGCAACATCTTGCGCTGTATGGAGAGCATAATCGCTACGATTATAATATCCTGTAGTACGCCAAGTTTTGATATATCCGATTCGGAATGCAAGAGGTGAGACCTTGTGTCACATAGAAAAATAGAAGAAAAATTATTTTACAGAAAGAGTAAGAAAAACATGGGAAGTTCTCTTGAGAATGCGATGAGCGCGTCCACGAGAGATAGGGTTGATACGCTTATATACAAGACCTTGTGTCACATTTACGGATGCGATTACAAGCTCAGAAAGTGATTGACTGTCATTGTGTGTTGCATTTGCTACAGCACTTGAGACAACCTTATGCATAATATCAGCTCCTTTTTTTGGCATAAATCGGAGTGTATCAAGTGCATCCTTTGCTGACATATTTCGAATAATGAATGCAATCACATTAAGTTTTTTTGGTGAGATGCGAACATTTTGTACAGAAGCTTTCATAAAATGAAGATTTTAGAGTTTAGATTGAATTTTTCCATTTCTGGAATTTTCTATTATTTATTTCCAGAATGTCCTTGGAATCGTCGAGTGAAAGAAAATTCTCCAAGCTTGTGTCATACCATATCTTCTGTGACAAAGACTGGAATATGTTGTTTTCCATTATGAACTCCAAATGTATGTCCGACAAATTCTGGAGCAATCATACATGCTCGAGACCATGTCTTGATAACATTTTTTCTTCCACTTGCATTGAGTACCTCAATTTTTTTTGAGACACGAGGATCAATGTATGGTCATTTTTTAAGACTACGAGTCATAATAAGAGAAATTAAAGTTTAGATTGAATTAGCCCTGAAGTTTTCCAGCACGAGTACGAAGAACCCATCTGTCTGTGTATTTTCGAGAACGAGTCTTGACACCACGAGCGAGTTGTCCCCATGGAGTTTTTGGACCCTTTCTCTGACCGACTGATTGGTGTCCTTCACCTCATCCGTGTGGATGATCGACTGGATTCATAGAAGAACCGAGAACTGTAGGTCTTTTTCCCATCCAACGTGATCGTCCTGCCTTACCGATAGTTATCTGATTCCAATCAGCATTTGAGACAACTCCAATGGTAGCGAAACAATTCTTGTGGACAAGTCTGATTTCTCCGCTTGACATCTTGAGTTGTGTGTATTCGCCTTCTTGAGAGAGAACAAGTGCAGACGATCCAGCCGATCGAATAGCGGTTGCTCCTTGTCCAACAATCATCTCGACATTATGTACGAAAAGACCTGTAGGGACATTTCCGATTTCCATACGATTCCCTGGGATTGGTTTTGCCTGTCGTGCTGTAATGATCTCATCACCAACTTTTGTCTCTGTATGAGCAAGAACATATCTTCTTTCTCCATCCTTATAACAAACAAGAGCAATGAATGAAGAACGGTATGGATCATATTCGACAGTCTCCACACGAGCAGCAATATCAATCTTATCGAAAATAAAATCTACAATACGATAGAGTTTCTTATGCCCTCCACCTTGATGACGGACTGAAATACGCCCAGCATGATTGCGACCTGCTTGATCTTTTTTATATGTTGTAAGTGGCTTATACGGCTCATTGGTAGTGAGTTCTTCATATGTAAGCCCTGTCATAAAACGGCGAGATGGGGTGGTAGGCTTATACTTCTTGATTGGCATAGTGGGGAAAAATGAGAAATTATTTTATAGCGTCAAAATTTACTATCTTCTGTCCATCATTGAGTGTTACCATAGCCTTCTTTTCTGAGTGTCTCTTTTGAGTAACTCAAGCCTTTGTATTATGGAATTTCTCACGAGTCATAAGAATATTCACTTTGCTGACTCCAACTCAATAGAGAGTTTTAAATGCATTTTTTATATCAATCTTTGTCGCACTTGGATCTACAAAACATGTGTATACACCACGTACCTCACCATCGGTAGACTTGTTGGTGACGATGAATCGTTTGATAACTGAGTAGAGAGAGTTCATAAGAAGAGATTTAGAGGGTTTTAGTTTTAGATGAAGAGATTTCATTCCTGGAATTTGTCATCTCGAATCTATTATTTTGTAAAGTGTTCGTAGAGATGCTTGAGAGAAGCTTCTGTAAAGACGAGATCTTTGTATTTGAGAAGTGAGTGCGGATTGAGATATTCGACATTCACCACCTTAAGTTCTGGAATATTCCATGCTCCTGCAATCTGGTCTTTTTCTTCTCGAGTGATAGCAATGAGAGGTTTTTTTGCTTCCATAGTAGAGAGAAAAACCATCATTCCTTTTGTCTTTGCGACATCTTTTCCAAATGATTCGACGACTTTTACATTTTCTGCTGTTGCCTTTGTCGAGAGAAGAGAAAGAAGAGCAAGTCGACGCTCTTGAGCATTCATACAGAGAGAAAAATTTCTCTCACTTCGAGGACCAAATACAACACCTCCACCACGACGCATTGGAGAACGCTTATCACCCATACGAGCATTTCCTGTTCCTTTTTGCTTGAAGAGTTTTCGTGTCGATCCAGCGACTTCACCGCGATGTTTTGTGTGTGCTATTGAGATACGCCCATTGGCCTGCTGGAGGACAAGGAGACGATGCATAAGTCCAAGATTTGGAGTGACTCCAAAGTGAGAATCTGCAAGGTCGATAGTACCTTTATTTTTTCCGTGAGTGTCGAAGAGAGGAGCTTTCATAAATGAAATTTTAGATTTTGAGAGTCAAAAAGGGGAATACCTATACGTTATTAGAAGAGAAGAGTGACAAGTGAATTGCGAGCACCAGCGACTGGACCCTTTACAGCTATTACTCTGAGTTCTTTATTTACAAGAATAAGTGGGACATCTTTGAGAGTGATACGATCAAGTCCCATATGCCCATGCATTTTCTTTCCGAGTTTTGTACGACGAGGTTTGCGATTACCGATGGATCCAAGTGCTCGGTGGAATTTTGATCCGTGAGCAGCAGGACCTCCATGGAAGTTCCAGCGTTTCATCGCACCTTGGAATCCTTTACCTTTAGAGATGGAGGCAATCTCAAGTGTTTCTATTCCCTCGAGAACATCGAGAGAAATCTCAGAACCTTTCTCAAGTGAAGCGAAAGCACCTGTAGCAGGAACTTCGCGAAGTGTCTCTTGCTTGCCATCTTGCATGGAGATAACGATAGCAGTATAGCCATCATTCTCTATAGTCTTGACTTGAGCAACAGTGAGAGTGGGAACTTTGATAAGTGTGACAGGAGTGAATGCGCCATTATGAAGGACGCGAGTCATTTCGAGTTTTTTTCCGATAATACCAGCCATGATAATGGAAAGATAGATATTAAAATGAGAGGTTGTCAGGAGGCATTCGGAATCGAATGGTTACCCGGCAACGTCACTATGAGTGGATCTGGCTTTCTTCGGGTGAAGGAAGCGAAGAGATATACAAAAGTGACGGGATTATATGAAAGAGTAAACGAATGTCAAAATATTTTTCGAAAAAGAAGTCATATGAGAAGAGGAAAGGAAGAATCAAACAAGAAAAATAAAAGTCGAACAAAAAATGTAGACGAGATTTGGAGAATCAGCAAGCTTCACTAAAATATGCATCATGCGCATTATAAAACCGAAGAAATCCCTCGGACAAAACTTTCTTATCGATGAGGAGGCACTCTCCGATATTGCACGATCGATCACTATCGCCGAGAAGTGTATCATAGAAATCGGTCCCGGATATGGTGCTCTCACTGAGTATATTCTCTCTCATCATCCTCTCTCTCTTGATCTTGTCGAGCTCGATACAGATATGGTAAGTCTTCTCGATGCACGATTCATGGGGGACGAAGAAGCTCCGAAGATATTCTGAGATGAATCTCATCTCGTAAAAACGACACCAATAACGTTGCATCATCAGGATGTTCTCACCTTCATACCTTCTTATGAAGAATATTCTGTGATTGCAAATATTCCCTATTATATCACGAGTCCGATTCTTTTTCATTTTTTGTATCCAAAGGCCCTCCCCCTAACAGGGGGAGTCGGAGGGGGTAATATCCCCCCTACCCCCCTTGATAAGGGGGGTTTCAATCCACCTCAAGAAATGGTCATTATGATGCAAGAAGAGGTCGGGAAAAAAATCCTCGCTGGAAGAGGAAAAAAAATCCATCATTCATTTCTCTCACTCGCCATGGAACAAGCCTGTGACAATATTGAGATTATCCGATATGTTGGAAGAGAATCATTTGACCCGGCGCCGAAAGTTGACTCAATTGTACTCAAATTTTCTGTAAAAAAATCTCGGAATCATGAGATAGAAAAAAAACTTCTCAATATTTGGAAAGTGGCTTTCACTCATCCTCGTAAGACGCTTCTCTCGAATCTGAAATGAAGCACCTATAATCTCGAAAATATACGATCAATCCTCGTCAAGTTCTGATATGATGAGAAGATACGAGCGGAAGCAATAAAAATAGAAGATTGGAAGAAAATCCTTATGGTCTAATAATTTTTACCATAAAAAATCCTTCTGTCTCATCACTTGGCAATACCCGAACTGCCTTTTTCATTTCTTCTCCATATTCAGATTTACCAAAAGAAGTAAGTCCATTTTTCCACCATGTCGCATGGGAAAGTCATATATCTATAGATTCAAGACGTGCATCAGGACAGTCTACGAGAAAACGAGATATTACTCACTCATTCTCCTCTGGCGCAAGAGTACATGTCGAATAGACGAGAGTTCCTCCTACCCTGAGACGAGAGAAAGCAAGAGAGAGGAGTTCATACTGAAGCTCTGCTTTTTGCTGAATGTTATCACGGGACCAGAAACCGTATGTCTTCTCGTTCGAGAGAGAGATACGCCCCTCAGCACTACATGGTGCATCGAGGAGGACACGATTAAATTGACAATGGATAATGGATAATGGATAATCATTGATACAATTTTTTTGTTGTTTTATTATCAATTGTCAATTGTCAATTAGCCATTTTTTTGCATCCATCTTCACTCACTCAATAATAGTCGCTCACTGAAGAATAGCATTGTGCATGAGTTTATCATAGCGAATCTGATTTTGTTCGAGAGCGACAATCTTTCCTTCATTCTTCATCATCATAGCTATCTGTGTCGTCTTGGATCAAGGCGCCGCACAGACATCGAGAATAGTATCTGTTGCCTGTGGATCAAGTGCGCGAACGGGAAACATACTTGATATTGACTGGAGATAGATTTTTCCAGAATAGAAAGCATCAGTTCCCTTCATCGCATAGTCATCTTTTCGATCAAAAAAATACGCTCATGGTATCCCGTCGAATTTCTCGACTTTGATTCATTTCTTTTCGAATTCTGAGAATACTTCCGTACCATCTCATTTCAGAGTATTGATACGAAAAGATCACTTCCTCTCATGAGAAAATGCTTCTATGACACTATCATAATCAGTCGAAAGAATTGTCTGAAGTCGAGATGTGAGGAGTTTTGGAAGCAAGGTGAGGAAATTATTTAGTAGAAGGAGTATTTTTCTCTATATTCGCAAAGGCTTTCTCATCATGACGGTATTTCTCTTCCCACTCTTTGGGATCTCCATAGTCAGCAAAGTCCTGATACCATCCGTGAGAAAATCTTGGCTTGTGTGCAGCCTTGACTGGACACCAATATCGCTCTGTACGGGCAGCAATCTCGACTGAATATGCAAAAAGTCCATTTACATAGCTACAATAGAGACATTGGAGTTGTTGGATAATATTCAAGTAGTCGAGAAATTTCCGATCATATATAATATATTCAGAGCGTTTTACTTTTGGTATTCGATAGAGAGAAAATGCTATTGTATGATATATCGTAATACAAAAATCAAGAATAATAGCAGGAACAATCATTCCAAGGATAAATGGTATAGCAATAATTTGTCGAACATTAGTCGATGTAATTGGAAATCTCCATTTTGGAAGCTTAAGACTTTTATTTCGTTTTCTTATCTCTTCGAGAAATATAACTCTTTTTTCTTCGAGAGAGAATCCATACTTTTCAGAGAGTCGGCTATATTCTTCTTTGAGATCATTATTGAGTGATTCAATCTTCTCGAGTATATCCTTAATATTTTGATTCATAGTGTCTACTTAATTTGACGAACCTACTACGACTTTTGCGTGACGAAGAACTCGATCTCTGAGCAAGTATCCTTTTTCGAATTCTGTAATGATCTTTCCAGCTTCACCTGGTGCTTCAGTCATCACATCATGACGATCAGGATCGACCTCATGCCCGACAGATTCAAATGCACTCACTCATTGAGATTCTAGATATTTCTGCATGCTTGCAAGGACAGACCGAACTCCATCGACAAAAGTATCCCCCTCTATTCATTCTTTGAGTTTTACAGCACGTTCGAGATTATCTACTTGAGTAAGAAATGGAAGGAGGATTTTTGCAGAGAGAAAATGTACCATATCAGTTTTATCTCGCTCAGTTCGCATGACAAAATTCTGATAATCAGCCTGGGAACGAGCAAGTGAATCTTGAAGACGCTTAATTTCTTCGACTGGATCTTTTTGCACTGGAAGCTCATCTTCAATGACAATTTCTTCAGGGAGGATCTCAGCATCAGTCTTCTTGGTAGTACCTTTATGAGTCATAGAAGTATGATATTAAAATTTAAGGGAAAAAATATGAAAAACATTCACTCCATGTAAGCAAATAGAATATCATAAAATTTCAAAGTTCTACGCAACGGGAGTTTTTTTTGTAGGTGCCTTCTTTTTTGGTGTTGATTTTTCGACGACTGGATTATCAAGTGTGGACTTGATACTTGTGTGAGCTTGTGTGAGTCGAGACTTCACCTCATCAATCCAACTCATGAGTGTGTCATGTGCCACATCGACGAAAGTGGATCCTTTTTCTTTTGCCTTATCGAGAATCTCAGCCTTTTCTTGATACAAAGCATCGACCTTTGCAATAGCAGATTCTCACTCAGAAGTTCATTTATTTTTCAAGGAAGTGATAAGATTCTCCGCTTCGGTCGTAAATGAATCAATCAAGGAGGATGCTTTTGTCTTGAGAGCATCAAAATCATTCACATCATCAAAATGCGTCGATACAAACCCTTTTACTTCACCATAAGCGGTCTTGTGAATATCAACAATCTCATCGATAAAACCATCCACTTTTGATTTTTTTGAATCAGTCTCAATCTTGGATACTCCAGCATCTTTACGATATTTCATCGCTACAGCAAGTCCGGCAGCATACCCAGCAAGAAGTGTAATAAGTCTCATATATAAAGTGGTTAAGATAAGCGGATTATATGCAAAAAATGAAAATTTTCAATGGAATTTCTAAATTGCTATATTTTTTGAGAGATTCTCGCATCCATTCTCTGTTATAAGAATATCATCTTCGAGACGAATGCCGATTCCCTCTTCGGAAATATAAATTCCTGGTTCACAGGTAATGATCATTCCAGAGTGAAATATCTCATCTCGCTCTCAGGTATCGTGAACATCAAGTCCGAGAAAGTGAGAAACCGAGTGAGGGTAATATTTTCGAGAAAGCTTCTCCACAATTTCTGAAGAAGCTCACTTTGGAATAAGTTCAAGCTTTATAAGTTCTTCATTCATTTTTTCTCTCACTCTTTTCTCATAATCTAATTTCTTCATTCTTGGACGAATAAGAGATTCAGCATATTTCTTCACAGCAAGGACGCTTTCATAGACTTCTTTCTGTCGTGAAGAAAAATCCCCCCTGTCCTCCGTTGTTAAGTGGGATATAGAACAAAAATAAACACGAGTAATATCTGCCGCATATCCTCGATATTCTGCTCACGCGTCGATGAGAACAATATCTCATGTCTCTGTTTTTCTATCATGTCAGATATAGTGGAGTGTGCATGCATTCGGACCGCTTGCGACAATAGTCGGATATGCTTCTGTGAGATAATGAGAGCGAAACACTGAAGCAATCATTGCCTCAATCTCATATTCATACATTCCTGGTCGTATCGAATCCCTGACGAGATCGTGAGCAATTTTCGTCACACGAATTGCTTCCCTGATATGTTCGACTTCTTCCGGAATCTTGATCATACGAAGTGGCCTTAAGAATGAATCACAAGAATGAATTTTTTCTTTCGGAATATGTATTCATTTTCCAATATTTCTATGAAAATTGGGGTCTCACTTCAGATAAATTCTCTCAGATTCTATAGTCCATTTTCTCAAATCCTTTTGGAGAGAATACAGCGGACGAATATTCTCAATTCATGAAGCTTCTCGAATCTCATCATAATTCTGTCGACTTGTTCCCCAGATTTTTTCACTCTCAGAAATCGGATCAGAATAGAGAATCCACTCAATATTTTCTTGTTTCTTTATTCCTACGAGGATAATATCTGGAGAGCTCACTTCAGTAAAAAGAAGGATATCTGAATCCTGCCTGAATGGATACATCACATCACCGTTTCGTATCTGTTCTTCTTTTCCGATGAGAATAAAGAGCGAATGATGAGGAATGTTTTCCCCGAGAATATTTCGCTTTTTCTGTGCAATCATATCTCTATAATACAGAGAATGGGGAAAAATAAAAGCAACTTTTTACTAAAAACACCTGTGATTACAGCCTTTGATTCTAAAGCCGCAAAAATGAAACCGATAGATGCTCTGAGAAGTGAATAATGGAGTCTTACTCACTCCTTACTTCAGCCTGATATACTGTCCTCGTAATCTCACATATGAGATGCTCGCTGACGGAAAGGCACTATACTTTACTGCTATCACTTCCCGAGAGTACTCTTGTCTCATATCCTTAGATTTACAAAATTGATTTTATTTCTTAACCCTATTTATATGAAAAAATCAATGATTATTACATCTGCAGTTGCTGGAACTATCGGACTCCTTGCAGCAGTCAGCACATTTGCTGCTACTTCTCCAAGATCGACTTCATTTACTGAATGAATGGGATCATTTGCTCAAGGAATGCATGGAGAATGTGGAATGATGGGAGAAGCACTCACACCTACAGAACAGACAGCGCTCACATCCATGACCAATACAGAAAAAAAGGCTTTCTTCGATAAGAAACTCGCAGATATGAAGGCAAAACGTGATGCACATGAAGTGGTCATCGATAAGCTCCTTGCTGGAACTGCACTTACAACAGACGAAGAGACTATTCGACAAGAAATTATCAAAGATCGTGCGGATATGAAGGCAAAACATACACAGATGGCAACAATTATAGCAAAGAAAGCAGCTGGTACTACACTCACAGCAGAGGAACAAGCGCTACTCGATAGTATGCCAAAGATGAATGGGAAACGCGGGCATGAAGGATCAGTAGAGAAAAAAGGTCCACGTAGAAATACATCTACTCTCTCTGGAACCGTCGCTCAGTAAAAAAGCTACCGAAAGAAAAGAATATGAAAATGCTCGCATGAGAAGGCGAGCATTTTTCTAAAAATTTTTCGCTATTTTGAGTATTTCCCTATAATGACGCCCAATATCATTTCTATTTCATAAGGCACTATTCATGCACCGCCCACAGAGTACTTTTTTCATGAGTCTTTTCGTATGATTTCTCCTCATTATCCTTGGATGGATTCATTATTTTGTCTATTTCTCTTTGACCCGATTTATTGATGTTAGTGAGCGAGAAAACTTCTATCTTGTGGCTATATTGGGATTTCTTTCTCTCACATTCCTCACAAGTTCAGTCTGTGCAAGCTATTGGGACAATAGAAAAACACGATATGCCTATTATCTCTCTGCTATTTGGCTCGGTATACTTCAATATCTTTTTCTCTCATTTATTTTTATTTGGGGCCTCGCCTTCCTCACGGAATGAACACGTTTTTCATTTCCTCTCGATCTTCTCTGAATCATTGGACTTGGTATAAGCGGAATCACTGTGCTTTATGGAATATCAAAGGCTCGGATACTTTCTATCACCCGTATAAATGTCGAGATAAAAGATCTTCCTATATCATGGGAAGGAAGAAAAATCGCACATATTTCTGACGTTCATGTCGGACATATTTTGAGATCGTGATTTGTCCATCGTATAGTTCGAAAAATTAATGCTGAGAATGTAGAAATGGTATGTATTAGTGGTGATCTTTTTGATGGGATGGATGGACGACTAGAACATCTTGTCGATCCACTCAATGAGCTCGAAGCACCTCATGGAATCTACTATGTCGATGGGAATCATGAGACTTATCTTGGTGTCGATCGGGCTTTCGAATCACTCGGACATACGAAGACAAAAATTCTTCGAGATGAGATCGTGACACTTGATGGACTTGATATTATCGGGATAGATTATCCAGAACCATGAGTGAAAAAAAATCTCGCAGAAACTATTACGAATCTTCCTTGATTCAAGAAAGAAAATCCTTCAATTCTTCTCTATCATACACCATTTCAAATAGATTCTATAGCAAAAACTGGGGTCGATCTGGAACTCTGTGGACATACACACAAAGGTCAGATGTGGCCATTTGGCATTATTACCTATTTTATCTTTCGATGAAGAGATTATGGCCTCACTCGTATCGGTGATTATTCTCTCTATACATCAAGTGGCGTAGGAACATGGTGACCTCCGATGCGAGTTGGATCAAAAAGTGAGATCGTCATTATCACCCTTTCTAAGAAAGAATAATATGTCAAAGAAAAAGAAACTTCTCCTCTTTACTGACACCTATGCTCATCAGATCAATGGAGCAAAAGTAACGCTCGAAGAACTTGCTCGAAATTGCTCGAAAAATATCGAAATTGTTATTATTTCTGCAGATGACTTTCTCACGATTCCATTTCCGACATATACGGAAGTTCGTTTTGCTATGGTAACTCCTCGCCATATCTCATCGATCATAAAAAAAGAAAGGCCTGATATGATTCACATAGTGACTGAATGAACGATAGGATTTGCTGCTGCTCGTGCATGTCAGAAGCTCGGAATTCCCTATACTTCAGCATTTCATACAAAATTTCCTGAATATATAGCGATAAGAATGCCTTTTATAGAAGAAAAGATTGTACACAAGGCTCTTCGGTATATTCACGATGCAGCATCACGTATCATTGTCTCAAGTGAAGCTATGAGAATGTATCTCGAGAAAAATAGCTATTCTCGGGAAAAAATAGAAGTCATTCCATTTTGAGTCGATCACTCTCTATTTTCTCCAGGAGAAAAAACACTTTTTCAGAATCTTCCAAAGCCAATTCTTCTTTTTGTTGGACGAGTTGCCATCGAGAAAAATATTGGCGACTTTCTTTCGATCGAAACTCAGTGAACAAAAGTCGTCGTCGGAGATGGACCACTTCGTGAATCTCTAGAGAAGAACTTCGAAGATGTACACTTTCTTGGATACAAGACAAAAGAAGAACTTCGAGAAATTTATCGAAGCGCTGATATATTTGTATTTCCATCACTCACAGATACTCTTTGACTTGTGAATATCGAAGCTCTTTCTTGTGGACTCCCTGTCCTTGCGTATGATGTCGAGTGACCGAATTCAATAATCACTCAAGGCAAGGATGGTATTCTCGTTCCTTATGGGAAGCCACTCTCATCTGGACTTTCTCTGATAGAAAAAATAGGAAAAGACGATTGTAGGAAAAAAGCAGATACTTATAATTGGGGTGACTATAGCAAGAAATTTCTCAGAGCACAATCTCCTATACCCAAGAAAATATGGACCTAAATCAATATCTCAATCCAGCAACGCTTGCAACGCTTCAGACAGGAGGATATTTTCTCCTGTTTGGACTCGCTATAGTTGAATGACCGGTGGCTATTATTGCCTGAGCTTTCCTTGCATCTTTTGGTGTCTTTGACATTTGGATTGTGCTTCTTCTCTGATGGATTGGACAGACCACGGGAGATGCACTCTATTATTCCATCGGACATTTCGGGTTGTCTCTTTTTGCAAAAAAAACGGTTATTGATAGCCAAAAGAAATCCTCTTTCCTCTTGAATCTGGATCATCTGATTCGCACGAATCTTATGCTCGCACTCCTTATTGTGAAGTTCACTCCATATGCACCACCAATAGGACTGACTTATATAGGAAAAACGAATGTAGCCATGAAAAAGTATATTCTCTATTCAGCTATTTTATGTGTACCAATTCCTATTATATCTGTACTTATTGGGTACAATCTTGGATATATTAGCACTCTCACCCAAAAGTATTTATGAGCAGAAGGATCGTCTCAAACAGAATCTATAGAATATTTTTTCTGGGCACTCTGAATGATTTTTATTGCAGTTGGTGCATTCTTTTTTCTGAGAAGAAAAACAGCAAAGGTGTTGGAGAAAGAAGAGCTTATTTTGAAGAAAACCGAGAAAAATACCAAAGCTGACGACAAATCCGATGAATCGGCATAACAGAGAGGATTTCCCATACCATAAGAAAATCTGCAAGAGTTCATTTTATATATCAGAGTTTATCAGCCTTTCTCGGGGTAATAACCCCAGAAAAAACAATATTTTTGACTTTATAGTTTCGTTTTACGATTCGTTCGTTCATCTTTACTTCGAGTCCGAATCCTGGTCAAGATGTGTAATATTCTCATTCATCAAAGAGAGAACGAGGAACAATTCGCTCTCAGGAGACAAAATCACTACCAATCCACTTATAGAATGGGAGACTATTTTTTCTCACAGATAGTGTCACATCTGCCTCTTTTCCTTGAATAGGATCTATGAGAGATGCGATATGTTCAGGGGTGAGATTGAGTAGGTCCGAATCAATCATGACAATATATTCTCATTTTGAAGCATGAACTCATGTGAGTATTGCTTTTGCTTTCCCACCATTCTTCTCAATATTTATTTTGTTAAGTTTCGGATGAGTGAAGGAATTGATGATTTCCCACGTATTATCTCCAGAGCCATCATTCACGACGACCACCTCATCGAGTTCATCGCAGGAAAGAGCTGTCATGATGACATTAGCAATGCGAGATCACTCATTATAGGCAGGGATGATGCAGGAGAATTTCATAAAAGTAATTTTAGAGTATTTCTCGTAAATGCAAATCCTTTCATGCTACTCTTACCTTCTTCTTACGGTATTTTGTTACATTGAATAAAAAATATTTTCTTCTCTCGATTCTCGAAATTTGGAAATAGAAGAAGCATCTATATAATATTTTTACCCTTAGAAAACTATGTATACCCTTCTTATCGAGGACAACATCGCACTTGCACAGACCGTCACTCGCTACCTCGCGAATGAGGAGATTTCTTGTACACTCAGGACTGATGGACAAGAGTGATATATGGAAGCTGTGAACAATAATTATGATGTCATAATTCTCGATATCGAGCTTCCTGGAATGGATGGTATAGAAATCTGCCGAAGGCTCAGAAAGGAGGGAAAATCTACTCCTATTATCATGCTCACTTCTCGTGGTACTCGAAGCGATATTATTGCTGGACTTGATTATGGTGCAGATGACTATCTCTCGAAGCCCTGTGATTATCGAGAATTGGTTGCTCGAATCAAAGCTCTCGGACGAAGAAATCATACACAAAAAAGTACTGAAGAAATCGAAGTAGGAAATCTCAGTATTAATGCAGAAAATCATACTGTGTTTTGGAAAGGTGAATCAAAGAATCTTTCAAAACGAGAATATGAACTCCTTCTCTATTTCGCACAAAATACTGGTAAAATCATCACGAAAATAGAACTCGCTGAGAAGGTTTGGTGAATATATGATGCATGGGGAGAAATAAAAGTCGTCGAAGTTTATATCGGATATCTTCGAAAAAAAATCGATCCAACCGTCATTGAGACTAGAAAATGAATCGGATATCTCCTCGCTGAAAAATAAAACATCTTCTTATGGAAAAACATTCACTTCTATCTACTGAACGACGGCTTGTGACACTCTTTGTCTGATGAGCCTTTATTTTTCTTCTTTTATTTGAAGGATTTTTCATAATTTGAAGACTGCTGATGGAAAGCCAATTCCAAAAACAAAATTTTGAAAGTCAGATTACTCGTGTTCTCGAAAGACAGAATTCTCACGAACCTCCCGTCTGAAAATGAAGAAGGGCTCCAGCTATCGGAATGAATACGGTGATTGTGGATATTGAAGGAAATGTTATCAGGAATCAAGGAAATCTCAATATCGAAAGTGATGATGAATTCGTAAAAAAAGAAGTATTCAAATCTCTTCCTCTTGAGACCACCACAGAATATGATGATCTTCTTCTACGGAAAGTATCAAGTGGCTCTGGACAGGAACAATTTACAATATTCTTCCGAAGATCTTGATATCCTCTCGAAGATATTTTTCGTGATATTCTCCGATTTCTTGCTATGGATTTTGCTATTCTGATTCCATTTTATCTCATGGGAAGATATTTCATTCGTGAGACACTCATTCCTGTAGAAGCAAATATGAATGCTATGTCACACTTTGTTCATGATGCTGGGCATGAGCTCAAGACTCCACTTGCAATTGTTTCTGGCAATCTTCAGATACTCAGAGATTCGAAACACTTTGAGAAAGATCTCATCGAAGAAAATATTGCTACTATACTTTCTATGAGTAGTTCCCTGGATGGCCTTCTCGAGCTTGTAAATATTAAAAAATCAGGAAAAGCAGAACATATAGAAATATGAAAAGCTATTGAAGAAATTATCGAAACTCGAAAAAGAGAAATCGAATCAAAGAATCTTAGTGTCACTCTTGATATAGCAAAAAATGCAAAAATTTCGGTGAATCCTCATCATTTTCATATTCTTTTTTCCAATCTCCTACAAAACGCGATCCGTTACAATAAAGAAGGTGGAAAAATACATATCTCATGGAAAAATAATCTCCTTTCCATCAGAGATACGGGAATTGGAATGAATGAAGAAGATACCAAAAAAATATTTGACCGATTTTTTCGTGTAGATCGCAGTGGAAAATATGAAGGAACTGGCATTGGACTCTCTGTCGTCGATCGTATAGTAAAGCTCTATGGCTGGAAAATATCTGTGAAAAGTATTGTGAATGAAGGGACAGTATTTACTCTCTCGATAAAATAGTTTACTTCTCCAATAAAAAGAATAAAATACGAATATCTATTTTTTAATTCTTTTTCTATGAAATATTCTATTTTTGCTATTTCTTCGCTCGTTTTCCTCGCTTCTTGTACATGGTGGTGAACTCCTAGTGCCGAATCTCCTGTTCCTGTAAATACATATCCGAGTGTACCACTAACTGCCTCTGGTGAGGCAACTACCCCTATAGCTATACCCGCAAAGGGTGAATCGTATAAAGCAAAGGGAACTGAGCCATTTTGGTCAGCAGATATATCTGCTACGGGTGTTGTACTCAGCCGTCCTGGAGATGCTGGAGTAAAAACATTGACATTTTCTACAACACAAAGTGATAAATGAGCTCTTGTAACAATCAGTGGTGTAAAAGGTGATTTCTTTATCAATCTCGTAAAAGGAGCTTGTAGTGATGGTATGAGTGAGACAAAATATACCTATAAGGCAACTGTTCTCGTAGGATCAGAGACTCTTACTGGATGTGCCTCAAAATAAGAATTCTGAAAATACTATAGCTTAAAAAAATGGAACTGAATAAATATTCATTTCCATTTTTTATATCTTCTCGAGTCTGACTATTGTCTCAATATGATGCGTATGTGGAAACATATCGACGGGTGCAACATCCGTAATACGGTATTTTGTTTTATTTTCGAGCTTCTCATCACGAGCCTTCCCAACAAGGACTTCGAGATCACGTGTAAGAGTAGCTGGATTACAGGAAACATAAATAATCTCTCAAGCATCAAAAGAAAGAAGACTCGGAAGTGTCGATGGATGCATCCCATCTCGAGGTGGATCAATGACAATCGTATCTACCTTTTTTCTTGCATCCTTGAATTCCTGTGCAAATATTTCTACTTTTTTACAGATAAATTCTATATTAGTGACATTATTTCTCTCCGCATTTTTTTGTCCATCTTCACTTGCAGACTCAATCATCTCCACTGAATAGACTTGTTCAAAGTTCTTCGCAAGAAGGATGCCAATAGTCCCAGTTCCTGCATAGAGATCAAGAAGTATTCCTCATTTATTTCGAATAAAATCACTCGTTTGTGTATAGAGTTTTTCAGCTCCGAGAGTATTGACTTGGAAAAAGCTCTTCGGCTGAATCTCAAATGTAAGTCCGAGAAGTGTCTCAGTAATCGCTGGTTGACCAAAGAGAATGATAGAATTTCATTGCACAATATCTGCTCGTCCAATATTTTCTAGAAAGAATACGGATGCAATATGAGGAAATTTTTCGGTCAACTGTTGAACCATTTTTGCGAAGAAATATTCCTTTGTGTTTTCTGTTTTTGTATGTGTCGGTTCCCATGTTCCATTCACTGAAAAAATAAGCATAATCTCTCCGGTTTTATGTGCCTTTCTTATGACAAGATGACGCCAGAAACCTTCTGACGTTTTTGGATCATATGTCGGAAATCCCGAAGATCGGGAAAGTGTATCAATTGTATGAAATATATCGTTAATCTCCTCATCTACTAGAGCACAGTAGGTGCAATCAATAATCCGATCAAATTGTCATTGAGCATGGAATCCAAATCGGAAATCATCATGAATTCATTCTCGCTCACTTATGTATTTTCCCCATGAAAACTCGACTTTATTTCGATATCCATAGATCTGTGGTGATGCAATGATTGGATACCATACTGTATCTATTGTGTAATCGCGAAGATGATGAAATGCTTCTCTCACCTGTCATTCCTTGATTTTCAGTTGGTCCTCATATCCGATCGTAAGCCACTTTGCTCCACCATAGAGTTGATGTCATTTCTGGAGAGGAATTTCAAGCGGAGATTTCTTTACGACTTGAAGTTCTTGTCCTTCATAGTGAGACTTTCGTTCTTTGAGAACTCGGACATTCACAATGCTCTGTGGTATACACCCACCAGTAATAATAATCTTCCTTCCATCAGGCGCGACTCAGAGTCATTTTCCTCAGAATATAAGTTTATCGATTGTGATATTTTCAAGTATCTGGTTTTTTGGCATAAAAATCTACAAGTTACAATGTCGCGGATTGTATAGATTTTCTCCCTGAGAGCAAATTATTTCCCATTGAGCAACTCTACATCACCAAGCACTATAGGATTTGTTCCGAAAATAGCATCATAGAGCGCCAACCACCGAGCTCCAATTTCTCGAATATAGGTACGAAGCCCAAGAGATAGACTCACATTTGCAGAGCCATATCAGATCGCATCGATATGATTAGCCCGAGCAAGAAAGAGGGCTCGCTCGACATGAAATGGCTGAGAAATAATTGTGAATCATCATGTAAGAGAAAATACTTCTCCAGCACGCACTACAGAATCAAGTGTTCGAAATCCAGCATAGTCGAGTGTAATCGCTGATTCTGGAATTCATGACTTTACAAGTGATTTTCTCATCGCTTCAGGCTCATTATATGCGGCAGTGCTATTATCTCATGAGACAAGAATATGGTGGATCTTCCCCCGTTCATAGAGCATTTTCGCAGCTTCGATGCGAGTCGAATAGAAAACATTATTGATTCCATTTACACTTGGGGTCGTCCCAAGAAGAAGTCCGACTTCTCGTTCTGGAATAGCGTCCACATCACGATAGAGTGAATCTGATACCATCCCTGAGATCAGAAACCATGGAAAAAGAGAAAGAACTCCGAGAAAGATGAAAAAAAGAAGAAATCTCTTCACAAAAATTAAGCTAAAAAGAATATGGAATTATTTCACTTTCACTTTGTGTTCGCCCCTTCACTTCGTATCCTCCTTCTCCAAGAGTCCCCGGTGAAAGAACAATCCGATTCGGAATACCCCAGAGATCGCAATCAGCTGCCTTCTGACCAAATCCAAATTTTCCACCCATTCGATCATCAAGAATAACTGTCTTTCATTCTTTCTCGAGAGATTTTGCAAGGATAGTTGCTCAAGCAATATTTTCTTCACCGAGCACAATAATATAATAATCAGCAGGGGCAACAGATTCTGGCCAAGCAATTCCACTTTCTGTCATGAAATACTCAGCGAGAACGCCCATAAGTCGCGAAACTCCGATTCCATAACATCCCATTTCTACTCGATTTACAGTATTATTGTTCTCATCAGAATATGCGAGTCCGAATGGTTTCGAATATTTCTCTCCCAGATGAAAAATATTCCCTACTTCACATGCTTTACGAAATGTGAGCTTTTCGCCAGATACATTTCGAGAAGTAAATCATTCGATTGGTTCATTGAAATCAAGGAATTCAGCAATATCAAGATCAGCAATATTTACATTTTTTGTCGATTTTGCGAGTGTATTCGCGCCACCAAAATAATTCTTCGCACTCATAAGAGATTCATCACCAAAGTTTTCCATCTTGAGTTTTGAAGCTCGTATTGGTGTAATAAATCCACGAACAGTACCGAGAGAAATCAAGTCATCCTCTGTTGCTTGAGTAAATTCTTCACCATATTTTTTTGCGACAAATTTACGAACCTTGATCTCATTCACATCAAGATCTCATCGAATGACAATAGAGAAAAATTTTCCACTTTTTGTCTTATAGACAACTGTCTTGAGCATCTGCCAAGCTGGAGCATTGAAATATTTCGTCATCTTTTCCATAGTGACGATCTCATCGATGGTATCGATATACTCAAGAGACTGTATTTTCTCATCAGGATTTTTTGTATCGGCAATTCCTGAAGCAAGCTCAAGATTGTATGAATATCCTGAGCTATCCTGCACAATAGTATCTTCACCAATTTCGATAAATGTCTGAAATTCATGAGAATTCTTGTCAGAAATAGCGCCACCATCAGCATCAGCAATGACTGTATCAGCACCAATTCCAAGTCGCTCAAAAACTCGCATATAGACTCACTTGATATTCTCATAGAAAGCTTCGAAATCCTCTATATTTGCATGGAAAGAATAGGCATCCTTCATGATAAATTCTCGACCACGAAGAAGTCCTGATTTTGCTCGTTTCTCATTTCGAAACTTTTTCTGAATATGATAGACGCACGTCGGAAGATCCTTGTACGACTGGATAAATTCTCGGAAAATACTGGTGACATTTTCTTCATTCGTCGGTGCAATACGAAACTCGCTCGTTCCCCATCCAGGCACCTTGAAATATTCTGGAATATCCCATCGATTGGTCGTATCCCAGAGCTCACGAGGAGTGAGTATAGTCATAAGCATCTCATGATAGCCAGCATTATCCATTTCTTCACGGACAATATTTTCGATATTACGAAGTACTCTATATCCTATCGGGAGAAATTCATACGCGCCTGCCATGCATTGGCGAATATATCATCCCTGAAGAAGGATAGAAGTAGACTTATTATCACTCACTTTTGGAAGGGTCTTGAGTGTCTTGAATGGGAACGTGGAAAGCTTAAGCATAAGAGTTAAAGTTAATGGTTGATATTATAGAAAGAAATCTATTTTTCGCTATCAAAAAACGTGTTTCTGAATTTTTCGAGATTAAGATGTCATCATTGTCGTTTTTTTCCAGAAATTTTCCATCGATTATATTCTGTTCTTGATATTCGATCTTGTATAGAGAGTATCATTCCTACCTGCTCTGATGTCACATGAAAATCATAGACTGTCCGTCATCGATCTACACAGACTTCTGAATAGAGCTCTGAGCCGACAGTATTAAGTCTGTAAATAGCTGAAGATATCATAGAGAAAGAAATATAAATAAAAAATCCCCCCTTCTTGTCAATTAAGACTCTCGAGGAGGGATTTGAGATTTCATATGAAATTACCTTCCGAGAGTCGAAAGGGGAGGCTGGACAAGGTATGCAAGACGAGCTTGGAAATTCATAAGCTGATGATAGAGATATATGGGTGTTTGTCAAAAAATTATTTTTTTGTTTTGAGTGTCTCATACCACTTCTTTTCTTCTCCTGACCAGCTCTTGTATGGATGAAGCGAGAATGAATTATTGGTAATCTTCTTGAGCTTTGTTGTCTCTTGTCAGACCCACGAAGGAATCTCGAATTTTTCATCGAGCGTGGAGAGCTCTATATCAGCGAGAACAATTCATTCATTATCAGCAATATATTCATCAAGTTCCCATATTTTCCCATCGATATGACGATATTCGTAGCGAATTTTCTGGACATCCTTGTGTCCGATCATGATAAATAGTGCAACGCGGTACGGCACTTCCCATTCATACTCATCACGAATATTTGGTTCATATCTTTTTGACTTCTTCTGTACTTTGAAAGTAAAGGCAGCCGTTTTCTTTCCTGTTCAGAGATCTTCTATAAGTCGTACTCGAAGTTTATTTCACTCACCACGATGAATCGTTGCTTGGACATATTTCTTTGCTGGGAGCGAAGCTCTGAGCTTCTCCCAATCTGGATGTGTCGCATTGACGACATATTGTCGTTCGATTTCTTGTGCCATAGTGAATATAAAATATCTGCTATAAGTGTAGCAGATATTTTGAGAAATGGCAAAAAGAATGGTGCCCAGGATGGGATTTGAACCCACACGAGATTGCTCTCATGCGTATCTGAAACGCACATGTCTACCATTTCATCACCTGGGCAGGCGTGAAAAAGTATAGAAAAAATGGGGTAAAAAGCAAATTACGAACCGATCATTGCCTTCACAAATCCCATGAAAAGTGGATGAGGTCTTGTCGGACGAGAAATAAGCTCAGGATGAGATTGTGTTGCGATCATATATGGATGATCTTTGATCTCTACGACTTCAGCAAGTGTCCCATCAGGTGACGTCGCTGAGACGAGAAATCCTTTTGCTTCCATCTGTTCGCGATATGCAGGATTGAATTCAAATCGATGACGATGACGTTCTGAGACAGTAAGTTCATTATAAATTTTTCCAGCCAATGTCCCTTCATGAATGATACATGGATAGGATCCAAGTCTCATATTTCCTCACTTCGTCGTGAGGCCTTTTTGATGTTCCATAATATGGATGATATTATTCTTTCATTCAACATTGAATTCTTCACTCGAAGCATCCACAATTCCGAGAACATTGCGTGCAAATTCGATTGCCATTATTTGTGAGCCAAGACAGATTCCGAGATAAGGAATTTTATTCTCTCGAGCATACTTTGCAGCTTCGATCATCCCTTCTGTTCCACGCGTCCCGAATCCTCCAGGAATGCAGATTCCATCGAATCATTGAAGGATTTTGATTTCTGAGATCTTTCCTTGATCCGTAATTTTCAATTTTCAATTTTCAATTTTCAATTCCTTTTCTATATCTTCTGCTTCGATGAATTCAAGTTTTACCTTTTTCTGATGAGCAAATCCTGCTGCTTTGAGTCATTCATTGAGTGAATAATATGCATCCTCAAGTCCGACATATTTCCCGACCATAGCGATACGAAGAATATCGTGTGAAGCGTCTATGTTTGCAAGAAGAATTTCCCATTTTTTCATGTCTGCTTTCACTTCTGGAAGTCCGAGATCAGCAAAAATCTTCTCTCAGAAATGCTCCGCATGAAAAGAAAGTGGAACTCGATAAATCGAATCAAGCGTCGGCGCTGGAATCACATGTGTACTGGAAATTCCCGTCGAATGTGCAATCTTCTCTATCACATCCTCTGGAATCGGGGCATCCGCACGGATGATGAGAAAATCAGGATTGATTCCATAGCTCATGAGTGTTCGGACAGAGTGCTGGATTGGCTTTGTCTTGAGTTCTTTGCTTGCAGCAAGATATGGAAGAAGTGCTACATGAACAAAAATTACATTCTCTTTTCCAAGATCATGCTGAAGTTGACGGGCTGATTCGAGAATATATTCATTCTCCATATCTCCGACTGTTCCTCCGATTTCGACGATCGAAATATCAGCACCTGCGAGATCAAATCCTGATCGTATTTTTTCTTTCACAAGATCCGTCAAATGTGGTACGATCTGGACAGTACCACCAAGATAATCTCCACGACGCTCTTTGGTAATGATTTCTTCATAGAGTTTTCCAGAAGTAAATGAGGAAAATCGATTCATGTCGGTATCGAGGAATCGCTCGTAGTGACCAATATCGAGATCTGTCTCGGCTCAATCCTCTGTGACAAAAACCTCTCCATGCTGGAATGGCGACATGGTTCCTGGATCAACATTGAGATATCAGTCAATCTTTTGACAATAGACATTCTTTCCCATACCCTTGAGGATAGCTCCGATCGAGGCGGCAGAAATACCTTTCCCAATACCAGAGAGAACACCTCATGTGACAAAAATTATTTTCATATTGAGATTAAAACGAAGAATAGAAATGAGAAGCGCCGCTTAAAAAGAAAAAAGAGGTCAAGAAAGACCTCTTTTTATCGTATGACGACATATGTGTTTGGCACCGTTATCATGAGTGGATTATAGCGAAAAATAGGGAAAAGCAAGTTTTTATCTGATATCTGGAAATGATTGTGGCTCATTGCTGATAGAGTCTCTGTAATCAAGCCATTGAATAGAAAAAACTCTCTGATAATACATTGTCATAAGCTTAACAAAGGAATCTAAACGTCTTGAACTTACTACAATTTGGGATGACGAATTACTGGCAGTATAAATATTTCATGTACTTTTCAGTTTTTGTGCAAGCATATTATCTTCACCAAGATCAAATCATGGAGCATATCATCAAATACTTAAAGCATTTTCTTTTTTGAAGAACATATTATGTCCAGGAAAAATTTGTAATCCTTCTGGATGTGATTTTCATAATATAGCCCTAATAAATTGAGGAATTTTCTGGATGTATCGGTGGGAAGGATGAATATTTTCCATTCGAGATCATGAGGAAAAACAGACTAAATTCTTGTCATTTCTGAAATAATCCAAATTTACATCTATCCAATCTCGTGGCACTTGAGTATCAGCATCTGTAGTAGCAATATATTCTCCTTGTGCTGCTTCGAGTCCTGCTTGACGAGCATATGAAACTCACTTTCTCTTCTCGTCTATCTTGATAATTCAACATTCTTGCATTATCTCCCCTGTTCTATCTGTACTCGAATTATTCACTCCTATAATTTCAATTGGTGTAGAAGTAGCAAGCTTAGAGAGCGTCCAGAGCATAAGTGGAAGATACATCTCTTCATTAAACGCAGGAAAAACAATTGAAACTTGTGGTTTTTTCTGTACCAGTTTTACAACTCTTGTCTTAATTTGAGTACAAATATCTTGGAATTGCTCATCGGTAAGCGGTGCCGAAAGCTTGAAATCTTGAGAATGTAAGAGAGGAAAGTCAGATAATGGATTCATAAATATTATTTATAATAGTCAATATACTGAATTCTCTTAATTTTCAAGTGTTTTTTTACATATTCACAAAAATACCTATAATTCCTTCCATGAATTCTCTCTTCGAAAAAAATATTACTCCCCTCGCTTCGCTTCTCCGCCCTGAATCTCTCGATGATCTCGTAGGACAATCCCATCTTATTGGACCAGGAAAATCGATCAGAAAATTTATCGAAGCAGGCAGACTTCCTTCGATTCTTCTCTGGTGACCACCATGATGTGGAAAGACATCACTTGCTCGTGTCATCTCGAATTCACTCGATGGAGAATTTTTCCATCTCTCTGGAGTCCTATCGAAAAAGGAAGATGTCGTAAAGATCATTGCAAAGGCCCAAAAAAACTTCAAGGAAGGGAGACAGACTATCCTTTTTCTCGATGAGATCCATCGCTGGAGCAAGTCGCAACAAGACGTACTCCTTCCATGGGTAGAAAAAGGCATCATCACCCTCATTGGCGCAACGACAGAAAATCCGAGTTTTACGGTGATCAATGCACTCCTATCACGCTGTCGGACATATATTCTCGAACCGATAAAAGAAGAGGATATTATTGCTTTTCTCGAGAAGAATATCTCAGAAATTCAATCACGCTACCCGAAAATTATTTTTTCAGTAAAGCCATGAGAACAGTGAAATCAGCAGGGTTCGGGGGAAGAAACTGTCTGAGTTAGATGAGAACAGGAAAATAATGAGCGACAGCGAACGAGTTTTTCTTCCACCGAGACTTTTGATACTTTTGGTCACAAAAGTATAGAGAAAAATACTGGATTCCTGCCTTCGCAGGAATGACAGGTACTCAGACTTATTGCCAAGCTCTGATGAGGCGATCTTCGTAACACTCTGAATCTTCTTGAAACTGCTTGCATTCTCCAATGAACATGAGCTCTCACTCGAGAAAATATCCTTGAAGCTGGAAGTAAATCTCTGAACTATGATCAAGATGGTGAAGAACACTACAATCTCATCTCTGCCATGCATAAATCTCTCCGTGATTCTGATGGCGATGCAGGAATATATTGGATAGGACGCATGCTTGCTGGTGGTGAAGATCCTCGATTTATCGCCAGACGAATGATCAACTTTGCTTCCGAGGACGTCGGACTCGCTGATCCTCTCGCAATGATCATGGCTAATTCTGTCTATGATATATGTGAAAAAATGGGAATGCCAGAATGTGAACTTCCACTCTGCAAGCTTGCCTACCATCTTGCATGAGCCCCACGAGACAACTCCGTATACATAGCGATGCAAGCCATGCACAGTGATATTCGAGAATTCTGAAATCTATGAGTCCCTCTTCATCTTCGGAATGCTCCAACAAGTCTCATGAAAGAAGCTGGATACGGAAAAGGATACGAGTATGCTCATAATCTTGAATCGAAGAAAAGTGAACAGGAACATTTTCCAGAGGAACTCAAGGGGAGAAAGTATAGGAAATAGTCTATGCTGCTCGCTTTAATTCTGGAAGATGATTATCTTTTACTTGATTTTCCTTATGATATCTTCGAGAATTATTCGGATCATCTGGACAATTTGAATGATACCGAAATATTTCCACCGTTTCACCCAATCGTATCACTTCCTTTTGGTATGATTGTCAAGGGTGGATTTTTTCAGGACATCGATAACAATCATATTCTTTCCTAGCTATGAAAGTTCCCGACCAGCTATCAATCTTTGAGCCAAAAGATGTTCAAGAAGAAGCTCTACCAGCACCTCATTTTGAGGATTTTCACCGTCAAAACCGTTTATTCTGTAGTCTTTGTTTGAAAATAATATTTCATCAAATATACATATATCGCCTATCAAATTCATTTTCATAATCCATTCATTCTAGTAAACAATGAAGCAGGAGTATTCAATCAAAAACAGATTCAACCCATCTTCTTATAGCATGAATATCTTTCATTCCTATTATATCTGTCTCATATAGGGACGAGAAGTTCTGAATATTACACCATCATCTCATATACTTGATTGGGGGTCTACCAGGATTATGTATCTTTTTATATTCTTTCATTGATCGAAGTCGAAAATTATTCTCATGAATTTCTATATAATTTAAGATGAGACTTTGCATGACCAAAATATAATCTCGAACTTCTTCAGCATTTTTTCTACTTCTGGTGGCATAATATAATCTGCTAGCCTTATACTCTATAGCCTCAAAAAGTTTTGGTCGTAAATCATCAGCCTCTTTTATTTCCATAAAGTTTATTGTATATGTAATTTCTTAAATTCTAATCTGAAATGCAACTTTTTCTCTTTCACCAAAACACTTGGTATGGAGTAGAATAGTTGAGTCTTTTTCTTGGTCTTGAGTTTATCTCCCTTTCAATTTTATTCAAGTCTTCTTGAGTAATATGTGAGAAGTCTGTTTTCTTAGGGAGATACTGTCTAATGAGTCAGTTGGTATTCTCATTGGTTCATCTTTCCCAAGAATGGTACGGATGAGCAAAATAGACTCTTGTTCCCGTTTCAAATTCAATCATCTTATGTTCTGCAAACTCTCTACCGTTATCTAGGGTGAGAGTTTTTCTTTTATTCTTTGGGAGATATTTCCAGAAGGATGAAAGTGTGTCTGTGACTCATTGTGCATGCTTTCATCTTTTGAGTTGGTATATCTTGAGGTATCCACTCTTTCTATCTACCATGGTGAGAATTGCACCACTTCTATCCTTTCAGATCACAGTATCTCATTCCCAATCTCCGATTCTTTTTCTTTCATCAACAATTTCAGGTCGTTCATCAATCATTCGCCTATCCTGTATCTGGTACTTATCTGGATTGAGTATTTGTTCTTGCTTTCTGTGCCTATACTTTTTTCACTTTCTTCTCAAATATTTCTTCACAAGATCAGGATGAGTGGCATATATCCATGTATAGATAGTATCTTTTGAGAGTGATTCAAGGATACCCAGTTCTTTTTGTTGCCTTATCCAAGATTCTGCCATCTATTCAGGCGACCATCGTTTCTTTACCTTCTTCAAGATAAATTGTTCAAGTTTCCCTCATGATTCTATTCGAGTATGATGCGAAGTGGCAATACCTTTCCTCCTGAAACGATCAGTAATAACAAGCTGAGCAAAGAATCATTCTCTTGGGTACCGAGCAAAGAGACGAGATATAACTGACTTATCTCGATAAATATAGTCAGCAATCTTTTTATCTTTCCATTATTCTCGAATCTTGTCCTCTATACTATAGAGTTCATGTTCTGTGAGTTGAGACATATACCAAAACAAAGTGAGAAAGTAAAATAGAATGACTTCTATTTTACTCCAATACTTTATTTTGATGAAAGAGTGTCTAAAAAGTTGCGTTTGGTGTTAGAATATAGGATATAGTAATTGACTTATTCATGTAAAATTTATAATTAACTTTTAATAAAATTACTCCATGCGACTACAACTCTCACCAGAATCAGATACTTCAACTGAATTTCAAGACAATCTTGCAAATATGATAAAAGGTCTTCCTAATGAAGAACAAGCTCAGGTACTTCTACGAATTACAGCTTACCCACCTAATGTAATGCTTAGATATAATTGATTTTATCAGAAACTTACAGTTGCTGAAAGATCTGAGTTTCTCAGGGGTATAGTAGATGAAAATATCAATTTTTCTGATAGTCTTTGGAAAAAATTTATAAAGTATATAACAGAAGAGTCGGGAAAAGAGATAGTAATAATGTGAAATGACTTTGCTCATAATATGAGACTTCAGAAGATATTGGTCTGGACACCAAAATGGGTAGAATGAATACTCTTGAGGTTATTAAGAAAAAAATAGAATTATAGACCTTATACGAGGTAATATTTGCCATCTCTTACTCTTAGCTTTTTTGAATCAAGAAAAGACTCCATCCATCCTTTTGGTAAATAATCTACTTTCTTTTCACGAAATCTCCACTGATTTATAGTGTGTGCTATTCTATCTGATCTTTCTTTATCATAATATCTATTCATTGGGTGTGAAGGATTTTGCAATATTTCCTTTTCAAGTTGAGATGGGTCAACAAAAGTACGCAATATCCAATCAATCTTTATTTTTGTAAGGTATACTTCTTTTTCTCATTCATTTTGACTTCATCATACTGGTAGCAATACCTCTTCCTCTGGAACAAGCATTTCTGCAATTACTCCACCATTATATAGAAATTGATTAATTCCATGAGGTCATCCCATTCATCAGACAGAAGCAGATAGAAATGGGGTATAAGCCTGACCCATTGAACCTGTTTTTACCGAACTGAGGGTAATATAGTCAATATTCTGACGAACCCAATTTACTAAATCATCATATGATGTTCCATTCAGCAAATCTGTCTCTCTGGAATATCCTACTCTGTGTATAAAAGACTGGAATCACTGACAAGAAACATCACTTATACTCATTTCGGGCGCATTATGAGAAGGTAAAATAATACCATTTTCAAAAATTCTATTGAGCACATTCATACGCATGAATCTATAAAAGACCACCTTTCTTCAGTGGACATCCTCAAAATCAGACTGCTTCATCCGATCATACTTTAAATCTTTTGGAAATTTTTTATTGAGATGTGACTGTAGAGATTTTATTGTCATAATTATCTAATTAATTCTCCTTCCTACAAAATGAAAGAATTACTTCTCTTTTTTGTGTCCACTGAACAAGTCATTCTGTAGGATGAGTAAGTATCATGCGAACTTCAGAAGCCACTTCAACAGAATATCTTCTATTCAGAAGATATTCTACCATACTTTCAGAAAGACTTAATATAAGCAATGCTACAAATCTTCTTATTCTTCAGCACCAAGTTGTTCATGTAAGGCTCTTTTATTCATAAAACATGTTGTTTTTAACACTTAAATATTATAAGTATATATTCATAAAAGTAAATGTAATCTACTAATCTTCTTGCTTTTTTCGTATTTCCCATATAATACACTCATCGAATATAAAAGGACCTGTCTCACGGCGAGTCTTTTTTTTACCCCAAGTTTCCATCATTTCGACGAAAGGAAAAATCCTTCTCAAATAAGCAAATTGTCTCGCTTACTCGATATGACAGAGAATATTCCTCTAATTACCAATCTTCTAACCACTAACCCACTACACCTATGTTCGACCTTGCCAAGATAGAGGCTGCTGTGAACGCGATCTCCGCTGAGAAAAAAATCGATAAAGCTCGCCTCGTCGAAATCATCGAGCATGCGATCAAGACTGCATACAAGAAGGACTACGCATCAAAAGATGCAAATGTGAACGTAAAACTCGACATGTCGACTGGCTCTGTCGATATCTCTGTCGAAAAGACAATCGTCGAAACTGTTGAAAATCCTGATATTGAGGTGAGCTATGACGATGTCGGTGGTGCTGAGAGTGGATTTGCTCTCGGTGATACCGTCGAGATCGATGTCTCAGATGAAGTTCTCAATTCCGAGGGATTTGGTCGTATTGCTTCACAAGCTGCGAAGCAAGTGATCGTACAAAAAATCCAGGAAACAGAAAAAGAAAAACTCTATCACATATTCAAAGATAAGGAAGATACTATTGTAAATCTTCGTGTCGAACTCGTCGAGAAAAATCGTATCGTATTTGATCACAACGGAAATCAAGTCATACTCCCAAAAAGTGAACAGGTCTCAAAAGATAAGTATACTCCAGGGCAACGTATGTTCCTCTATGTCCGCAAAGTGGAGATTGATCCTGAACTTGGTCCTCGCGTCATTCTCTCGAGAAAAGATAAAGAACTTGTCGTGAAGCTCTTCGAAATGAATACTCCAGAGCTCGAGGAAGGAACTGTCGAGATCGTCTCTATTGCTCGTATGCCAGGAGTGAAGACGAAAATTATCGTTGCTTCTGATGAAGAAGATGTTGATCCAGCAGGGTGTCTTATCGGACCAAAAGGTATGCGTGTCCGTGGTATTGTTGATGAGCTTTTTGGAGAAAAAATCGATATTATCAACTATACAACTGATCAAAAAGAAATGGTTCGCCGTGCACTCATTCCAGGAACAGTCGAAGAGATCGAAATCGACGAAGGAAATACGATTATCCGAGCAACAGTGAAAGACGAAGAGAAGGCGAAAGTCCTCGGTCGCGGTGGAACCAATATCAATATCGCCTGAGATCTCCTCGGCTATCGTATCTCTCTCACAACGATCGAAGGAAAGGAAGTAGATCCAAAGGAGGAAGCTCCTGCAGAATAATAATAATCCCCTCAAATTTGAGGGGATTTTTTTGGCTTAATGGACATTTATTGGTGGGTTTTTTC
>CAVXMT010000004.1:0-11306 GCA_963763105.1 uncultured Candidatus Altimarinota bacterium | reverse complement strand
TAGAAACCTTGAGATGCTCCTTCATTTGTCGTTGCCCGACATATTCATCGAGATGACGAGGACGCAGAGATATCTCGGAAATAATATCTTCTTCCACTACTTCAGGCTTCACAATACGTATAATATCGGGTTTTGATGATTTAATAGACATGGTGAGAGTATACGAAAAAATGAAATGGAGGCAAAAGGAAAATACGGGTAAAAATTTAATAAAGTCAAATTATTATTTGACGAGATTATATTACTAAGTATAGTACAAATATTGTAATATATATTGATGAATGAAATAAAACATTACTCATATCATGCTTTATGAAATGGGGTCGATGATTTTCATAAATACCTTTTTTGGATGGAGAAATGTAAGAATATTTCCGATTCAGAATGGGAAATAATTTTTCGTGCTGCACAACTTGCTGAAGGATTTCACTTAGGAGAAATCAGAAAGGTCTCTCGAATGCCATATATCACTCATCCAATAGAAATTGTATTGGAATATATAAGCCAAGAGAGTTATCCAAACTGGAAAAATATAACAGTACTCATTCTTCATGATACGCTTGAGTCTCATCCGGAACGTTGGCAAGAAGTATTTGATATAGTTCCACTAGATATATTTTGTCGTATAGTGAAACTCTCAAAATTGCCTTCAAATGCTCGTGAGGAGATTCAAGAATCCTTATTTGATCATTTAAGTTCGCTCGAAGAATCAGAGGCGTGAAAGTATATATATATGCTCGAAATGCTTGGACATGATAAGTCACGAAAGGAAAAGATTTTTAAACACTTAGATTCCCATGATGCGTGAGCATTTCGGAAACTTTTTGATTCATATGGTCCATATCTTGATGTAAATTGCCCTGATATGAACCAAGAAAAGAAAGAACTGGAAATCGACAGTCTTTGGCATTATCTATTCTTTGATGAGATAGATGCTCGACACAAGTTCCGCGATACAATACACAATCTCTCTGATATACCAAATATGGAGCCTGATGATAAAAGAGAATATATTATGAGACGAATCCCAAAACTTCAAGCACTTACATTCGTGCTTCATCGGCTTGGATTGTCAGATAAAGCGGATCAACTGAAACGACAATGGCAATCTGTATGATGACAATTTGATCAATTGGGTAATTTTGTAATACACGATCAGTCTCATCAGATTATTATTGATAAAGTCTCATCTCAAGTTACTTGAATATAATCTTCTCTCGTTTCATACTCTGGAATTGAGCAAAGCTCATATTTGCACTCAAAAGAATCTCTTCACTACACATACGAAGTTCCGCATTCACTACAGGTTTTCCAGTGGTAATAATTATATTCTTCTCAGTGAGTCTCACGCTTGTGATATATTCAAATAATTTTTCTTGCCCAACTTCGGTAAGGGTTTTCTTGATCGCATTCCATGCGAGGGCAAGCCACATATCTCTATCTCGATTGTAATAGCTAGGATTTCGCTCATGTTGTGAGAGATTCATCTTCTGCATATTATTTTTTTAGTCGTAGTTTTATGATCTCGCGTCCTACATTCTGACTTGGACGACGATAGAGAAGACTTCATTTCTTGGTGAGGATATTCATGTCATAGGGAAGTAGGGGAATAATCTCAAATCCCGCATCTTCGATGACATCATATATCTCTGTGAAATACGAATATGTACCACGAATATCCCAAAAAGGGAAAGTCATCACGATATTCCCCTGAAATCCTATATTTCGGAGTCCATGGAAAAATGAATCATAAATACGTGTAAGCTTGGATCGTTCGATCTTCACACGATCTACTGTAATACTCTCCTTCATCATAATTTCTCCAAGGTATCATTCTGATACAATGACTATATTTTCGAGTTTTTTCCCTTCAAAATGGCGAAATATTTTCGCAGCATCGAGCTCAAAAATGGTACTTTTAAAATCAGAGAAATCTTTTTTCGGTGTTCCACCTGCGATTCGAATACGTTCTTGCCATACTTTCTCTTCTGTGATAAATGCTTCAAGATTGGCTTCTGTAGCACGTACCATATCGGCAGAAATATCACTTCCAATGAGATGAGTATATCCCATATTTGCGGCCTCAATAAGTGTCGTCCCGAGACCACAGAATGGATCATAGATAGAAATCTCTGAAAAACTTCGAAGTTCATTGTTAGAAACAATATTTTTTCAATCATTTACTCATCATGTAAATTCCTTTCAAAAATATTTTTCTGCCTCGAGCTTCTCGTTTTTGAAAGATTTCTGATTTATAGTAGATCATCGATTGAGCGCAAGATTGATCATCATCTGGACAAGCTTTGGTGGCATCATTCCAACCGCCATGTCTCGTGATTTTCCCGTATCTCGCCGTGCATACGCATCGATATCTTGACAGGCAAGAGTGACACCGAGAAAGAGAGGAGTATTTGCTCAGGCGATATCTATAAGACTATATTCTGTCTGACTCTTCCCAAGACGATCATTTTTCCATGATGCAGCGTTGATATTTTTGTTCTCAATATTCACAAGACGGACAGAAAGACCTTTTTCTATAAGGGATTTCTTGATTCGAAGCCCAACATCTGAGACTCGATATTCGAGTCCATATGCTCAGAGAGCAAAGGTAATCTTACCTGACTTTTTCTCAGTATTTTCGACTTGAGATATGACATCAGTCGGGAATCTTCTCTCATCAGTCTCGTCAATAATACGGATCACACGTATAGATCCACCTATATTGCGGAATATTGCAATAATGTCACTTTCATCGTTTCCAAGCTCGAATATTGCCACCTCTTCACTATGCATCACGAATGCCCGGTCTCAGAATAGAGAAAAGAGCTCTGCAAGTGAGAGCTTCCATTCACGACCAAGAGTAAAGGCATAAAGTCTTTTTGTAGTCATGGGCCTGAGTATAGATAAAAACAAAAAAAGGGCAAAAGAAAACCCTCTCAAATGAGAGGGAGGATGCTACGAGGGTGAGAAGTAATAATTAGTGCGAGAGACATACCATTCTTTTTCCTTGATCACAAAGGAGAGTAAGGTGAATTCCGAGCTTCCCAAGCATATTAAGATGAGCTGGTGTAAATCTATCTTCCATTAGAAGAAAATTAGGGTTCTCCTCACTTTGATGAGAGTCACTCATTTTATTTGGTATCCATTCCTTGAGGAGTTTTGCAATGAGCGCTACATCCAAGATGATACGTTCCTTTTGACTCATTACTTCATGTTTTCCTATGTTTGGACCGAGGATAATCAGCTCTCATGTTCGATCAAAAAAACTTGCATTGAGGATAGGTTCTCCTTTTTTATCATTGAGTCATCTGCAGATATTCTCTCCAGCGAGTGAGAGATTCTGGGCAATATTCCCATAGTTTTGTTCTACATAGTGGAGAACATGTTCTTCAGGAATCCGTGAATCCATTGTTTTTCTCCATGCAGTTCTTGTATTTTTCACGAGTTCTGTGACATCATGAAAAAGCTGTTGAACAATGTTTAGTTCTCATACTCAAGCGGAATCGAGAGACATACTGTATAGTTGAAAAATAAGAAGTTGCATAGTGTACTCACATATGCGAACAGCATTCTAGTTAAAACACCAATACTGTCAAATATGACATTGATAGTATTATATATATTATCTGATAATATTATTTTCTAGAAACGATTTCTTTGTATAGTAGGTGGAGTATATAAAAAGTATTTACACAAGTGTTTAAGATTCCTCGTTCCTCGGGATGACAAAATTATTCCTGCTCATACTACGCACTTGCAGATACTTCTGTCATTTTTTCGAGTCCAATTCTTCCTTTTTCCTTGTCGACCGAATAGACTTTTACTTTCACGATTTCACCCATTTTCGCAACAGTATTTACATTCTCAATTCTTTCCTTGACTCCAAATTTAGAGATATGTATCATTCCTTCTTTTCCTTTACTGATTTCGACTATAGCACCAACAATATCAATAATTTTTACAATTTTCCCTTCATAAATATCACCGACTTCAATATCCTTGAGGATTCCCTTGATAAATTCAAGTGCTGCTTGTCCAGCTTCTTGGGTCTTTGCAGTGACTGTACATTGTCCATCATCTTCGAGATTGACCTCGACACCATATTCTTTTTCGATTCATTGGATAGTCTCGCCACCTTTTCAGATTACCTCACGCATTTTCTCTTCTGGAACAAATATTGCAAGAAGAAATGGAGCATATGGAGAGAGATCAGCACGTGGTTCAGCAAGACATTTTTTCATCTCATCCATGATATATCCACAGGCATCGACGGATTTTGCAAAAACTTGCTCTATGACTTCCATAGAAAGCCCTGCAATCTTGCAGTCCATCTGAAGTGCTGTGATTCCTTTTGGAGTGCGTGCGACCTTGAAGTCCATATCACCAAGAAAATCTTCTTGTGCTTGAATATCCGCAAGTATCTCATATTTTCCAGTCTCATTATCATAGATCATTCCCATTGCGACTCCAGCTACCATAGCTTTGAGTGGTACTCATGCATCCATAAGTGACATTGTCGAGCCACAGACAGAACCCATGGAGCTTGATCAATTACATGTTGTCGTTTCTGATACGACGCGGATCATATATGGAAAATCAGTCTGATCTGGAAGAACTGGCTCGAGTGCCTTCTCGGCAAGACGACCATGTCCGACTTCACGACGACCGACTCCACGAAGTGGCTTCACTTCACCGACAGAGAATGGAGGGAAATTATAGTGATGGATATAGCGTTTTGTATTCTCCTCGAACATATCATCGATGAGCTGGATATCAGATGGGCCACCGAGGGTTGTGATCGAGAGGACTTGAGTGACACCTCGCTCAAAGAGCGCAGAACCATGAGTTCGGGGTAAAATCGGAGCAGTAGCTCGTACAGGACGAACCTCATCAGTACCACGTCCATCGAGACGAGTGCGAGTCGCGAGAACAGTTTTTCGCATATCAGTTTTTACCATATCTTTGACACTATCAGCGATATCTCCCATTTTTGGCGTATTGGTTTCTTTATCATATCCAAGCTTCTCGGCGACTTCTTCTACAAGAGTATGGAGTGCATCATGGAATTCGAGTTTTCCGAGACCATAGAGAGATTTGATCTCATCTTTGGTCACAGTATTTTGAACTTTTGTCACAGTATCATTATCAGTCTCTCAGACAGTGAGCGTCGTCTCTGGAAGTGCGTATGCTTTTCTATATTCGGCAAGGAAATCCTTCTGAGCACTACAAAGCTCCTTGACTATGACATGAGCATATTCAAATGCCTTGACCATGAGCTCATTGGATACTTCATTTCACTGGCTTTCTACCATTGTGATTGCATCAAGTGTACCAGCGACGGTAAGGTCGAGATGAGCTCATTCAATCTGTTCGAAGGTCGGATCAAAGATAAAATTCCCTGCCTCATCTGAAGCGATACGGACTCATGCTACTGGTCCTTCGAATTCCTTCACGCCCGCAAGCATGACGGAGAGAGATGCACCAGTGATACCATACCAGCCAAAATCAGAAAGTCCTGAAGATGACATAATCGACGAAATAATCTGTGTATCAGTACGAGTCCCTTTTGGAAACATCGGACGGATTGGACGATCGATCATACGGCTATTCAAAATAGAGGCATCACTTGGACGACCTTCTCGCTTCATAAAACGATTACCACCAATCTTCCCAGTCGCATAATATTTCTCTTGGAATTCGACAGTAAGAGGGAAGAAGTCTCCATCTTTTGGATTTCCGACTCCACACGTGGTGAGGAGAAAGTTCCCTACCTCATCAGCAATGACGACAGATCCAGTCGCAAAAAGTGCGAGACGACCAGATTCAAAAGTAATATTTTTATTTCCTATTTTATAGGTTTTTGTGACAAAAACTCGATTGAGCGAATCTTTATCCTTGAGTCAGACGATCATAATAAAATAAATAAAGAATTAAAAGAACTGCTGTGATTTGTCATCCCGAGGAACGAGGGATCCGCTTTTCCCATGAGCAGATTCTTCCTATCGTCAGAATGACAAAACAAGGATTATATCACTCGTCTATCCAAAGAAAATAATTTTAGAAACAAAACAATCTTCTTCGGAAGGGCGAGAGGCGATATAATTCGAGGGAATTATAGAAAAAATATTGGAAATAGCAAAGAAATTGGTTTAAATTAGTTCCAAAAATATCTTTGATTTAAGAAAACTTGTTTTTCGATAAAAATAAAAGAGATTTCCATTACGATGGTTAAAGATGATGTACTTCTATAAATAAAAACCTCTGATATCGATTAATTTCTGATCCAAGGAATGAATCATACCCATCTACTTTCCATTGCTCATATGCTGAGCTTAAGGTTCTATTAATAGCAGGCATCGATCAGAATGAACAAGCCTTATACTCATTACTATCTAATATTCGACGAAGTGTTATCTTGAGCCCTTCTGGAACACAAGGGTTACTTAATATATCCCAAGTAAGATTATATTTATTTCCAGTATAACCCTTTAAAAAAGAAGGATGTGGCTTAAATGTGCTAATCGGTTTGTTTCCAAATGGAGGTATATTTAAGATGGCGATTTGTGGACGAATAGCCTCTTCTGATTGTGGATTGACTACTCTCTCAGGTACTGGTGATGTTCGGTCTTGGATCATTGCTGGAACTGGAGTAATAAATGATCTTCTTTGAGTTGTTGATGAAAGTGCTTCTCATGAAGTCGTGAAATTTGCATCAAGAATCCTGAGTACTGCAACATCAATACTGCTTTTTTCTGAAACAGGCCTCATTTGTTCGACAAACCTTGCAACCTTCACTCAACATTCATCTTTGGGTCTAAACCAGTTACGGGTTAAATTTTCTGAGTAATTTTAAGATTTCTTTATAGATATCTTTTCATTGTATACGACAATTATATCGAAATTCAGATTCTTTCAAGAAGTAATAAAAGTAAGCTTTCTTGATTCAATTGAATTGAGAGAGTCTTCTTTTTGTGAAGCTCCAAAATGACTCAATTCAGTTAATATGCTGGTTTCATCTCGCAAACTCATTGGCTCCATGATGTACTCTGTAGTGTTTCTCATATCCAATATCTACCAATCCATCATATGCAGGCCAACCATCACTATTGATCTCAGTATCTTCAATCTTTACTTTTCATCTGATAATTGGAACCAAAGTTTTAGCTTTCACATCAGGAACTATCTCAGTATAGACTTTTCCATTTCTTTTGAGGAGTCCAAATACTATTGTCTTCATTCCAGCTCATCTTCATCTCTTTCATCTCACTCTAGTGGGTCAGAAATAACTTTCATCTACCTCAATAGAACCTGTCCATATTTCTGCTTTTTCTGCTTCACAGAGAGCTGAGATAGCTTTTCTGATATATCTATACCAATCTTGAGTAGTTTTAGGATTAAGTCATGTTAGATTCGCTGTAATATCTGAGGTAAAATCCAGAGAAAAATAGCGAACTATTTCTCTTATTTTTGCATCTCAAATTCGTGATTTTTTTCGATAGAGAGTTTTTCTGATCATAGAGCCAGTATATGGGGTAAAGAATTACCGTCAACTGGTTTAGACCCCATCTTTTATAGTAACTGTTGGAGGAGTGTCATGAAGACCTGCAATCAATTTACTAACCCTTTCTTTTACGACCTCTGAAACTTTTGTACTTGGCCATGATATAATCTTCTGAAGATCTCCTATAATCGGGTTTTGTGGTTTTCCAATGACGACTCATCCATTATCTCGAATATTTTTGTCTCTCAGTTGAGCTATCTCATCTGGAGATAAGTGATACCTATAAGAAGGAGAAGGGATATTATCTCTAAAAAACTGGATGCTCCTTGTCTAAAACCTTCTCAGCGATGATAATTCATATACGTAAATAATAGTAGATAAAGTATTGTTTTTGATATTTGTTTTTCCCTCGAGCTAAGTATCTTTTTTATCTAAACTAGCTATTCAAAACTTTTGCAAAATGCAACAAAATTTGAATGATTTGCAAAAAAAGTGAGTTCTTCTTCTGTAAATACATGCAGATTTTTAAGTTTATTAATTATTCCTATTCTATCAGTTCTTTTTTGAGCACTCTCATTCGGATCTATTACACAAGTCATCCTATAACCTTGGATCGATGATACAATACCCCAAGTATATGAGGAATTGTAAAATTTTCCTTTAAGTTTTGATATTGTATCAAGATTATTTGCAACATTACGAGATGTGCTTTCTTGAATTCATTGTGACGCTCTAGATGGTTGTGCTATTCTATATTCATTGACAAATTTTTGTAATTGACTAGCAATCTTTGCTTGCTTAGTTTGAGTTGTTTGTTGTGAAAGATATATTGCAAGAGAAGAAAATGCAACCGGAGTATAAGGTACCACTCATGTAGATATCTCAGTGAGAAGTTGCCTATATAGATTGAATCAAGGGGAGAACTTAAACTTCTCAAGATCATATCATAAACCTCAAAGAGATTCACTAATTTTCCCTAGCACCCCATTGAGTTTGGCGCGAGTAATTTGTTCAGAAGATGAATCAGGATGGGAAGTCATAGAAAAAAATTAAAAAATTAAGCGGCAATTCTATACCTCTCTTCTATTTTTTCGAGCGACCTAACCGCTCGAAGTGTTGGGAATTGTCTCACTACTTCTGCAACTTGAGCTCTAACTTCTTGATCCCAAAGATAGAGAATAATATTCAGAGTAGAATTATTTATAACTTCTAATATTCCCTTCCAATCAGCATGATGTTTTGTTCCAGAAGGTCCTGTACCAATAAATGCCATACGAACTGGTGGTCGAAGCGTTGCCTCAGTATCGTTGAGTATCTTTGCAATATTTTCATATGGTGCTCCCGCCGCAAGTAGTTCGCTTACTTCTTGTCTAAAAGATGTTATTCTACTTGAGACAGTATATTTTGGAACTATGATACCTTTTTCAAGTTTTCCAAGTCACTCCTGAACTCCAAGATCTGCATAATTCCAATTATGATCTCCAGAGCTATTTTTTTCATTGCAGACAATTCCATGAAACCGAGTAGGAAGAGCGGGGTTGATATGTCCTTGTCATGAGTATATATCTCAGATATTTAGCCCTTTGACTGGAATTTCTCGAAAAGTTTCATCATATTTTCTTCAGACTTGCGAAGCAACAGAGTAGGCATCCTGATTTGTTCATCGTGTATTAATCCCAAATACTATCTGTGGTCACATCCTTTCTTCGCCAGGTTGCAACCTCTCCTCGAAGATATCTCAAAAACGGATCGCATTGATTGGCATAATAGAAAATAATAGAAAATAAATGAGAATTAAAATATATCTCTATTTTAGAAATTGTCAAAATTTATTTTAAGTTTGATTTAAGAAAACTTGATTTTCGATAAAAATATATAGAATACCCTTGTTCCATTTCGCGAGTATAGCTCAATTGGCTAGAGTACCGCCTTGCCATGGCGGCCGTTGTGGGTTCGAGTCCCATTACTCGCTCCAGAAAATCAAAAAAATCCCATCTGTTGAGATGGGATTTTTAAATGAGAATTATTTTATAGGAAGTACTTGGGAATTTGTTTTTATGGTCGCAGTAGAGATTGGATATGAATTCGATGTGCGAAGAAGTGGGGTGTTCGAATAGGTTGGAGTTTTTGCAGTCGTCGTAGTTGTAGAGGTCTTATTCTTTTTAGTTGTAGATGATTGAGTGGTTGGCTTTAATGGTATAGTTTTTCCCTCTGGAGGAGTATCGATTTTTATGATTTCTTTCTTAATGTTTGGAAGAGCTTCGCAGACGATGCCATTTTTATTGCCATCGAGACGATAGATATCGAGAGATTTTATCTTTGCAATATCAACATCCTGATTGTATGAGACAATCTCATTTGCACATTGATCATATTTTGATTGAGCCTCTTCTTGAGTCTTGAAATTACTACAATTAATATCACCTTCACCTTTTATTGGTATAGCACATGATCCCATGAGTGTAATCCCATTCTTTGTATGTGTGACACGAGACTCTTGAATATTCCCCGTCTGCCAAAGTCTCCCAAGATCAAGATCGTAGTTGAAGGTCTCGATACCTATAGCTGCAAGGAGAATAATTCCAAGTCCAATCGCGAATCCTGTCTTGATAATCTTCATCCACCAGAGGATAAATAGAATTACAACAAGGCCTATCATAAACCAAAGACGAGTCGACTTGGTATTACGCGCAGTTTGCGCGGCTTGTTTTATCTCAGTGAAAGTCATAGAGAGAAAGTTAAAATAAAATAACTTCCTGATTATACAAAGAAATAAAAATATGCAAAAAATTTGACATAGACATTTTATGACAGTATTTAAGTTAGTTAAATACCGCCAACTGGGTAAGACCCTACCTTAAATAGAATTTTTTAAAAATGGAAAGACTTTTTCAAATACTATTTTTTCCACCTTTTCCTTTTCATTTTTGTCTAAAGATTTACGATGATGGATATCTAGATTGATGACAGTATTGTTTGGGTATTTCGCTAGCATTTTTGGAATACTATCCGGTCTCACGACACAGTCATTTTTTAAAAATATTAATTGAGCAGGAGTATTATGTTGCTGTTTTCCTATTTTATATTTAAAAACAGACCTTCCCATGATTACTAGGGAATGGACATCATTTAGGTCAAATGGTTCAAAAAACTTCACCACATCTACTAATAAAAATTTTATAAGGGATGATGTAAAAGGTAAATAAATATTTATAAAAACCATACTAATAAAAATTTGTTTTATTGGGAAAAATAAAAATTCCCCACTAGCTGCGATGACGATTTTTGTAAAAAGTTCTGGTTTTTTATCAATCATTTCATTGGCGACACATCCACCAAAAGAAATGCCTATGAGTACTACTTTTTGAAAACCTAGATCTTCTAATGTTGTTATAAATCTAACAGCAAGTTCTTCTAATTTGGCATGTTTTGCCGCTGGGGCTTTACCAATTCCGGGGTAATCAAAAATGACAATATTTGAAGTTTCAATAAATTCATGCATTGAAATATTATGGGCATCATTTGAAAGAGCTATATTCCAGTCGATGTTTACACCACCAGGAGGAACAATGGCGATAGTTCTTTGTGCTCCGGCAGGATTCCAAACCTTACTAATAAAAGTTTCTCCCTCAATAACTATTTTATGATGATTAAAAATAAGTGGTGACATACAGTTTTTAATAAAAAGTAAGACATAAACCCCCACAGATAAAATTAATATTACTCTTTCTCTTCTATTTTTGGCTTCATGAAAGGGAAGTATTGACACTCACGAAGTGGCTTGTCTTCAAGAAAAGCGAAGAAT
>CAVXMT010000003.1:0-54417 GCA_963763105.1 uncultured Candidatus Altimarinota bacterium | reverse complement strand
GGCGGCGCTCAACGCGCGCACGGCGTCGAGGTCAAGGCGGCGCACGGCGGAGGCGATGCCGGTGACGATCGAGAAGACGGCCTCAGGCGACGATGCAAAGGGCACGGCGCTCTGCGCGGTGCGCACGAGCAGCTCGTCGCGCGCGGCCAGCATCGCGCCCTTCTCGATGAACCCCTCGATGAGGCTGGTGATGATCGAATGCGCGCGGGGGGGGTCTTCGGCGGCGCAGGCGGCGGCGAGGTGGCCGACGAAGCGGTCTTCGCTGAGGGTCTCTCCGAGGGCCGACAGTCGAAGAAGTGGCAGAGTCGATTCAGAAAGCGCATGAATACCGCCAAGTTTTGTTCCACGAATAAGATTGAAAATTGCCGTCTCGATACGATCATCTTGATGATGCGCTGTAAGAATATATTTTGCACCATATTGTTCCCTCGCTCGAAAAAGGAATTCATACCGATACTTTCTGGCACTTGCCTCAATACTTGTCTTCTCTGTCTCGGAAAGGAATGCAATATCCATTTTCTGTACTTCGAATACAATATTCTCTCTCTTGCAATAATTCGCAACAAGTTCTCTATCACCATCAGACTCTTCTCCACGAAGAGAATGATTGAAGTGTGCGACAACTATTTTATCTTTTGGATGATTCTTCATGGCAAGATCAAGGAGCACCATACTATCGACTCCACCACTTACTGCAAGAATGATAGTATCAGCAGGAATGACATATTTCGAAAATGTATCGAGGAATTTTATTTCTGTCATTGCGAGGTACGAAGCAATCTATGCTTCTGAAGTTAAGTATTTCAATTTTTCTTATTTATTTCTCTTATAAAAGTCAAAAATGCGTCATCTGGCGCAACCATATTGAGCATCTCTTTCCCACATTTCTGACATTTCTGACGAATCATATCCCCTTTATTCTTCCGATAATCCACTCAGATAGGCTTCATGAGTCCATGACATGTTGCAAGTCTATCTCCTGGCTTTTCTTCATCTTCATGCTTGGAATAGAGACAATACGGACAATGATTGCGCGCACTTCCCTTTGGATGAAGTCCAACTTCTTTCTGACAAAATTCGCACGTGAATGATTCATTTCTCATAATAAAACCCATAAGCCTCAGTATAAGGAATTTTATGGAAAAGAAAAGTACTCTTTTTTTGCAAAAAAAGACTTTTTCTGCTAATATAGACTCATGCCAAATACAAAAAAGATGCCTCTTGAAGTCAGTAACGAAGATGATGAAATTCTCACCATAAAGGATGAGTCGCAATTTTATAGTCTTATCGAGGTCGAACGAGAAAAAAATGCTCACGCAAGGGAAAATCTCGCCTATGATGAGCTCTGAAAAGCCCTTCATGCAGCACTGGGTCATCAAGACAGCGAAGGAGCACTTTCGCTTATCACCAAATGATCTCTCGCACTTGGAAGCTCAGATATTCACTATGATGTCGGGGAAATATCTATTGCTGTACGAATTCGTATCGATGGTGAGCTCGTGACTATCGTGACTCTCGAGAAAAGTGAATACAAGCTTCTTCTCGAACGACTCAAATATAAGAGCGGGCTCAAGCTCAATATCACTGAAATTCCTCAAGATGGGAAGTACCGAATCAATGATGATGGATCCAATATTGATGTCCGTGTCTCGACTCTTCCTGTCCGATATGGGGAGAATGTCGTCTGTCGAATCCTCGACTCGACAAAATCCATCCCGACAGTCGAAGAGCTTGGATTTATGTGGACATCGAAGCGCCAAATAGAAAAAAGTCTCAAGAAAAAGAATGGTACAATTCTCGTCACTTGACCGACTGGATCAGGAAAGACGACGACGCTCTACTCTATGCTCTCAAGCCTCAATACTGATGATCGCAAGATTATAACCCTCGAAGATCCGATCGAATATGAACTTCCTGGAGTCGTCCAGAGTGAAGTCGATGAGAAGAAAAATTATACTTATGCTACCTGACTCCGTGCACTTCTCCGTCAAGATCCAGATATCATCATGATCGGTGAGGTTCGTGATCTCGAGAGTGCAACTATCGCAATGCAAGCGGCCATGACTGGGCATCTCGTCCTTTCCACACTCCATACCAAGAGTGCATGAGAGACGATCGAACGACTCATGAACATGGGTGTTCCAAATTATATCCTCGCATCAGGACTCGATGTCATCATTGCTCAGCGACTTGTACGACGACTCTGTCCTCATTGTACAACTTCGTATGAGGCAGATGAAGCACAGACCAATATTATCAAGTGGATGCTCAAAGATATCGGTATTGCCTGAGTCGCAAAAAGAAAGGAGAACTATATGCTCTATAAATCGACTGGCTGTAGTGAATGTGGAATGACTGGATACAAGTGACGTATCGGTATCTATGAAGTGATGGGATTTTCTGAGAATCTTCGTACACTCGTACGAAACAATGCAAGTCCTCACGATATTATCGAAGCGGCTCGTACTGGCGATCTCATGCTCATGCGAGAAGATGGAATACTCAAGGCCATGCAAGGGAAAACAAGCCTCGAAGAGTTATTTAAAGTGATAGAATAAATATGCCACTACCTGATCCTATACTTACATCTGTAATAAATAGTCCTCTGGGGTCAGATTTTGCTCAAAGAGAGGAAAAAAAGTTATGAACAAATTGTTCTAAGGTCGTCTTAGCAAGTTTTATGAATGGTAAAGATACTATCCGTGTAGTCATAAAGAAATCAAGAGTTGAAGCAAAATATTTTGATCAGATGCAAAAAGAATATTGACTCATAAAACAGGAGCTTGGTGAGATTGTTCCAAATCAAGCATTTTTTTTAGAAAGACATGATGAATATAAAAGAGATATGGTGACTGCTTTTTGTGTTCCAGTTTCTATTGCTTATGACGTATTTTCATCAGAAGAAAACTGGAGGTTCCTTTTAGATGAAAGAGAGAGTAATTTGAAATTACAAAATGATATCGATATATTTATTGCTGGGTACAAAAGGTTAAGAAATCTATGATTGCTTCTTGATCTCTATGGGGATGAGAATCTTGTAGTTACCCGAGAGTGAAGATTGCGCTATATAGATTCTTTTTTTGTGAATTTCAGCGAAAGAAAGTCACTTCTTCCAATTTCAGAAAGAAATTTTCAAAAGATTGAAAAACTGTGAACGACAAAAAAAATTCCCCCACTTTCGTAGGGGAATTCTTTTGAATTATTATTTTCCAGTTCCCGTCAGTATTTCACCCGTCATTGTTGCTGGAACATCGAGAAGCTTGTCCATAACCACTTTGAGAGTATTCATATCTGGAAAAAGTCCAAGATCGATCTTTTTCCCATCGAGGAATATGCTCGGAGTTCCTGTCACACGAAGCGTATCACCTTCTTTGATTTCTGCCTGTATTTGTCCGAGATATTTATCACTAGCAATACACTCTGTAAGTTTTTCTATATCGACTCAGATATCTTTTGCGGCACCGATTCGCTCATCATCAGAGACTTTTGCTCCAGACTTTGACTCTTCGAGAGAATAGAGAGGTTTCTTGTAGTCAAGATATTTCCCTTGTTCAGTGACGCAGAGTGCTGCGAGAGAGTCACGCTCTGCATTCTTATGAATTGTCGTAAGTGGATATTGTTTGTAGGTAATGGTGAGATATCCATTTTTTGCATATTCTTCGAAGATCGGAGCGATCGACTGAGAGAATCGAATACAGGCAGGACACTGGAAATCTGCAAAGATCATCATAGCATGTTTTCCTGATCCGTATGTCGGAGATGGAATCATCACTGCTGGAGTGATAGCGCCAGTAGAATTCGATTTTACTGGAGTCGTGCCTCATATCGTACAGGATGCAAGAAGAAAAACTGAAAGGAAACCGACAATATATTTGTACATGGAAAGAATAGTGAAAAATTACACTTTGTATTATATCTATTTTTTTTGAAGTGCAAATTTTGCTTTTTTACCTACTTTTGGATACAATAGTAGCATGTATTGTTTCCGTATCATCGCGAGCATCATACTCATGGGATTTTTCTCATTTTCTGTGTGGGCAGAAGACTGATATATCGGAGAGAATCCAGGAACGAATTTCTATTCTACGATCGATGAGTGAGACTATCAGATAACTGCGAAGATTCTCACGAAGCGTCTAGCAGAGAAGCCAACCCTCGATAAATTTGGTGCGGAATGTCTCGGAAAAACATGGGTCAAGGATGCACCGACTGATATCAAAACACTTGAGGAAATAGCCAAAGGAGATTATCGAAAGCTCACAGAAATACTCAAGAAGAATAATATCGAGAATATTTCAATAGATACATATCAAGGGCTTGCTCTCTGTCTCACAGAGAAATATCAAAGAGCGAAGTCTCGAGCTCGAGATGAACAGAATAATATCGAAACGCTTTCATCACTTGGCCTCTACATGGATGGTGATACTTCGAATTCTGACTATGATATTATCTCAGATATCGAGAAGATCAATATGATCATATTCTCCAAGAATCTCAAATATAGTGGTGAGATCAATAAGAGTGCATCTTCATTTCGCGACTTTCTCTCTGGAAGACCAGTTGCTGCGCTTTTCGGATCTGGTACTCCAGCAGGGATAGCATGAAATACTGGATCATGAGGAACTGGAAGCTGAGGAACAGGAGGAACTGGAAGCTGAGGAACGTGAAGTGGATGAGTCAATCTCGGTACACTCATCGGCGGATCATGCGGATGATCAACGACAAGTCAGGATATCACTGATATTATCGATGATGCCTTCGCTCGTGAGCTCGCAGCTACGCTTGCAAGCGGGCCAATAGGCTATCCGACTGGCCAATGATACACTCGAAATGTCTGAGCACCTCCTCAAGGAACTCTAAGTGGGACAAATGCAAATGGAACTCATACAAGTGCTGATGATTTCTTCCACAAGATGCCATGTACCAGCATATTCTGTATCGATGTGACAATGGTAAGTGGAAGTCAGAATCTCCTCGGTGGAGGAAAAATGTCTCGATCGAATGACTTCTCGACAAGCATACAGAAATCATGGGTCCTATTTCTGATAGTTCTCTTCGATACGAAAAAATGCAAAATGGATTTGGATCACTCCCTTTTACGAATCTCGAACTAATAAATATAATCGCAGGAGTCCGAGTCTATATTAGCAAATAGTCCGCAAATCACTCGACGAAACAAAGCAGATCAGACTCCTGATCGTGAAAATGCAGAACTCGAAGATATTCGTCGATGTGCCTTCGCATGAGCAGGTCTCAATACTGACAGTGCAAAATCAAATAGCCTTATGGGTGCTGGATATAGCTTCAATACTGCTGCCAATACCGAGAATGCTCAGAACTTCGTGAAGCCTCTCGGTGCACAGGAAGCAGAAACCTCACGCTATGTCGGATGTCTCGAGCAATATATCACTGCAGGAAGAAAATCATACTATGAATCTTTCTCGACCGATCTCACAGAAATACAGGCATATACTGCAAGTATGATGAGTGAAATCAATGAAATTCTCAATGCTGGAACACTTATGAAATCTAAACTGGAAAAATAAATGAAATATTCTTTCTTCTTTCTCATCTCGATATTTCTCCTCTCTCCTCTTGCGATTTTTGCCGAAGGAGAATGATGTGCTATCGAGAAGTGACCACCACCTCTCTTGACTGCATACATGAAGGAAGTTCAGCGCGTGACAAGTGAGATCCGATCACAAGCAAGTACAAGGAATCAATGTAATGGAACCAATGGAAGCTTCTCGAATGAGAAGAGATTTCTATCACTTCTCGATCGTATCGATGCACAGAATCCAGTATTTCCAAGTCTCATGACTGACTTCCAGTACAATATTCTTCTCGTAGCGAATGGTGATGCTCGTGCTCCCGTGATCAATCAAGGAAAAGTAATACAAAACGTAGAAAAATCTATCATCAATACGATGAAGTCTGTCTCGAGTGTATGTGCTCTCGATTTTTCCTACAATGGCGGAACATTCGAATCGGTACTCACGAACATGCTCGTGAAGAATAAAAGCATCGAAGCCTACTATAAAAATGTAGCTCTTGGGAATACAAGAAATGTGGATAATATTGATGGGAATCTCACGGATGAGATAGCAAAATACTATGATCCTGGAATGACACAAAACTGTAAAAGCAACACAAGCATTGCTGATACCGCAGGGAAAATTCTCGAACGAATACAAAATCTCGGAAAGAAAACACAAGACAGCGACAAAAACTGGAAAGAAGCGATCGCACTTTTTCGTGGAACTTCGACACTCGGGAATTATAATGATATACAAAAAAGTCTCCTTGATAGAGAACTCTCTCGGCAATGACTCTCTCGACGTGCCGTCGATCTCATGATCGGAAATCTGAGCTGTGTCCAGCAGAAAACATCACAAACTGACTCCATCGAAGACTGGGGAAAGGCGAGATCTGAATGTTTCAGTAATGTTGTGATCGGTTCAGAGAATCTGACGAATTGGATGAAGAGGTCTATCATACAAGCGACAAATACAGACCAATATCTCGCTCGAGTTCTCCTCTATAGTAAGCGGAAAGATCAATCTTCCCAGGAAATGGCAAGGTTCTGGACAAAAATAAATGCTCGCGCAATAGAAAAAGATCAGAATACGAATGAGAAAATGATGACTGACCTTGTCGATCTTCATGTTCGTCTTCTCGGAACCAATACTCTTTCCCAAGAAGAAAATTCCTGAGATGCAAGCAAATTGTCGAAAATGACAACCCGGAATTCCTTGTCCAAAATAATCATATTTACTCTCTATTTGATTTTCCCTAACATTCTATATACTTCTCTTTAAGAGAAAATATCTCTCATAACTTTCCTCGATAAACACTATGAATTCTTCACATACTTCATCTCGACGATTTCTATGAATATTTGTATTTTCTTTTTTCCTTCTGTCTGTTTCTGTTTACGCTGCTATCTTCTATCTTCCCTGGTCTAATAATTCTTGAGGGCAGATTGAAGAGAAGGTAGAAAATGGATTTGCAGTGACTCAAGGGACATCGAAAGAAATAAATGTATGGGGTGAATGCAAAAAGGTAACTGCTGGAAGTAGTATGAATGTATATGTACCGACAAAAACACAAAATGAATGGAATCAATTCAAGGCACATGCTGGAAATATAGGTGCAAGTATTGCAGCATGTGCCTGTGTACCAAATGGTTCCTGTAGTGCTGCGGCTCCTGCTTGTGGAACGACGACAACTGGAACAGATAATTGTGGAGGTTCATGTTCGAAGACAGGACCAGCATGTGCCTGTGTACCAAATGGTTCCTGTAGTGCAAGTGCTCCTGCTTGTGGAACGACGACAACTGGAACAGATAATTGTGGAGGTTCATGTTCGAAGACAGGACCAGCATGTGCCTGTGTACCAAATGGTTCCTGTAGTGCTGCGGCTCCTGCTTGTGGAACGACGACAACTGGAACAGATAATTGTGGAGGTTCATGTTCGAAGACAGGACCAGCATGTGCTATTCCAGTAAATGGAGTATGTAGCACTACACCTTTTTCATGTAGTGCTGGTATTCTTGACCCGACTTTGAATGAGGCCACACCAAAAGGAAGCTATCCTCGTGGCTGTTATTATGATTGGAGTTGTAATGGTTCTAATGGAGGAACACAGAAATGGTGTGCTAAAACAGTTGGCTGTTTTGCTCCAGATGAACTTGTCAAGACTCTACATGGTGAGATAAAAATCTCAGAATTGAAAGTATGAGATAAAATTATCTCATATGATGAGATTCAGAATAAATTTATTGAAAATATTATAGATAAAATTATCATTCATGATGGAATCAGTAGCCCTCTCAATGATTTTGAGAAATATCCATTATTAAGCCTGGTAGTGGAAACGGGTGGGAAAAAGAAAACAACTAAAGTGACATCAAACCACCTTTATTTCAGTCCTGAATCCTGAAAATATAAACACATTGGCGAATTTGTCATTGGTGAAAAAGTCCAATCAATTGATGGTATTGGCTTTATTATCTCAAAGACAAAACTCAATCTTCAACCAACAGTCTACAATCTTCACATGAAAAATAGCCCAAATAACTATCTCGTAAATGGCGTTGTTGTTCACAATGAAAAAGCGGAAGCATGTACTGGATGTATAGGTCCTACCTGTAATGCTATAAGTGCTTGGCTTTTGATGAACTAGTTCATCAAATTCTACATTTCTATTATCATCGGACAATGATCCGATCCATATTGCTCACTCAGATAATCGATCTTCTGAATTCTTGGAAGGAGAGAATCCTCACACCAGAGAGCATCGATACGCCATCCGACATTTCGATCACGCGAACGAGTCACGACATCCCACCAAGAGTATACCTCTGATTTTGTAGGATTTTGTTCTCGCCAGATATCATGCCATCCATCATTTACTCTTCAGTCGAGCCATGCACGCTCGAGTGGATGAAATCCTATTTTTCCATCATTTTCCTTCGGACGAGCAAGATCGATCGCATGATGAGCACAATTGATATCTCCTCACCATATTACAGAATCTCCACGTTCCCGAAGAGAATCCATATATTTCGCAAATTCACTATAGAAGACGAGCTTCCCTTGCCATGCTTCTTCTGATTTTCCACCATTTGGGAAATAAATACCAAATAAATGGAGAGTCTTATGATCCTGTCATTGCGACAGAGGAAGCAATCCATGCTCTGATTTTTTTTCAGAAACCTGGATCGCTTCATTCTTCGCGATGACAAAATCTTTCACTGTCAATTGCATATGTGCTACCCTTCCTTCATTTGCTGTCGGATCATTCGGAAAGCTCGAAGCAAATATAATATCATATTCAAGGAAAACTCGTTCATGGATCCATACTCCAGTCCCAGCATATCATGGTTTTTCGGCAGAATTATAGTAGGCAGTATATGGAGATGGCGCATTTAAATAAGGAGAGAATTTATCTTGAGTTCCTTTGATCTCCTGCATGAAGAGTACATCGGGCTCATACATTGAAATGAGTGATTGGAGATCTCATTTTTTCTCGACTGCTCGGAGTCAATTTACATTCCAAGTGATGATTCGCATAAGAAAATTGATACAAGTTATAATAACCCAGTGTATAGAATTTTACCAAAAATAAAATCAAAAAAACTATAGGATCTTCTCGAGTTCGATAAAACTTCTTCCAATTATCTCTTCTGTCTCAAGTGATTCTCGTGTGATATGCCGTTCATCAGCTATGTAGAGAACGATACGACGGATAATACAATACTCGAGAATTTCTCGGAGTTCTGGTGTCGGCTCAATCTGAGAATAAAAATTGTAAATAGGAATGTGAGGAACTCAGAGTTCACTCGATATCTTGCGCCAAGATTTCTTCGCAAAAATATGGAGGAGTATTCCCTTCACGAGAACAAGCGGAGAGAATTTCTTCGCGATAAATCCCGACCGTTCACACATGCGCGAAATACGATTGTAATCTCTCGGTTCTATGTTTTGAAAGCGAATAAGCCACATGAGAAAAGAATAGCGAGAATAGAAAGAATAGCAAGATGCTATTCTACTGTCACGCTTTTCGCAAGATTCTGTGGCTTATCGATATCTCGACCGAGCTTCTTGGCTATCCCGACAGCGACAAGCCAGAGAGGAATGAGTGGAAGAAATGGTGAGAGAAGGTGGTGAGATGTCGGTACTTCGATGCGATCATCATAGAGACCTTTCTCCGCAATATCTCACTTTGTGACGACTCCAAGGACAACTCCATTTCGTGCTTTGATTTCTTTCACATTGGATGTTGTCTTATCGCGGAGAACTCATCCGAGATTGAGAACCACCGATGGCATATTCTGATTGATGAGAGCAAGTGGACCATGTTTGAGTTCTCATGAAGAATAACACTCGGCATGAAGATATGTGAGTTCTTTGAGTTTGAGTGAACATTCTTGCGCAGTACCGTAGAGAAGATTGCGTCCAAGAAAGAAGAAATTCGTATATTTGGAATATTTCTCGATAATTGGTGAGAGAAGATTCTTATCTCGGAGTTCTTCAGCAAACTTCAGAGGAAGCTCAGAGAGATGGCATATAATCTCACGAGCATCCTTTACCTGGAGATTTCGCTTGAGTCCGAGTGAGAGTGCCATAAGGATGAGAACAGAGAGTTGCCCGATGATATTCTTGGTCGATGCGACTCCGACTTCCACGCCAGAGTGTGTATAGAGCCCCATATCACACATTCGAGCGATCGTCGATCCGACGACATTCACGATACCAAAGGTGATACATTCTTTTTCCTTTACCATTTTGAGACTCTCACGGACATCAGCCGTCTCTCCTGATTGTGACATGAAAATATAGAGTGTCGTCTTCGATGGAAGAAATGTATCATAGAGAAATTCGCTACTGATGCGAACATCACACGGAATATTCGCAATCTCTCGGAACCAGCTCGCACCGACCATTCCAGCAAAGTAGCTCGATCCACTGGCAATAATCTCGATCCGATCGATATCGTATTCTGCAAGAGTCTCGAGTGTCTCATTGGTGATTGTTTGCGTTTCGAAGTTGATTCGTCATTTGAATGCATTTCGAAATACATCTGGAATCTCATGAATTTCTTTTTCCGTATAGGTCTTGTAGTCTCCCATATCTGCTGTCTGGAATTCTGCAGTGATTTTTTCTCTCTGTTTTTCTATCTCTTCTCCGAGAGAGAATATAGCATACTTCCCTCCAGAAAGGCGAATAATCTCATGATCTTCAAGCGTGACGAATTCTGTCGCGACGCGAGAGACAGCATTGATATCGCTCGAGAGAAAAGTCCCACCATCACTCACTCAGACGATCATCGGACTTCCGAGCTTGGCACCGAGAATTATATCTGGACTTTCACGATCGATGACAGCAAGCGCATATGCACCGACAAGTATCGAGAGAACACGCTCAAAAGTCGAAAGAAAATCTCCATCATAATGCTCTTCGAGAAGTTTTGCGACGACCTCTGTGTCTGTCTCACTATAGAATTCATATCACTTCTTTTTGAGTGCTTCCTTGAGCTCATGATAATTCTCGATAATACCGTTGTGTACGACAAAAAACCGCATATCACTCGAATAATGCGGATGGGTATTTTTCTCTGTCACACCTCCATGAGTTGCCCAGCGAGTATGCGCAATTCCAGAAATATATGGCTTATCTGCCTGTGGATTTTTTTCGATTTTGGTAGCGAGATTCGACACTTTCCCGACAGCTTTCTCGAGAAAGAATTCTCAAGAGGTGCTGATCGAAAAAATTCCAGCACTATCATATCCGCGATATTCGAGATTGCGAAGTCATTCGATGAGAAGTGGAATAGGATTTTCTTTTCCATTATAGGCAAATATTCAACACATAGGTTTTGGTAATTAGAAAATAGATTTGTTTGTCATTTCGAACTGCCTCTGTCATTTCGAACTTGTGAGAAATCCTGCTCATTTTGGAAACCTCAGAGCAAGATGTCTCATACTTCGACATGACGAAAACCAGAAACAACACACTGAATCGTATTTTTTTCGACAAAAAAGTCAAAGAATGAAAGGAAAGAATGTTTAGTGAGAAAATATCCTAAGGTCTTTCTGTAAAAGAGATTTTATAAGAGAAAAAACGTGAAAGAATAGAATATTTCTTTGCAAACTAAGACGTGTTGCATATACTCATACAAGTAACATTCAAAAAATAATGCATGTTTGAATTATTTTGAAAATAATTTTCATTCTTATCGCTCTATGAGGCATTTGATTCGTGCTCTTTCTTTATTATGTTTCGGCAAATTCTCCAAATATCATCTCCGAAGTTCCTGAGAAAAAAATAGAAAATGAGCAAATAAAAATACTAGCGAATATTGTAATTGAAAATAATGAAAATATAAAAGAAAAGATGTATCTTTTGAAAGCTGTAAAAAATGCCCCTTTTACATCGAATTCTCTCTACAAAAAACTTCCAAATAAAGATTCGAAAATAATAGCAAAAGATCTAAATTCTCTTGCAGGAGAAGGCTTTATTGTTCCTATTGTGGGGAAATCATTATCCAAAGAAGTTCAGCTTGAGCTTTCCCCAAAAGGAAGAGAACTTCTTCAGGAACTAGAAAATATATAGTAAAAATTAGTAAACTAAAATCTCCTTAAGAAAATAGGAGATTTTTTGCTTTTTTCTCACTATTGTGACAGAATAAAACGTATCTAGTCTTAGATACTTCTTATTCTTTTTTTATGGATCTTGCTCTTATTCTCTTGGTGTTTTGTATCATTCTTGTCTGTGCTTTTGAATTTATCAATTGATTTCACGATACAGCGAATGCCGTCGCACCAGTTATTTATACAAATTCTCTTCCTCCAAAAATAGCTGTTCTTCTTGCTGCATTTTTTAATTTCCTTGGTGTCACTCTCGGAGGAATCTCTGTTGCCATGGGCATTATTCATCTTCTTCCTCTTGAGATGATTGCAAGCCAGCCAGTTGCCTTTGGGATTTGTGTAGTACTTTCTCTTCTTCTTGCCGCAATTGTATGGAATTTTGGAACATGGTATCTTGGAATTCCAGCATCCAGTTCACATACTCTTATTGGATCCATTCTTTGAGTATCACTTGCTATGTATTATCTTGACTCTTCCGGTGTGACCATCCCTTGGGCAAAAGTAATTGATGCATTTAAATCACTCCTTGTTTCTCCTGTAATTGGATTTCTTCTCGCTTTTTGAGCAATACATGTACTTCACCTTTGGGTAAAAAATCATGATTTTTTCCAGCATCCAGGAAGATTCTGGAATAAATATCCGAAAACTTGGATAAAAACAAGCCTAATTGGCTCAAGTGCTCTTGTAAGCTTTGCACACGGATCAAATGATGGCCAGAAATGAGTCGGACTCGCAATGCTGATACTTATATCACTGCTTCCAGCAACCTTCGCTATTAATCCAAATATAGATATATCTGAAGTAAGGAAAAATATAGATATTATTCAGTCACGATTTGATGATGTAGATATTACGAAAGTCTCCGTACCAGATGCATCTATCATAGCAAATACAAAAGAAAATATTTCTGCGATTAAAATCATACTCAATAAAGAAAATATGGAAGACAGAGAGCGTATTACTATTCGACAACATATTCTAAAAGTACAAAAAGACTATACGAGTCTCTCTAAGGCGCAATTATCATTTGTTCCAAAAGTAAATGCCGCTTCCAATAATAGTCTAGAAGATATAGCTCCAAATATTGCAATCATATCAAATGTGACAGATTATGCTCCTTGGTGGGTAATCGCTATGATTTCTATCTCCCTTGGACTTGGTACGATGATAGGATGGAAACGTATCGTTATTACAATTGGTGAAAAGATAGGAAAAGATAAACTCACCTATGCTCAATGAACTGTTGCATCGATTATGACAGCTGTGACTATTAGTTCAGCATCTCATCTCTGACTCCCAGTATCAACAACTCATATTCTCTCATCAGGTGTTGCTGGAACTATGGCTCATGAACACGGAAAAGGTGGACTTCGAGGTGATACAATAAAGAGTATTCTCATGGCATGGGTTCTCACACTTCCTGTCTCAGCACTTCTGGCATGATCTATATTTCTTATACTCGATAAAATCTTTGTTTAGTAAAAAATATACTAATTTTTTTATAAAAACCGATACATATGTATCGGTTTTATATTTTCTTGACGCAAAGATTTGCATTTATAGAAAAAATCACTATATTCCGTCTCTCTTTATATTTCTCTATTTATTGTATGTCAGAAACTCGTATCACGGAACCTCGAAAGCGATTTGTCGAAATTCTCGGTCAGAATCCGCGCATTACTTTCTCTGATATGCGGAAAGCACTTGTCGGAAAAAAATGACAACCAGGAATGAATCTCGCGACACTCTATCGTATCGTCGATGCATTTCGCGATCAGGGACTTATCCATGAGATCACAATCGCTGGAGAACGCGTCATATTCCCCTGCCAGTGCGCACAGTCATCGAAGGATGATAGTATTACTCTCACTTTCTGTGAGAACTGTGGAGCCGTCTATGATGAGCATAAGAAAATGCCTCCAGAATTTACAGTCCTTGAGACCTTCGGACGAGTACGATCATGCAATGCGTGCGTGATACAATAAGGAGAGAATTATTTATTTTTTAAGATCGACTTTCCCATGAGACAACTTCCTTTGACTCCATCTTTTTGAATCCGTTTTGCGCTTGTCGTATCTATCATCCTTGCGATTATCAAAGCAATTATTGGCTTCTCTTCAGGAAGTCTTGCAATTCTCGGCTCTGCGCTTGACTCACTTATGGATATGTTTGTCTCTGCGATGAATGCTATGGCACTCAAGCTCTCTGAACGAGCGAGAAGTAATTCTTATGCATATGGACTCTGAAAAATACAAGGATTCGCTGCGATTTTCGAGGGAATTGTTGTATTTATATCATGAGCATTTCTCTCCTACAATGGTGTGATCAACTATCTCGCACATAAGTGACCTGAAGTTGCGACACCAGAAATACTGGCGATGATTATCGCAATGCTTGGTACTGCGCTCATCATGTGGAATTTTCTTCGTATTAGCAAAGTGACGAATTCTCTCCTTATCAAGTCGGATGCGCTTCATTATTCTTCGGATCTTTTTATGAATGGGGGTATTCTCTTGGCTCTTCTTGCCAGCAAGTTTTTCGATTTCTGGTGGTGTGATTCGATATTTGCGATCGGGATTGGTCTCTGGATTATCCGAAATGCTCTTCCGATTATTTGGAGTGGTATCCTCATGCTTCTTGATCGCGCGCTCGATGCTGAATCCATAAAAAAAATAGAAAAATTTATTACAGAAGAACCTGAGATAGAAGATTTCCACTATCTCAAGACTCGAACTTCCGGAGACAATACCTTTATCGAAGCACATATCGTTTTTCGTAATAAAGATATTCTTCTGAAACATGCTCATGCTATCTCTGAATCAATTGAGTCAAAAATCATGGCAGCATTTTCAGGATCAAATGTCATACTTCACCTCGATATCGATGATGTTCCTGAGCTCTGTAGTATTCGGGATAGAGCTTGTTAATATCTTCCATTTGCAAATCATCAAAAAAAGATACAATTTCCTTGTATCTTTTTATTTTTTATTTTTCTCACTATGGCTATCACTGCTCGTAAAAAGCGATTTCTCATCGCTCTTCCGCTCGGTATCGTAGCAGGTCTTATCTGTACATATCTCGCAGCAGGTTCTACTCCAGGAATTTGGGGAACGGCACTCATGTGGACAATTATTGCGAATCGTTTTGTCATCGGTCTCGTAGTCGGTCTTGCTGGTGCGTACACTCGTCATCCTGTATTCAATTTTCCGATACCATCATATCTCCGTGGGTTCTGTCTCGGAGTATTCGTCTCACTTTCACTTGCTGCAGGTGCGATGATGACACCGACTACTCCTTGGATGATATTCTGGGCAACTCTCGTTGCTGGTGGTGTCTACGGTAGTATTATCGATATGCTCGCGACAAAATTCGGTGGCGAAGGAAAAAATATAGCTGGATAGTTAAGCGAAAAATAAAAATCCCCATTCGTGAGAGTGGGGATTTTTTTGATATGGAACTATTTCACTTCCGTGAACAGTTGTTCCTTCGCAAAACGAACTTTCGGATGTGGACTATCCTCTTCTGCACGATAACCAATAGGAAGCATCACAAGTGCTTTTTGATTGGCTGGAAGTCCGAGAATTTCTCCGACCGCCACAGGATCAAATCCCTCCATCGGACATGAGTCAATCTGAAGTTCTGCACACGCAGCCAGCGCAAATCATTGAGCGATATATGCTTGTTTTGCTGTCCATGCAAGAATATCATGTGGTTCTGACTTTCCTTCGATGAATCAATTCATCATATCCTCGAACCCCTTGAGTCCAGCACGAGCTGTCGCATCACCACCAGACATGAGCGTGAAATATTCTTCCTTATTTTGCATAAGATCTGTACGAGCCGCAAATACGAGAAGATGTGAGCTCGTCCCGATCTGTGGCTGATTCCATGATGCAGCCTGGATCTTATCCTTGATTGCTTGATTCGAAATGACATAGAAATGATACGGCTGAAGCCCGAATGATGTCGGAGTAAGACGAATCGCCTCGAGAATTTTCTCGAGATCAGTATCAGATATTTTTCGAGAAGTATCGAACTTCTTCGTCGCGTAGCGCCATGAGAGATTAGAGAGAAAAGACATACTTTTTAGTTTAAAAATTAAAGTAGCGGTATACTATTCACTTCTCATAAAAATGCAAATTTTTTGCTTTAAAAAAGAAATGGACTATCATAAAAATATATTTCTCTTTTCTTTTTTCTATGGTACGCAATCCAAAATGTACTTGCCCAAATATGACCCTCCTTTTCACACTCCTTGGGAAAAAATGGGTAATTTTTATTCTGCATGCGATCGATGAGTGAGCTCATACATTTACTGAGATTCGCAAAAATATCGGATGAGCAAATACAAAAATCCTCACCGATCGACTCCATGAACTCGTAGATTCAGAGATTGTCTCACATAATGAAAGTGGTGAATATCATCTCTCCAAGAAGGGAAAATCACTCTCGGTGAAGCTTGTCGAGCTTGCACATTGGTGGGGGAAAGAGGGAAAATAGAGGAGAGATTTTTTGACAAAATAAAGAAGGTATATACTCTATCGTGAGTTGACTTTTATTTTCTTATACAAAAAGATAGAATATGTCTCAATTGACTTTTCCGCCATCACTTATTCTTCCATTCTCTGAGGCTGATATTCAAAAGGCTATTCAAGCCAATGGATGAAACACACCTTTTCATCTCTATTCAGAAACTGCAATACTCTCAAGAGCAGACACACTTAATAAGGCTTTCGAACAATATGGTTTTGATTTCAAAAATCATTTTGCTGTAAAGGCGCTTCCCAATCCTCATATACTCCAAATATTGCAACGAAAGTGAATGGGAATGGATTGTAGCTCAATACCTGAAATTCATCTTGCAGAGATGGTCGGAGTGACTGGAGAAGGTATCATGTTCACTTCGAATAATACTACTATTGATGAATTTCGAGAAGCAAAAAAAGCAGGTGCAATCATCAATCTCGATGATATAACACATATAACGAAGCTGGAACAAGTAGGATTTCCTGATATTGTTTGCTGTAGATACAACCCTGGACAAGCCAAAGAAGGAAATAGTATCATTGGTGAATCCGTAAAGCAAAAATATGGAATGAGAAAAGATCAGATTATCGAAGCATATCGCACGCTCAAACAAAAATGAGTATGACGCTTTGGGCTTCATGCTATGATGGTCTCTAATGAGAGAAATGAGCAAGCTCTCATAGAAAATGCTCGTCTTCTTTTTGCACTTGCATACGAAATATTCGAACAAACTGGGGTGACATTTGAATTTATCAATCTCGGGGGTGGCATCGGTATACCGTACAAGCCAGATGACCATGAAGTAGGCCTCGATATTTTTGTCGGTGGAATTCGAAAAGAATATGATATTGTTTTCAATAATGACTCCATAGGAAAACCAAAGATTTTTATGGAAAATGGGCGTTATATTACAGGTCCTGCAGGAGCACTCATCACACGAGTACAAAATGTAGTTGAGAAATATCAGAAATTCGTCGGAGTCGACGCTAGTATGAATGCTCTCATGCGTCCAGGAATGTACGGAGCTTATCATCATATCACTGCTATTGGAAAAGGGCATCTTCCTCATGATCAGATGTATCATGTGACAGGAAGTCTCTGTGAAAATAATGATCAATTTACTGCAGGAAATGCTCGTGCACTTCCTCTCCTTGCGGAAAAGGATATCCTTGCAATTCATACATCTGGTGCTCATGGTCACTCAATGGGATTCAATTATAATGCAAAACTCCGTCCTGCCGAGATACTGCTTCGGATTGATGGAACACCGAAGATTATCCGCAGAGAAGAAACTGAGGATGACCTCAATAAGACAATTATGTCATTATAATTTTTTTGACTTCCCTCTTCTTTTTCCTATACTCACCTCAATGCATCAAGTCACCACTATCATCACGAAGACAATTTCCCCTCCAGTCGGATAGGTCATTTGTCGTGAAAGATTCAAAAAAACACTTCAAACCTCTCCGAAAAATCGGGGAGGTTTTTTTACCCAAAAATACTATGTTTCAATATATCACCATCATTACCAAGAAGATTCTCTTTTATGAGCGGAAATTTTTATGATGATATCAAAATCAGACAAAGAAAAACCGCTCACATCCGAGCGGTTTTTTTCTCCATCAGATTTTTGGGACCGATTTCCGAATGGTTGTTTTTGAAAAGCGATTCTAAAATAACAACTTCTTATTTTTTTATTTTTCTTTTTTATGAATACTCATGTTATCAAAGTCGGTGGTGAAAATGCCTCCGATCTCCGCACGGCCGAATGGCTTGCGACACAATCTCAGAATGGTGAAAAAATTGCTGTAGTAATATCAGCCCTCCGTACAAAACCTCTCAATACAACGACAGAACTCATGAAGGCTCGTGAAGCATTTTCTCAAACATGAATGTGATGAGCACTCCCAATTCTTGAGAATCTTTTCCACGTACATATGGAGACTCTTCGAGAAGCAGGAATGTACGACAGTGAACTCGAAGGAAAACTCAGGAATCTCTTCGAAAATTACTTTCCTCAGAATCTCGAATTTCCTGAAGCGTATCTCAAACAACATCCGGATAATGCAACTGAGCAAAAATTTATTGGATATGGAGAAGTCATGTCAGCCCATGTTCTCTCTCATATTCTCGATACTCGATTTCAAGTAGCAAATACTATTATTGACCATGCTGTTCGAGTAGATACACATGGGAGAAATCTCTCGAAAATGCTTCGTGATGAAGTTGGAAAACGAGTCGAAAATGGACTTCAAAATGGTCTCGTCATCGTCCCATGATATGTAGGAGTTCATGGAAATAGTATCCTCGAAGCCTATGGACGAGGATATACGGATAAAATGGCTGAACGTGTGGCCGTAGGACTCTCAGATCTCGGACATTCTCCAATTCTCCATATCCAGAAACAGGTTCCACTTCTTTCATCAAACCCAAACAATATTCCAAGTGCACAGCCAATACAAAATCTATCCTATCAGTCAGCTGCAGAGATTACTGGTGCTCGATGAGCTAATGCCAGAGTACTCAATGAGCATACCATCACCAGAGATCTTGCCACGAAGAATATTCCAGTGCTCGTCTATAATCCATTCATAGAAGATGCTCCGAGGAGTAGCATCACACAAGATGGAAATCCTGATTCATGAATCCTCTTTGTCGATGGACGAGATCATGTCAATACTATCACCATATCTGGTTTTGCTATGTCATGACCTGGACTCCTTGCGAATCTTACTGGGCTCTTTGCTCAGAAATGAATTGCAATCGATAGCATATCATCATCTGAAACTGAAGTTACATTTACGATGTATGAGAGACTATCAGAATATGATATGTCAGTCCTTCGAGAGATTCTCTATGGAGCTCTCGGTAAAGATTATGATATTGAAGTCAAAAATAATCTCTGACTCATCTACTGTATAGGTGATAATCTCCTAGGGAATCCTGGACTTCTAGAAAAAATATCTTGAATTCTCGCAAGAGAATGAATTGATATTGAGTGCATATCTCAATCCAGATGACAAAGAGCAGTGACAATTGGTGTAAGTTCTGAAAGTCTCACAAGAGGAATAGAAGTACTTCATCATGATCTCATCCAAGAGTAAAACTTATTTTGCCTTTTCCCCTCTTTTCTCTATACTAGGGGGGAATTTTTAGATATATTTATGTCCAATCCACTCTATCCTTCTGAAACTCTCGATCGTATCAAAAAACTCGAACGCATAAAATCTCTCGGAGTCAATCCATTCGCGACAAAATTTGATATGACGAATACTACCGGAGAGATACTCGCTAAATATCCTTCGAGTATTGATATCGAAGGTGGCGTGAAGAGTGAGTTTCGCGCAGTCGAAGAGATCATCCCCTCTCCGACCAGTGACGTCGCTCTTGCTGGTCGTGTGATGCTTCACAGAAATTTTGGGAAGATTTGTTTTGCGAGTATTTTCGATGGAACTGGTCGCATCCAGATTCTTTTCTCACGAGAGAATTGCTCGATCAATGTCGATGGTGAATCAAGGGCTGAACTTATTCCTTGTCATTGCGAGGAACGAAGCAATCCAGGTACCTGAGACTATGGATCGCCACGCTCCGCTCGCGATGACGGAACAACAGAATCTTTATCCGCTTATAAATTTGCAGAGAAACTTATAGATTTAGGTGATTTTATATGAGTGAAATGAGAACTTTTCTATACGCATAAGTGAGAGCTTACACTTTTTGTATCGGAATTTACTTTTCTCACGAAGGCAATTCGTCCCCTTCCCGAGAAGTTCCACGGTATGGAAAATGATGATGAGAGATATCGAAAAAGATATCTTGATATGACGATGGATGATGAGCTTCGGGCAATGTTTTATAGGAAATCAAAATTCTGGGAAACGACAAGAAACTTCATGAAAGATAAATGATTTCTCGAAGTCGAGACTCCGACGATCGAGCATACGACAGGTGGAGCTGAAGCTCGACCGTTTGCGACGCATCACAATGATTATGATGTCGATGTTTTTATGCGAATCTGTATCGGTGAACTTTGGCAAAAACGACTCATGGCAGGGGGATTTCCGAAAACATTCGAGATCGGACGTGCATATCGCAATGAAGGATCAAGTCCTGAGCATCTCCAAGAATTCACCAATATGGAATTCTATTGGGCATATGCAGACTATGAAGATGGGATGAAATTGGTCCAGGAAATGTACCAAACTATTGTGATGACAGTCTATGGTCGAACAAAATTCAGTGCAAAATGACATGAATTTGATCTCGCTGGCGAGTGGCCAAAGATCGACTATCTTGATATTGTCGAAGAGAAAACTGGGATCAATCTCCTCACAGCAACTGAAGATGCGATGAAGAATAAGCTCAAAGAACTTGGAGTGAAATATGAATGAGACAATCGTGAACGTCTCACAGATACACTCTGGAAATATGTACGAAAAACTATAACTGGTCCAGCTTTTCTCGTGAATCATCCGCAGATTATCTCTCCTCTTGCTAAGGCAAGTACAAAATTCCCTGGAAAAGTCGAAAGATTCCAGCCAATTATTGCAGGAAGTGAAGTCGGAAATGGATTCTCAGAATTGAATGATCCACTTGATCAGCGAGCTCGATTCGAAGCACAACAAGAGCTTCTTAAGTCTGGAGATACTGAGGCAATGATGCCAGAATGGGACTTCGTCGAAATGCTCGAACATGGCATGCCTCCGACATGCGGATTCTGATTTGGTGAACGATTCTTCGCTTTTCTTGAAGACAAGCCACTTCGTGAGTGTCAATACTTCCCTTTCATGAAGCCAAAAATAGAAGAGGAAAAATAGTACAAATTCTCTAACTCTTCCATTATGCCTGATATAAAACAATCATTCGAAACAGCACGTAATACAAAATCAATTCGTCTTTGGTTTATGGTGGGACTTGTAGTCGTTCTCTTTGTCCTTTGGTGGATGAAAATCATCAAAACAGGATTCGCGATTGGACTTGGAATTATTCTCCTTGCAGCTATAGGTATCGAGACCTTCAACTACGATCTTGATCTTGGGAGACTTTGGCAGACGGGGAATATTCAAGAGTCTCGTGTCACACATACAAAGAATGGGATTACACTCATGGGATCATGTGCTATACCAATAAAAGGTGAAGGTGATATTAATTGTAGTAATTTCAAGACTCAAGAAGAGGCTCAATCAAAATATGATCAATGTGCAAATGAGATTATCTCATACAATCAGGATGTTGATATTGCAAAGATAAAATCTCTCGATATCTATCGTCTCGATGGCAATAAAAATGGCATCGTCTGCGAAGCTCTTCCAAACATTAAGAAAGAAATCATAAAAATCGATACTCCTCCAGAGGGAAAAACTATACCATTAAAGCCAACCACTCAATCATCTACAACTAAAAAGAATAAGACCTCTACAACTACGACGACTGCAAAAACTCCAACCTATTCGAACACCCCACTTCTTCGCACATCGAATTCATATCCAATCTCTACTGCGACCATAAAAACAAATTCCCAAGTACTTCCTATAAAATAATTCTCATTTAAAAATCCCATCTCAACAGATGGGATTTTTTTGATTTTCTGGAGCGAGTAATGGGACTCGAACCCACAACGGCCGCCATGGCAAGGCGGTACTCTAGCCAATTGAGCTATACTCGCAAAATAGAACAAAGGTATTCTATATATTTTTATCGAAAATCAAGTTTTTATACTCTTCCTGGAATTACAGAAAAGGCTGGAACTCTTTTCATAATATCCAGTCTCCAATTTTGGATCTTTGTCAGGATTGATTCAATATGAGTTGCGACAACATATCAGAGTGATTGAGGATGACGATCATACCATCTATAATAACATTGAATTGCTAAATGAATATAATCCTCTCGTGAGAGTGGATTGTGTCTCTTTCATACAAAATGTATATATCAAAAAACTGCATTATCTCAAGCAAGTTTATAATTTCAGTCTTGAATTGCATCATAAACATAAGGGGAATTCTCACTTCTATAAAGATTGGAAATATTTTTTGCTATATATTGAAGTGTGAGAATATACTCTGGGGTGATTTGTTTATCGCCTTTTGTTCTCTGAAAAAGTTCATCAAAAACATATTGCTCAAGCTCATCTGGATTCAATATGACGAGTTCTGATGGTTTTGTGGATAGAATTTTCTCCACTGCTTGGGATGGTTCAGCAAGGAGTTCTCCTAGTCTCCATGCTGTTTCTGTATTTTTAGTTTGAGATTTTTCTCGAGACTTTTCAGTAAAATCAAGGATTATTGCCATATGCAAGAAATAATAGAAAATATACCCCATACTATATATCTACATCTCTATTTGCAAAAGAAAAGGTAATTTTGCATTTTCTGAATTCTTCTCTATAATTCCCTCGAATTATATCGCCTCTCGCCCTTCCGAAGAAGATTGTTTTGTTTCTAAAATTATTTTCTTTGGATAGACGAGTGATATAATCCTTGTTTCTATTTTCTCATTCTTTTATTATGATCGTCTGACTCAAAGACAAAGACTCTCTCAATCGAGTTTTCGTCACAAAAACCTATAAAATAGGAAATAAAAATATTACTTTTGAATCTGGTCGTCTCGCACTTTTTGCGACTGGATCTGTCGTCATTGCTGATGAGGTAGGGAATTTTCTCCTCACCACGTGTGGAGTCGGAAACCCAAAAGACGGAGACTTTTTCCCTCTTACTGTCGAATTCCAAGAGAAATATTACGCGACTGGAAAGATTGGTGGCAATCGTTTTATGAAGCGGGAAGGTCGTCCAAGTGATGCCTCTATTTTGAATAGTCGTATGATCGACCGTCCGATCCGCCCAATGTTTCCAAAATGAACACGTACTGATACACAGATTATCTCATCAATTATGTCATCTTCAGGACTTTCTGATTTTGGCTGGTATGGTATCACTGGTGCATCTCTCTCTGTAATGCTTGCAGGAGTGAAGGAATTCGAAGGACCAGTTGCATGAGTACGTATAGCCTCAGACGAAGCAGGAAATTTTATCTTTGATCCAACCTTCGAACAGATAGAATCAGCACATCTCGACCTCACTGTTGCTGGTACACTTGATGCAATCACAATGGTAGAAAGCCAGTGAAATGAAGTATCCAATGAGCTCATGGTCAAGGCATTTGAATATGCTCATGTCATAGTCAAGGAACTTTGTAGTGCTCAGAAAGATTTCCTAGCCGAATATAGAAAGACATATGTACTTCCAGAGACGACACTCACTGTCTGAGAGACTGATAGTGATACTGTGACAAAAGTTCAGAATATTGTGACAAAAGATGAGATCAAATCTCTCTATGGTCTCGGAAAACTTGAATTCCATGATGCACTCCATACTCTTGTCGAAGAAGTTGCGGAAAAGCTCGAATATGACAAAGAAACCAATACGCCAAAAATGGGAGATATCGCTGATAGTGTCAAAGATATGGTAAAAACTGACATGCGAAAAACTGTTCTCGCGACTCGCACTCGTCTCGATGGACGTAGCACTGATGAGGTTCGTCCTGTACGAGCTACTGCTCCGATTTTACCACGAACTCATGGTTCTGCGCTCTTTGAGCGAGGTGTCACTCAAGTCCTCTCGATCACAACCCTCGGTGGCCCATCTGATATCCAGCTCATCGATGATATGTTCGAAGAGAATACAAAACGCTATATCCATCACTATAATTTCCCTCCATTCTCTGTCGGTGAAGTGAAGCCACTTCGTGGAGTCGGTCGTCGTGAAGTCGGACATGGTCGTCTTGCCGAGAAGGCACTCGAACCAGTTCTTCCAGATCAGACTGATTTTCCCTATATGATCCGTGTCGTATCAGAGACGACAACATGTAATTGATCAAGTTCTATGGGCTCTGTCTGTGGATCGACAATGTCACTTATGGATGCATGAGTACCACTCAAAGCTATGGTAGCTGGAGTTGCAATGGGAATGATCTACGATGATGAGACTGGAAAATACGAGATACTTGCAGATATTCAAGCACAAGAAGATTTTCTTGGAGATATGGACTTCAAAGTTGCACGCACTCCGAAAGGAATAACAGCGCTTCAGATGGATTGTAAGATTGCAGGACTCTCCATGGGAGTCATAGAGCAAGTTTTTGCAAAATCCGTCGATGCCTGTGGATATATCATGGGTGAGATGAAAAAATGTCTTGCTGAACCACGTGCTGATCTCTCTCCATACGCTCCATTCCTTCTTGCAATATTTGTTCCAGAAGAGAAAATGCGTGAAGTGATCGGAAAAGGTGGTGAGACTATCCAATGAATTGAGAAAGAATATGGTGTCGAGGTCAATCTCGAAGATGATGGACAATGTACAGTCACTGCAAAGACCCAAGAAGCTGGACAAGCAGCACTCGAATTTATCAAAGGAATCCTCAAGGATATTGAAGTTGGTGATATTTATGAAGGAAAAATTGTAAAGATTCTTGATACCGTAGGAGCTATAGTCGAAATCGCAAAAGGAAAAGAAGGCATGATTCATATCTCTAAATTTGGAGTCAAAGAAAGAATCGATAATGTAAATACTGTTGCTAAAATGGGTGAAATTGTGAAAGTAAAAGTCTATTCAGTCGACAAAGAAAAAGGAAGAATTTGACTTGAAAAAATTGTTTAGTACTTATTCATAATTGATATGACTCATTCTCCTGATACTTTTACCCCCGAAGAGCGATCTATAATCAATGTTCTCACACGCGGTTCATGAATAGATGCCTTATCACTATCAGATATAGAAAATCACCTACGAAAAGTGGATGGGACAGCTCTGGAGATTATTCTAGAAAAGCTTGCGAAGATGACTCAAGATAGGGTCAATAAAGTTCTGGATTGAATAATAAATACACGAGGAATTATGTTTAGTAGACATCAACTCGATACAATGCTTTTGAGTTTACCTTGATCTTCCGTTATAGGAAATCTGGGAAGATAATTATCCCTATGACAAATCCTACAACCCTCTATGCTTTTACTCTCGGTCGTGAATGGAAGCTCTCACTTGCAGAGCTCTTTTCTCTATTCTGAGACCGCGCATTCGTGATGCATAGTGAGGAAGTGGCAATATTCGAGCTTGGAAACGATGAAAATGACATTATTGCAATATTCCGCAATATAGGTGGATCTATTCGTGTTATGCGAATTATCAGTGAAACTGATGAGAGAAAGTTTCCAACTGATGTCATATCTCAAGTCGAAAATACTGAGAAAAAATCAGGCAAGATTACCTTTGCTCTCTGAGCATATGGACTCGAATATCGAGCTTCAGATGTTGGGCTTCGAATCAAGAAGGCTCTTACAGAAAAAGGTCTCTCTGTCCGTCTTGGGAATACTGAGAATAAAAACATCAATGCTGCATCATGGAAAAATGATCGTCTTGGGAAGAGTCAGACAGAATATAGCCTTATAAATATCGTCTGAGCGAATGCTCCTCTTTTTCTTGGTGTCACTCTTGCCTGCCAAGATATTGATGCGTATGCACGACGAGATACAGGAAAGTCACGGGACATGGCAGTTGGGATGATGCCACCAAAACTTGTACAAATGATGATAAATCTTGCCACCAAAAATGGAAAAATACAGGAGTCAGAAACTTCTCTCTGAATCTATGATCCTTTCTCTGGTCTTGGAACGACACTTATTGAGGCCGCAAATATGGGATATACTCATCTCATTGGAAGTGATATTTCTGCCGATATGGTACGTGCTACAGAAGCCAATCTTGAAGCATTTATTGCAGAAGAGAAAGTATGGCAAGAACGTATTCGAATCGCAGGCGGAACACCGAAAAAGGATTTTTCTGATTTTAATAGTACTATTTTTGAGCTTGATGCTGCGAAAATATTTCGCCACTTTGAAGGGAAAAAACTCGAAAATATAGTTATTGTTTCAGAATGATATCTCGGAGAGATTATGATGAAAGAAAGTATTACAGTAGATCGTGTGAAGATCGAACGATCCAAGCTTACGCGTATTTATGATTCATTTTTCCATGGACTCCGAAATATAGGATTTCAGGGAAATATTGTGATGACTTTCCCTTTTTGGGATATTCGTGGTACATATTCCTACTTCACAGAGATATATGATGTCATCGAAGACGCGGGATTTGAGATCATACCTCTACTTCCCTATGACATGAATATCCTCACCAAGAAATGAAGTCTTCTCTATCGTCGTCCAAGTCAAAATGTAGGGCGCGAAATCATAAAACTACGACTAAAAAAATAATATGCAAAAGATGAATCTCTCACAACATGAGCGAAATCCTAGCTATTACAATCGAGATAGAGATATGTGGCTTGCCCTCGCATGGAATGCGATTAAAAAAACCCTTACCGAAGTCGGGCAAGAAAAATTATTTGAATATATCACAAGCGTAAGACTCACTGAGAAGAATATAATTATTACCACTGGAAAGCCTTTAGTGAATGCGGAACTTCGTATGTGTAGTGAAGAGATTCTTTTGAGTGCAAATATGAGCTTTGCTCAATTCCAGAGTATGAAACGAGAGAAGATTATATTCAAGTAACTTGAGATGAGACTTTATCAATAATAATCTGATGAGACTGATCGTGTATCACAAAATTACCCAATTGATCAAATCTTCATCAGATATTTTTCCATCTTCGATTTCAACTGAGCTATCTTATCTCACATATTGATTGTTGAAGAATGAAGGTCAATGCTTGGAGCTTCGGTATACGACGAAGAATATAACGTTCTTTCTCATCTGGTAACATTTCATCGACATCACTAAGATTATGTATAGTATCACGGAACTTATGTCAAGCATCTATCTCATCGAAAAAAATATAATGCCAGAGTCCGTCAATTTCTCTTTCTTTCTTCTCATTGCTTCATATCAAGACAATTTACGTATCCAAGATGTCATCTATATGAATCAAAAAGCTTCTCAAATGCTCATTTCACATAGGATTCATTTCGTCGAGAACATCCTTCTTCCTCTCTGAATTATATGTCAACATATCCAATATGTATTAATAAGTTGACGTCTCTATTCTTCTGGAGCAACTTAAATTATCAAACAAAGATTCTTTTATCTCCTCACGAGTATCTTGAAGATAATCGAGAGAGTTTCAATATACGAAAAAATATATCTAGTGGAACTATATCAAATACTTCTTGCCAACGTTCCGGATGAGACTCAAGCGTATCATGAAGAAGAAGTACTATTATGCTTTTTCCAATTTGGATATCTCTCTTGGCTTATATATTCCAATACAACTTCTATTGGATGAGTGATATATGGCATTTGAGAAATCTTTCTGATTTCTCCTAAATGAAATCCTTCAGCAAGTTGTGCAGCACGAAAAATCATTTCCCATTCTGAATCGGAAATATTCTTACATTTCTCCATCCAAAAAAGGTATTTATGAAAATCATCGACCCCATTTCATAAAGCATGATATGAGTAATGTTTTATTTCATTCATCAATATATATTACAATATTTGTACTATACTTAGTAATATAATCTCGTCAAATAATAATTTGACTTTATTAAATTTTTACCCGTATTTTCCTTTTGCCTCCATTTCATTTTTTCGTATACTCTCACCATGTCTATTAAAGTCATCAAAACCCGATATTATACGTATTGTGAAGCCTGAAGTAGTGGAAGAAGATATCATTTCCGAGATATCTCTGCGTCCTCGTCACCTCGATGAATATGTCGGGCAACGACAAATGAAGGAGCATCTCAAGGTTTCTATAGAATCAGCGAAGATCAGAAAAGTACCCCTCGAACATATCCTATTTTATGGCCCTCCCTGACTTGGAAAGACAACAATCTCGACAATCATAGCTCATGAGATGGTAGCTCCTATCAAGCATACAAGTGGTCCTGCCATCGAAAAACAAGCAGATATTATTTCTCTTCTCACGAGCCTGACTGAAGGTGAAATCCTCTTCATAGATGAGATTCATAGACTTCGTCCACAGATCGAAGAGATTCTCTACTCTGCAATGGAAGATTATTCGATCGATATCATGATCGGATCAGGAACTGGTTCGACAAGTGTAAAGATGGACATCCCACGATTTACTCTTGTCGGTGCGACGACACGCCTTTCGAATCTTTCGAGTCCTCTCCGTGATCGTTTTGGGAATGTGCTCAAGCTGGATTTTTATACGAGTGAGGATCTCGCAAAAATTGTCGCACGATCATTCGAGATTCTTGGCTATAAATTAATCTCAAAAGAAGCGGTTTTCTCCATTGCAGAACGTTCACGAGGGACGCCCCGTATTGCAAATAGGTATGTGAAGATACTTCGCGATTATGCGACGATAGGAAAATCGATCGAGAAAAAAGAAGAATGTGAGCAAATATTCGAAGCTTTCTGAGTAGATACCTATGGGCTCGATATCCTCGATAGGAAGCTCCTCCATCATCTCCTCGAATCATTCCATGGTCGACCCGTCTGACTCGCGACTCTCGCCTCTGTCATCTGAGAGGAAGTCGCGACGATTGAAGATGTCGTGGAACCATATCTCCTTCAGATTGGATTTATCGAGCGCACTCCGAGAGGAAGACAGATAACACAGAAGGGTGAAGAATATCTAAGAAAAGGACTTTAATCAAAATACTATGCTTCTTGACTGACGTGCCACTGCCTCATCAATTCACGAATTTATCAGAAAAAAAGTAGATACTTCTGCCGTGAAGCCTCATCTTTCTGTGATACTTGTCGGAGAAAATCCAGCAAGCAGACAATATATCCGCATGAAACAAAGAGCGTGCGAAAGTGTCGGAATGATATTTTCTCTCACAGAACTTCCTCAAGAAATAAGTGAGAATGACCTTATCACAAAAATTCGTGAGATGAATGAAAATCCAAATATTCATGGGATTCTTGTCCAAGCACCTCTTCCATCACATATCGTATATAGAGATATTGTGGAAGTGATTGATCCAAGAAAAGATGTCGATGGCTTCACGCGAACCAATATTGGAAACCTCTTCCTCTGAGATATAGATTGACTTGTGTCCTGTACTCCAAAGGGAATTAAAAAACTCTTGGATGCTTATAAAATAAAATTAGAAGGAAAACATGTGGTCATTATTGGTCGATCAAATATTGTCGGAAAGCCAATGAGTCTCATTGCTATTAATTCATGAGCAACAGTGACAATCTGTAATTCCAAGACAAAAGATCTCAAAGAAATAACCAAAGAAGCAGATATCCTTATCGTTGCTGCAGGAAAACCAGGACTTATCACTCGTGAATATGTGAAACCATGAGTCATTATTATAGATGTCTGATGCACATTTATAGGTGGAAAAGCTTGTGGTGATGTCATCTTTGATGATGTTTCTCCAGTAGCAGAATTTATTAGTACTGTTCCTGGTGGTGTTGGTCCTATGACAGTAGCAATGGTCATAGAGAATACATGGCTTGCATTCCAATCACAGAATATGAACAATGCAAATATCCGAATAAATCCTCTCTCTTTTAGATATAGAAATGAGGGGAATCTATAAATATCTTTTATTTATCTCGTCTGACAATATACTCGACAATATCTGAGAATTTTGAAGTTTGGAAACCTCCAGCAATCTCAAGGAGCGTAAATTCTAATTCTGCAAGAAGATTTTTTGCTTTGGTAATACCCATGAATGCGACAATTCCCTTTCCTTTTGCTACATCTTTTCCGACCGTCTTACCGACGGTTGCTTCGTCTCATTCAAAGTCAAGAATATCATCTCGTACTTGGAATGCACGACCAAGAAGTACTCAAAACCACCTAAAACGATCGAGAAGCTGTGTATCCTGTGCTCATCCGAGAAGAGCTCCAGTAAGAAGTGATGTGCCGATAAGTTTCCCTGTTTTCTCATCATGAAGTCGAATAAGATCTTTCTGATCCATCTTCATATGATCAGCAAGGACATCGCGTATTTGTCATCTGACCATTCCCATATCTCCCACCGCATGGGTGATTTCTAGGATTACTTGAGCTTCTTTTGCTTGAGCAAGACATTCTATTCCCATTGCCAAGAGAGCATCTCATACGAGAACGCCCGTAGCTTCACCATATTTCTTCCATACTGTGAGTTTTCCTCTTCGGAATTCATCATTATCCATTGCAGGAAGATCATCATGCACAAGAGAATACGCATGAATAAGCTCTATTCCAATAAGATAAGAAATTATTGAATCTCCTGGAAGCCCCATTACCTCTTCATACATGATCATAGCGAGAATAGGACGCATCCTTTTTCATTCTCATTCCACGGCGTACCTCAGAGCTTCTTGGAATTCATTTTCACGCTCTGACGCAATGGTCATATAGCGCTTATCAAAGTATTCCTTGAGAGCGGTATTTACTTTATCTTGATATGTCTGATACCATTCTTGAATCATAGAGAAAAAATCTTAATTCCACTCTAACATAAATCACAATAAAAAGCAAAAAAACTCTTATTTTCAGAAATTCCTTTTTACAGAGTGAAAAAAATCAAGACAAGCAAGAAAATCAGTACGAGAAAAATCTGGCCAAAGTTTCTCTGTAAAGAAATATTCTGAATATGCAGACTGGTAGAGAAAATATCCGGAATGTCGTATTGCTCAGCCCGTACGTACGATAAGATCTGGCGGAGGAAATATTCATGAATCAATATATTCGAGAAATTTTTTCTCATCAAGCTTTGAAATATCATTTCCTTCACTTATATATCGCCTTATTCCTCGAATAATCTCATCTTGTCCACTATACGCAAGCGCGAGAATAATTGTCATTTTTGTGTTCCGTGCTGTTTTTTCTTGTGCTTCCATAAGGCTTACGCGAATATCCACTGGGAGAAGCCATATATCACCCACGAATTGTATAGAAATATTCTTTTTTATCGCATGAGCAATAAGTCTTGGAAGAGATTCTCGAAGAATTCCATAGATTCATGTAAGCTCATCTTTATCTCGTTCGAGAATATTTTCTTTCGAGAGCGCCCAAAAACTCACAAAAGGAATTTCTTCATCATAACACCAATCTATTACTCTTTCAAAGGTTTTTGATCCATTCTCATGTCCTACCCGAATAATATTCCCTAGTTTTTTCGCCCAACGCCGATTCCCATCCATAATAAAACCAATATGATTCATACACAAATACTAATAATTACATTGAATTATATAGATAATATTATAAAAGAAAATAAAAAAATTCCCCTGATTTCTCAAGGGGAATTTTCTAAAAACGAGATTACCGTTCTTCACGAGGACGAGCTTCGTTTACAACGAGCTGGCGACCCATGACATCCTTACCATTCATAGCAGAGATAACTGCCTCAATATCAGATTCCTCAACGTCAACGAAGAGGAAACCTTTTTTGCGACCAGTTTCACGGTCGTTAGGCCAGAAAAAGTCTGCTACTGGAGCAACTTCCTCGAACATAGCACGAAACTCTTCAGCTTCGATACGGAATGGGACATTGCCCACGAATAAACGTTTTGTACTCATACAAAAAAAAGAGTAGAAAATAAACTGCCGCGACCACTCTTTGACTTCGATGAGCACAAAAAGGATACAATTCGACAGAACTATTATATTGATATAATAGGAAAATCAAATAATAATAAAAATCGCCTCATATTTGTGAGGCAATTTTTATTATTAGTCTACATAGATATATCCATCAATAGTCGAGTCATCTTTTGGAACCTTTCGTATTGTGACTTCATTGATTGATCGATAATTCATATCCTTGAGAATAACGTAATCATCAGTGACATCGACGACAATTCCGACATGCCCATAATACCGATTATATCAGCGCCCAGAGAATTGGATGATAGCTCCAGGAACTGGTGTTTGCCCTGTTTTTACTCAAGCAGCTTTTGCATTCGACATCCAGCGATTTGCATTTCCTCGCCAAGTGATAGATTTATTTTGTGCGACATACCAGGTACAATTCCCCCATGCAAATCCTCGAGAAAGACCGGTATATTTGACGAGATATCTCGATTTGAGACCAGAGCCCTTATCGAGAACTTCTTGAATAGGAGTTGGTCTTATTCCATTATTCTCAGGAGATTTTTTTGCATTTGATTTTGCAACTTCTTCTGTATTAGAGGATTTTTGGATCTTTTTTGCAGCGCCAGGAATGATAAGATCCATACCTTTTCTTATAGATGCAGCATCTCCGAGGTTATTCACTCGTACAATATCATCAGCATCAACTCAATAATGAGCTGCAATCTCTGATATAGTATCTCCGGAAACTACTGTATGGATCACACCAGAGACAGGAGGAATCTTGAGAATTGTTCCCAATTTCAGAGCATCTCCAGGAGAAAGATCGTTTGCCCAAAGAATAGTATCGGTCGTGATACCATACCGAGCCGCAATCTTTGAGAGAGTATCTCCACTCTGCACGACATATGATTGTGCGGTATTTCCAAATTTTGTTTTTGCCACAAGTTGTTCACCTGTATTTGTTGATAATGCTATCGGTCTTGATACATCAAAATCAGTACTGACAAAGCCATTTTTATTTACATATCATCCATCTGTATTGGGATCACCATTGTATGCTGTGATAATCGTCGACTCATCATAATCCCCCGCCATAGCCTGATAATCAGATCCAAGAACTGAAAGTGAAGGATATATCGGAAGGAGTATGACAATTGCAAGTGTAAACCATCTAAACTTTCGAAACGTCTCCCATGCAGAATAGATCTTTTGATCATTCCGCAATGCTCGCTTGAGACGAGCACGAATATTGAGGTGTTGATTCATGTAAGCTTTTAGGAATAAAAATTCTTACCTGCTTATAGGTAGAATACTATCCGACGGAAACAACCTTAAGTGTTGTTCTCATTGCACGGAAACCATTCGTTCGAGTATGACGTTTTTTTGGAATTATCTTGAATACGCGAACCTTTTCTCCCTTGAAGTGTTCGATAACTGAAAGTGTCACTTTTGATCCAGCGACTGTCGGAGTCCCGACATCTACCTTCTTCCCTTCGGTATCAGCAAGCAAAAGTGCTCCGACATCGAAAGATGTCCCAACTTCAAGATTCTGATGATCGACTTCGATCATCTGATCTTTCTCTACAGTATATTGTTTTCCACCAATTTCTATAACAGCAATCATAATAAGAAAGTTATGCTCATATAAGGGATTCACCTGAGTGAATACTTGTTTCTGAAGGTTTATCTATATCCACAAAGGGATTCAGAGCCTAAGAATGTCCTCATAACAAAGCGAGATAAAGAGTTGGATTCGCATCCAAGAAGAAAAAATAGATTGTATTTTCTCATCTTGAGCTCGAATAGTATATCAAGGATGGTGATTCTGTCGAGCAAAATCTCTTGACAGAAAAGAGTGGCTGGGGTACTAGGATTCGAACCTAGGAATGGCGGAGTCAAAGTCCGCTGCCTTACCGCTTGGCGATACCCCAATACGAAATGACGGATTTGCTATCTCAAATATCAGAAAATATAAAAGACTGGCGGATTATAGTGAAAAATAACGAAAGTCAAAGTTTTTATCTATCGGGAAAATAATACTCATTTTATGTCAAAAAGGTTTGACTCGATACTCTATTTTTGTATAATTCCTGTATACAAAGAATTCTCCATATATTTCCTATGCTATCTCCTGTAGTATCTTGAGCTGCAATATCTCGTCAAAGAGAATCCTCCACAAGAAAAGTCCCTGCTGAAAAGACATCACAATCATCAATACCCGATAGGCTTTTATCATTCCATGAAAGAATGGAGTCTCTTTGGCCAAAAATAGAAGCATCACCGACTATCTTTAATGAAGAGAAAATCTGAAATATTATACAGATGCTTGTCTGATCACTAAAAAAGATTCTCTGAGAAGAACTTATAGTTGTCTCCAATCCATATATCAGTCAGCTCGAAATGACAGGAGATCCTGGAAAAGACTGACTCATTAATCTATTTCAGACGACTATCCACACAATAGGGGATTCTCGGCCGAGCGACCCTGATGCCTATGCTCAGATGACTATGGGAATACTCTGAAGATCAAAACTCGTAACTCTCTATTATCCAAAAGATGAGGAAATTAATCCTATCCTTGAGAGATTTATAGAGAATACGGTACGTTCTATCATTTCAAGATTTGAATCTATATTTCTTAGGAGCTATGCCCAAATTATAAGACAAGAGAATGTCGATAAGATCAATAATCTTCTCTACTCGGACACCTCTCACTCAAATAGCCAATCGTCGTGCTTTCGAATCTATGCTCGATAAATGTATTGCAGAAAAGAGGAAATTCGGTCCCCAACTTCCTTCAAGTATTCTCATAATTGATATTGATAAATTCAAAGATATCAATGATACTCATGGGCATCATACGTGAGACTATGTCTTACGCCAGATTGCAGATACCCTCTGTGAAGAGAGTATGTCACATTTTTGACTCGATTGAGATGATTTTACATATCATGTTCCATGATTCCACGAAAAAATAGGCATATTTAGACTTGGTGGAGATGAGTTTGCATGTATTCTTCATTGCTGTACTGAAGAACAAGTAATTGCGTTCGCTCAAAATATAAAAGATAAGATCAGTGTTTTTGTACGCTCAGATGATAAGGGAAAAGATCTTCCTCCTGTTACTATTTCCATCGGAATTGCGACTGCCTGACATGATGAAGGTATGCCTGATCTTATGAAACGAGCAGATAAAGGTGTCTATCTCTCGAAATGAAAATGAGGAAATACTTTTTCTATGGGAGAACATATTCCACTACAACACACCCCTGAGAGCCCGGAACGAAGAATATTACGATAGATTCATTTATTCCTAATGAAGAAGTCTATTTGGACCTTTTTTAGGAACACTCAAAGGCGCAAGTCTATTTGGATTTTTCTGAGAAACACAATAACGAATAAGTCTATTTGAAATATCTCTACGTATATTTTCTACTCTTTCTGAAAAATTAGAACATACTTTTTCTGATCTCGTTTTTGGAGAATTAATTACTCCTGGAGAAGATTTATAGGAAATATATTGTAACATACATATATATATTTATTTTTATAATAAGTATATAATACCATATTTTCATATAAAAGCAATATAAATAACGTTCGATCAATGAAAAGTGAAAAGTTTCTTTTTGAGATTTTTTCATTTTTCTCTAGAATACGCTTATGTCTACAAATAAGATCACTATAGAGCTCCTCGAGACTATTGCAAATATTGGTCGCAAAGGAGCGATCATCGAAGTCTCATCTTCACAGGCTCGAAATTTTCTCATACCAAAATGACTGGCACGAGAAATCACGGACGATCGAATGAAAAAAATTGAATCAGATAAAAAACGAGCTCAAGACCAAGCTCATATGCGTCTTGTGAAGGCTTTTGAGATACAGAAACAGCTCGATGGACAGAATATATCATTCACTCTCAAGGGGAAAAATGGAAAAATCTTCGGTGGTCTCGATGAACATGCGATCGGCTCTAAAGTCAATGAAAAATTCGGTATTGCTTTCGAAAAACAAGATATCAAGCTTCCAAATAAAGCTCATATCAAAACCACCTGAATACATCTCGTCTATCTTCATATTACCAAAGATACTCTCGCGAAAATTATTGTGGAAGTAAGTATAGAAAGCTAATATGTCAAATTATATTGCCGTAGACTACGGTACTCATAAATCTGGACTCGCTTACTCTGTAGAAGGGTTTTCTTTTGCTATAGGAACAACTCAAACAAAGATCCTCATAATCGAGCTAGAAAAACTCATAAAAAACAAAAATCCAAAATCAATCATTCTCGGCATGCCGTATAATATCGATGGAACAATGTCAAAACATGGCCAGAGAGTTCTTGCCTTCCAGAAGAAACTGCAATCCCACTTCCCTCTTCTAGAAATTACCACCCATGATGAACGCCTCACAACAAGTGAAGCAACGATCAGCTCTGTAGAAGATATCGATGCGGAATCTGCACGACTTATTCTCGAGGACTATCTCGAGAAGAAACATTAGAATCCCTCGGTATCTTTATTGAAATTTTGGAAGATACTCTTTCACATATCTCGCTTCACATTCCTTGATAGTCTTCACAGCCTCAGTCGCATCGAAAAACCCATTGACTCGACATGTTCCTGGTTTCTTGAGATCCTTATAATGTTCCCAAAAATACTGCGTCTCTTTGAGCCAGTGTGGACCAAGCTGATCATAGTGAGTAATATGATCCATTCGTTTGTCGTCAGCGAGGACACCGATCACTTTATCATCGACTTCCCCACCATCGTCGAACTTCATAATTCCTATGATTCGTACCTCAGCAAGAGATCCGGGAATGAGTGACTCTGTCACGCCAACAATTTCTATATCAAGAGGATCATTGTCTTCATCCCAAGTACATGGGATGGCTCCATAGGCAAATGGATATACAAGTGTCGAATATCCGACACGATCAAGCTTCAGTGTACCAGTCTCAGTAATGAGCTCATATTTATTGACACTGAAGGTATTATTCTCTACGAGAACATTGATACGGAGTTTTTCTTCATCAGCAAAAGCTGGAAGAACATGGAGAAGATTGAGCATATATTTGCTCGGTGCGTGATCGATATTTGCCATAGAAATATGAAAGATAATAAGAATAAGTGGGAACGAGTCTAATGAAACACAAGAAAAAATCAACCCCAAGAATTTTCTCGAAGTTGATTTTTGAATAAGAAACAGGAAAGACTACCGAATCTCATAGCTTATCGATACATTCGTAGAAATTTCGAGTTGTCCGACAGATACTGCACCACCTCCTGCGCTATCAGCTGTCGCCACTTCTGATCGTGAGTACTGATTGGCATACATTGGGGTATATCCTTGACTTTCACTTATAGAGATGACCTTTCCGAGTGAAATACCTGAAGCTTTCGCCATATCTTCCGCTTTTTGTTTTGCCTTCGCAATAGCAAGATCTCGAGCCTCGCGATAGAGTGACGTCTTATCATCAATATCATATGAAGTGCTCTGAATCTGAACACCAGCAATTTCACTCACTCCAGCAAGGATTGCATCGATCGAGTCAAGATTACGAATCTTCACAGCGAGTCCATGTGTCGCTATAAATCCATCGATCGTCGACTTCCCATTATCATAGTTATAGTTTGGATTGATACTGATATTGACACTTTGAATATCTTTTTCTGCAACTCCATTTTGTTTCATGAGTTTCTGGAGTGTAGCTATTTTTTCTCATACTCGAGCGAATCCTTCTTTTGTGGTTTTTGATTTCTCTTGTGCAGCAACTGTGAGGAGAAAAGTATCAGGCTGAGCAAAGACTTTTCCATCTCCATTTACTATAAGACTATTTTGATTTCAGCTATTTATGACTGCAGTATGATTGATATTCCCTCCGATGAGCCAAGCAGCGAGAACGATCGCGATACCGATCACAAATGCAGAAAGAGTGTTATTCATAAAAAAATAGAAAAGAGTAAATAGTGAGAATTTCTCAAAACTCTAGACGAGTATAACGAAAAAAAGTGACAAAGAAAGCCATTTTACTCGACAAAGAATTATATTTGCATTCGCTCATTTTTTTTTTATACTTCCAATGTATCTTAATTATTTTTTAACTCTTCTCTATGTCTCCCAAATCTCTTTCTCTGTTGTTCATTCTTCCTCTTGTTGCAAGTTGTACTTTGGGCAAGTCAACTCCAGCTGATTTTACGGGCATGTATAAGGCTCATGTGACAGCCCAAATCACGACTCTCAAGGATATGGTAAAAGGTTTCGGATATTTAGATTCGTATGCGATCGATGGTTCTCTCAAAATAGCAGCATCGATGCCAAGCTTTTTTAGTGGAGTCCTCTCGACTGACTATAGTGCTCAGGTAGGTGGAAAAAGTGAAGCAAAAACAATATTCAAGAATGTACTCGCAAATTATGATATTCTTGGAGGTTCAGGTAGGAGTAGCCGCTGATGAGATTGGAGATTATTGCAAAAGCTGGAGATGTATTCTTTCGCTTTGCAAATATCGAATCCAAAGAAATGATCGATGATGGAATGGCAAAAATCCTCACAAAATATAACAACACTTGGCTCGCAATGACCAAGGCAGATATCCTTGACTCACTCTCATGATCAAGCGAAGATGATGTGCTCTCTTACAAGCTCTCACAAGCTCTCACAGAACTCACACTCGATGATATAGAGAAGTATCTTACGACATATCCTATCTGGAAAGAGACAAAGGATCTCGGTATGAGCGGAGCTCTGCACCAATATGAAGTCGAGCTTGCAAAAGAGAATATTATCGCAATCGCGCAAGACTTCTCAAAAAAAGCAACGGGAAAAGCGCTCACTCCAGAATCTCTCAAAAATCTCACTGAGAATCTTAATACTATGAATCTCAAGGGAACTCTCGCACTTAATGGTGATGATGCCCATGAAGCACAATTCGATGGTGTACTCACAGATACTACTGGAAGTGGAGCATCTGTGAATGTTGCCCTCTCTGAGATGAAAAACGGATTCTCTCTCAGCTCTGGAAATAAAGATGGAAGTCTCGTAGTCAAAGTAGGAAAAGATGCAGATAATTCGACAAATCTCTCAATCATCGCTACAGAAGGCGGAAAAGAACTTGCTCGTATTGTATCCACTCTCAAGAGAGAATGAGACCGCATGAAGTCTCTCGATATGACTCTCACGACGACAGAACTCACGATCACAATGAATCACACAAGCAACGCTGATGGATCATTCGAATGAAAACTTAATGGTGGAGTCGGAAATATAACATGGAAATGAAAAGCAACAGCAGACGGTCTTGGTGAATTCCATATTACTGGAGCAGGCATGGGAACCAATCTCACACTCGACCTCACACCTGGAGCTGATAAGGTTCTCAAAGGACCAATGGTACTCAAATCTGGAGATACAGAGGCATTCCGCGCAGATACAGCACTTGTATTGACAAAGGAAAGATTCTTTCTCGCTCTCGATATTGCAAATCCTGAAGACCCAACAAACAAAACTCATGGAGAGATTGATCTCAAGGTAAAGCGTACCCCATGGAATGGTACAATAGAAATACCAAAAGATATAAAACCCCTAAAAGATTTTTCAAATGAATTCAATAGTATTCCTCAAAAAGAAATGAAGATAGATGATTTAGGAAATCCGATATAGCTCTATATCCTTCATTTACAATAAAATCTTTCTTTATCTTCTTATGCGAAAAATAATTATCACACTCACTGTCCTTGCCCTTGTCGTTTCTATTGTCGGCACAGGACTTCTCGTCTATGTAGAATCATCTGCTCCTACTCCGGCTCCCGTGGATCAAGGGACTGGAAAATAATAGTATCTTAGCAATTACTTCTCCAATATGGCACTCCAAGAACCCAATAATGAGCAGAAGCTCTCATTCATATACAATACTCTGAAAGACCAAGAAATTCGTCGTGTACGAGCTATATGGTATAAGTTCTCAAAGTGGACGATCTATCTCGGACTCATATATCTTGCAGTCACCAATTCAGCACTCATTATTGGAAAGCTGACTGAGGTTATCCAGCCGATTGTAATGGATCAGATGAAGACATTGCTCGAGAAAAATAAAGATGCTCTTATGGAAAGTGTGAAGGGTCTTCTCCCATCAGAGACAATACCAGTAGAATCTATTCCTCCTCAGGCTAAGAAAACACCAACAAAATTCTAGAAAAAATCCCCGATCTTATCGGGGATTTTTCATGAGTATGGATTCAAGTTCTTCAAATTTCTCAATGCCATAGAAATGTCCATATCATTTTTCTGGAGTGAAAAAATGCATCTGCGCTAGAGGAAGAATTCTTGAGAGCTCTTGCCCAATAGAAAACGGAACCACAGTATCATCTTCCGCATGCCAGATATGGACTCGATCTCCAAGCTTCTGCAAAAATTCGTAATTGGTTGGTAATGTGAAATTTCCGCATTCCTGGCATGCTGCTACGAGGTGAATAGCCTGAATATTTTTCTGTCATTGCGAGGTACGAAGCAATCTATGTTCTATTTTCTCTGAAACCTGGATCGCTTCATTCTTCGCGATGACAGAAATTTCAGAGAAATACTTGAGCAGAAAATTGCCTCAAAGAGATCATCATACAAGAGTAATTTCACTCTGTGATTCTATTCTTTCTAAGATTCACTCAAATACTATCTTCCACTCTTCATATCGTGCACTCTGCTTATTTGGAAAGACTGGCATAAAAACCTGATTTCCTTCATTGTACCATTTCTTTGCTATTTCTTGTGTCCAAGAAGATTTAAGTTCTGGCGTCCAAGGTTCTGATTGCCAATCTATATATGTATCGGTGAGGAATTTTCTATAATCTTCATCTTTTTCAAATGATTCTCCCCCATGAATAAAGATAAGCGTTTTCATAGTTTTATTTTCTAAAAATCTTGTACCAAACGTATATGCCAATCAATACTACAGAAACATACCCAACTTCATTGCTGTATTGACTGATAAATCGTGTCATAGTATCTCCGAGGAAATATCCAAGCGCGACGAGAATAGCACACCAGAGCGTCGCACCGAGAAAAGTGATCGAAAGAAATGGAGTCATTGGCATACGAAAAATACCAGCAGGAATAGAAATTAAGTGCCGTACAACAGGAATCAATCTCCCAACAAAGGTATATACTTTATCATTCTGGAGAAAAAGGTTTTCAGCTCGTTTATACTTTGTATGCGTGATAAGGATATATTTTCCATACTTTTCAAGAAATGGTTTCCCGAGCCATCGCCCGAGAATCCAGTAGTTCAGAAATGCTCCTAAGACTGATCCAATTCCTCATATGAGAACCGCAAGAAATGGATCAATATTTCCACCCATTGCTGATACTCAGGCGGGTATCATCACCAGTTCCGATGGTACTGGAAATATCGATGACTCAAGCGTCATGAGGATAAATATCGCACTATAGTCGATAGTCGAGAAAAATGAAAAGAGAGTTGTAATGAGAGAATGAAGCATGGAAATTAATTAAAAAACTAAAAGAAACAATATATTATTCTAGCAACCTTTATTTCTAAAAAATTCAACAAGATTTGCAATCTTCACGATCTCCTGCTCGCCAGTATCGCGATCTCGGACGGTCACTTGTCATTGATCATAGTTCTCAGGCTCGACACAAATACTATAAGGAATACCGATTTCATCCGCTCGTTGATATCTTTTTCCGATTGTTCCAGCTTCATCATATTCACATATAAATTCTTGGGAAAGAAGTGCAAAAAGCTCACTTGCCTGCTCATTAAATTTCTTCACAAGAGGAAATACTCATACTTTGATCGGGGCAACCTGTGGTGCGAATCTCATCACAACTTTCGATGTTCCCTCTTCTCCTGGTACCTCATCATACGCATCACACATAGCAGCGAGCGTAAGACGAGAGAGTCCGATGGATGGCTCAATGACGTAGGGAATATATTTCGAGTTATCAAATGGATCAAAATAGGAAAGGTCCTGTTTTGAGTGTTCCATGTGAGCGCGGAGATCGTAGTCAGTACGATTCGCAAGTGTACTGATCTCTCCCCAACCAAATGGAAAGAGATATTCGAAATCTCCAGCGCGCTTGGAATAATGAGGAAGTCCTTCCTTTGGAATTTCGACAAATCGAACGTTGTCTTTCTTGAATCCAAGAGTCTCGATAAAAAACTTGTTTTCATCTCCGAGCCAAGCTTCGAAATTCTCTGCATCAGTTCCTGGTTTGCAGAAATATTCGATCTCAATCTGTTCGAATTCACGAGTACGGAAAATGAAGTTTTTTGGAGTGATCTCATTACGGAATGCCTTACCACATTGGGCAACACCGAATGGAATCTTTTTTCGAGATGAGCGAGCAATATTTGGGAAGTTCACGAATATTCATTGAGCTGTCTCAGGGCGGAGATAGACGAGCGCGGTCGCATCTTCCGTAGTTCCTTGACTTGTCGACAACATAAGATTGAATCTCTTCACATCTCCCCAATTTTTCTTTCCACAGTTTGGACAAGCAATAGGTCATCCTGCGATATATTCATTCAAGTCTTCGAGTGCTGTCTTATCTCCAGCCCAGTTTGCTGGAACAGGGAATTTTGCATCTTTCTCGAGCGCTTCTTCGATAAGTTTATCTGCTCGATGACGAGTATGACAATCCTTGCATTCCATAAGTGGATCAGAGAATAATCCGACATGACCAGATGCGACCCAGACATTTGGATTCATCATGATCGCAGCATCGAGGAGGACCATATCTTTTCGCTTCTGAACGAAGTTCTTGATCCAGAGATTCTTGATATTTTCCTTGAGAAGTGTACCGAGAGGTCCATAATCCCAAGAGTTTGCGAGACCTCAGTAAATCTCAGAACCCTGATAGACAAAACCCTTTGTTTTTGCAAAGGTGACGAGTGTAGACATTTCGAGAGACATAAGAAGAATTATTAAGAATTAGAATTATTTTTGTTTCAGGAACCATTTTTTTATCCATCCCATTGACAATGTCGAGAGTGTATATCCAAGAGTTGGAATGATTGCGTTCATAAATGGAGAATTATTTCCTAGCGAGAAGAAGACAATTATCATTACTGCATACGTTGTCACGATAATACCGACTTTTCTCTGCCACGAAGTTTCCCATGCTTTCTCATGTTCGACACGAATATTTCGAGCCTTGAGAAGTTCGATTTCTTCTGCGAGCTGTCCGAGAGTTTTTTCCATAAGAAGAAAAATAAAAAAAGACCCACAAAAAAGATTAAACTTTCTTGGGGTCCTTCTAATTATCAATTGTTCATTATCAATTGTTCATTATTTCGGACGGTTCCACCCAAGTTCTCCGCTCAGCGAAGCAACTTTATTTTATTTCTCCCTCCTCATTCGGTGCCAGGCGAACTCATAGAAAAGAGTAAACAAAAATAAGTGTAGGAAAATGTGAAGAAAATGCAAAGAAAAATGCTCAAATATTTGCATCAAAAGAAAAATTGTGACACAATGATTGGGTAAATTTAATTTTTCTATATGTTTTCCTACGAAGCATCGAGCACTTCTCCAGAGGCAATACATCAAGATAAGCCCCATCAGGCAATCTGGCATACTCCTGTCTTGGAAGCTGCGAATGATGTACTTATGGAAGCCCGTGAAATTTTTGTCACAGCAGAGCACTCAATGGCAGATATTTGTGCATGCATCTTGGAATTCATTCCTTTCCATCACAATTTCTTCGGAAGCCTTGTCGGATGTACACTCATTCTTCATCCCAATGGACATCTCGAAATTCGTCGAGAAGGACAGCAACATGCGACTATTTTCCCTGTTCAACTTATTGCAGCTTAAATAATTCTATATATGGTAACCTCTGCACCAACTCATCTTTACACTCAAGAGGCAAGAGATAATCTCAGAAATATATGAGAATGAGAAGATAAAAATAATGCTCGAGATTTCCTGCAATGACAACTTATCATGGAAAATGATAAGAACGGATTGAGATTTTCTGTTGCTGGGAAAACTATAAATCTCGGAAAGGTAGCTCCTGAACATGAACCATTATTTAGAGAACTTTTTACTACGCTTATTGTAGAGAAGTGAGTTTGTGAAGCTCGATCATATCTCCTAAGTCAATGTAAGGCTGAGGTTACAAAAAGATGAGTCCTACCACTACATGCTGGTCCTGATATTAAATCTAATGATAGTATGCTCAAAATAAATAAGGATATTTTACGATATGAGGTTCTCCAGGATATTTTTTGAAAAAAAGCGAATATACGAAATATTTCCGATAATATCGTAGATTTTTCTAATGGCATTCCCAAATGATTTATCCCACTTCAGGTTATTGAAGGAAAATGGAAATCTATAAAATAAAAAATCTGCCTCTCGCTAGGCAGATTTTTTTGACTTCTATGACTTTTATATATACTAGAATGGATGCTAACCAACCATTCTATGGTCACATGACTTGGAACGAGCACATCTTCTTTTCTCCCGACGATATCGTAAGGCTTTTTTTGAATATTTCAGAAACTCTCACGATTCGTGGGAGTTTTATTTTTCTAGAGTTTGTTTATTTCTTTTTTTTATTTTTTATCTTTTCTTTCTATGAAAAAGTATCTCATCATCGCGGTCCTCGCTGCTATCGGTATATTCAACGCGGCATACCTCTCATTCCATGCATATCAGTTCTGGGACGGAGCCAACTCTTCTGCACTCCAATCACTTCCCTGTGATATCAGTAGCACACTCTCATGTAGTGGTATTCTCCAGAATCCTCGCGCGATCATATTCTCTGTCGGTGACTTCAAGGTCGCATTCCCGATGATCGCACTCGTCGTCTATCCTATTCTCTTCCTCCTTGCTCTTGTCGGATGGTTTACGAAAAAACCATGTCCAGCAAAAGCGCTCACTGTACTTGCCTTCGGTGGTATGTGTTTCAATGGATATGTCATCTATCAAGAATTTGTTGTAGGAATTTTCTGTCCACTCTGTGCCATGTGTACAGTGATAATCATAGCAATATTCTTCATCTCAATCTCTATCTGGAAAGGGGAAAAGAAAGCAAAGACCCGAAAATCCTAATCTCTAGAATATGCCACACGTACTCGCTACACTTCATGGCCTCGAGAAAGATATCGTAGAAAATATGCTCCATGAGCATACCAAAAAACGTGATCTCGAATGACTTCATCTCGAGCATATCTGGGAAAATTCGGAAGATGATGAAGAAGTGATTTTTCTCTTCAAGACGGATGATATAGCAAAAGCGAAAATCCTCCTCGAGAAGATCCACCAAGATTCTCTCAAGCACAATTATGATATTGCTCCACCAAAGGTCATCTATCTCAAGAAATAAATTATTTCTATAAACCATGTTTCTATGACTCAACTCTCTATAAAACATCAAACTGAACTTATCCAAAAAGATCTCAAAAGAACTCTTGAGAATGAGAAGAATATTGTAGTACTCAAAAGACTCACTGATAAATAATACTATGAAAAATTTTGAAAATTGGCATCTCGTAAAATCTAAAATTGAATCTGAAGAAAAATCAGAATTATTTCGTGAACAAGAAATATGGTGGTGTAGTATTGGTGAAAATATTGGATTCGAACAAGATGGAAAAAATGAAAATTTTGAAAGACCAGTTCTAATATTGAAGAAATTCAGTCATAATGTCTTTCTCTGAGTTCCGATGACATCAACCAAAAAAGAACATCCATTCTATTTTGCATACAAGCTCCACGATACCGAAGGATCATTTATTCTCTCTCAGGCAAGACTCTTTAGTTCAAAGAGACTTCAAAGAAAAATATCCGTAATTGGTCGAGGACTTTTCTGAGAAATCAAATCCCAATATATAAAAATCATCTCATAAAAAGCGAAAGCCCCACTTTCGTAGGGCAATCTCAGGTGCCGTTTGGCAATTTTGTAAATACAGTATATCATTTGTCATAAATAATGCAAATATAATGTAAGCTTCTACCTTTCCATCTCAATTAGAAAGGGAAAACAAAAATCTTCTTTGCTGAAAAACAAACAAATAATCAAAATTTATTTTCCTCGTTCCCGTCATTGCGAGGTACGAAGCAATCCAATCACTAAAAAATATTTCCTAATCCCTACATCATGAAATCCCTCACTCTCCTCCTTATTCCCCTACTCTTCCTCTCATCGTGTACGATAGATTGGAATGATGAAAAAGATGCAAAAATAACGGAACTAGAAAAACATGTTACAGAAACTAGGAAAAAAAAGAAGATGATTTATTTAAAAAAAGACAAGAATGCTCAAATATAAATAAGAAATTTGAAAGGCAACTGAATGAGAATGATTTCAATAAATAAATTACAGCCCCAAAATGAACAATGCAATAAGCTTGAACCAACATTGAAGCCATGGACTAAATGACTGAGAATAAATTTGGAAGAAATGACTATACACATACTGAGTATTTTAATGAAATCTTTTATAGTCAGAAGAAAAATAGTTGTCTATATTCTGTCATGGTAGAAGAAATTCAAGATTGAAAGAATTGCTCGTTTTATAAAATATATGACTATCTATCTGGAAATAGTACCGAATTATGAATGTATCTAGAATTTATAAAAGATACTAAATGATGAATTGATGATACTTGTAATTATAGTGCCTCTAAAATTGCCTATGAAAAAGCCGTGCATGAATTCAAATGAGAATAATCTCTCTATTAATTAATTTCTAATTACTACTTTATGTCTCCTCTCTCAACAAAACGCCACTCTCTCTCCCACATCATGGCCCAAGCCACTCGCATGGTCATGGGTGCCGATGCCAAGCTCGCTATCTGACCAGATATCGATACTGGCTGGTACTATGATATCGATTTCGGTGATAAGACTCTCGAAGAAGCCAAGCTTAAGGATATCGAAAAGAAGATGAAGGCAATCGTCCGCGAAGGACAAGAATTCCATCCATTTAAGCTTTCAGTTAGTGATGCTCGTGCATTTCTCACAGCGCTTGGTGAAGTCTATAAAGTCGAGATGGTCGATGAGCTCGAGCGGAAGTGAGAGACAGTAATTGGTTTTTATGCGAATATTGGAAAATTCCAGAATCCAGTGTACAAGGATTTTGAGTTTTTAAAACTTTCAACTTTCAACTTTCAACTTTCAACTTTCATTGACATGTGCCAATGACCTCATGTGACAAATACGAATGAGATCCCCGAAGACAGCTTTAAGGTCGACAAGCTCGCTGGTGCATACTGGAGAGGAGATTCGAAAAATAAAATGCTCACTCGTATCTATGGATTGGCATTTGAAACAAAAACTGAACTCGATACGTACACAATAATGATGGAAGAAGCAAAGAAACGTGATCACCGCATCCTCGGGAAGAAGCTCAAGCTCTTCACTATTTCCGATCTTATCGGTGCTGGTCTTCCGCTCATGCAACCAAATGGAATGATCATTCGCAAAGCAATCGAAGACTATCTCTGGGAGCTTCATGCTGGAAAAGGATATAGTCGAGTCTGGACTCCTCATATCGCAAAAGAATGTCTCTATGAAACTTCTGGTCATGCAGCAAAATTCGGTGATGAACTCTTCCGCGTGAGTGGAAAAGAAGAGAAATTCATCATGAAGCCTATGAATTGTCCGCATCATATGCAGATATTTGCTGATAATCAATTCTCCTATCGAGACATGCCAGTTCGATATTTTGAGCCTGCAACCGTCTATCGTGATGAGAAAACAGGCCAACTCTCAGGTCTCACTCGTGTCAGATCGATCACTCAAGATGATGGACACCTTTTCTGTCGTGTATCACAGATAAAAGATGAAGTGAAAACAATTGTCGGAATCATCAAAGAGTTCTATACCACTATGGGAATGATGGACGGATATTGGGTATCACTCTCGGTTCGCGATCCTCTCATCCCTGAGAAGTATCTCGGAACTGATGATGTATGGAAGATCGCTGAATGATCACTTGAAGAAGCTGCACAAGAAAACAATCTCAATTATAAACGCATGGAAGGAGAAGCAGCATTCTATGGACCAAAATTAGACTTCATGTTCCGTGATGCAATCGGTCGAGAATGGCAACTTGCGACAATCCAGTGTGACTTCAATCTTCCAAATCGTTTTGAGCTCAAGTTTACAAATGAAAAGTGAGAAGAAGAACGACCTGTCGTGATTCATCGTGCCATCTCATGAAGTCTCGAGCGATTTATGGGAATCATGATCGAGCATTTTGCTGGAATATTTCCGCTCTGGCTCGCACCAGAACAAGTGCGTATCATTCCAGTAGGCGAATCGTTCTTTGGATATGCAGAAGAAGTATACAAGCTCCTCCAACAGGCGGGTCTTCGTGTGAATTTTGATGATTCATCAGATTCTCTTGGGAAGAAAATCAGAAACGCAGAAACAGAGCATGCCAAATATATACTTGTCGTTGGTGAACAAGAGATGAACGCCCGCACACTTGCAGTCCGTAACTTCAAGACAAAAGCACAGACAACAGAAGAAATCGATGAATTCGTCGCTCGAATAAAAGAAGAGATAATGACGAAAGCTCTGTAATTCACAAGATTTCCTAAGGATTTATTATAATATGTTTCCCCTGAAGGAGTTCAATGGCTCGAATCTTACTTTTTATAAATGTAGCAAATAATCGTTGCTGACTTCTTGTCATAACTTCATTTTGGTCTTGAGCAACCGTGAGATCACGAATAATCTGTCCCAAGCCCATATCGATAGAATTATATAATCAGACGAGATTCCTTGCACTTTCTCGAGATATTTCCATACGGGCATCATGCCTAAGGAGATTGTTTAGTCATTTTCATGCCCAATGTGGTCGATTCTTATGAAATTCAAGAGCCTCATTAATACACGCAAGCTCTTCCAATAAAAGTTTTTCACGCGAAGCCAATACCCCATCTTCTTTTGGTGATACTGCAATATCTTCACCTCTATCTTGAAATTCAAATATTTCTTCAAGAATTGCAACCATCTGTGCTTGCTTGGCTTCCAGTACTTCCTGACTATATCGAGTTCCATAGAGGATCCAAGCTCATGGATCTGGACTCTTATCCCAAAGTTTGAACTCCGTAGCAACTGAAGACATATGATATATGGTAAGTTGTAGAAAAATATGAGTATATTTCTCTACAAGAAATAGTCAACTAAAAAATCTATTTTAGATTAGTCAATTTATTATATTGACAAAACTTATTTAATATTTAATATACCAAATATTTCGGTATATTATTTTATGAATTTACAAATTATGAATAGAGAGCGTGACTGGAATGAATTCTGGAAAGAGAAGCAATACACTGAAGGAGGTGTCTATGGACAACCAAATGAGGAATTGCTCCAACTTGCCTGAGAATTCCTAAAAAACAGAAATAACCCTAACATTCTCGATCTAGCTTCTTGAGATGGCCGATATACATTCCCCTTATCTCAACATGGAGAAGTAACTGCCATGGATATATCACCGGATGCTCTTAGCTATTTAGAACAGTCTAGTAAAGGTGTATGAACAAATATAACTCGTGAGTGTATCGATGTTTTTCAGGTTTTATTTCAGAGAAGATGCTATGATCTCATTATGTGCTCTGGGCTTATTGAAGAACTCAATAAAGATCGACAGAATACTCTAGTGGAAGGTCTGCAATCTTGGGTAAAAATAAATGGCCTCCTCATATTGCGATATGTTACAGAGAAAAAAATGAATCAAAATAGTGAAATCGAGCATGTTGTGGATCATTCTTCTCTTGTTCAGAGTTTTTCAGATCAATGGAGAACTATAAGAAATTCTGTTGAATGAGAATTCCGGCAAGCTAAAGTTGGAAGGGTTATTGATAGCAAACTGGTTCGCAGGTATTTTAGAGCAGCGACACTTATCATTCAGAAACTTTAAGAATCAAATGCACATTTGAAATATACACTATTCCCACATTCATATCGATTTTCCATCCTTATCGACCACAAGTTTTGGTAATGATTCTAGCGCACTTACCAGGTTCTTGCATATTTCCCATCTCACATAGGCATTTCATGGCTTGAGTGAAGCATTTCACTGCATGATCTGAGATCATGCAGTGAAATGTTGGCTCAAGCCATGAAATGCCTATGTGAGATGGGAAATATGCAAGAACCTGGTAAGTGCGCTAGAATCATTACCAAATATTTTATAATGATGGAAAATCGATATGAATGTGGGAATAGTGTATATTTCAATGTTGGTTGATTCTTAAGACTCTGAATGCTGGCTCCTCTGCCTACAACCATTTTGCTATCAAATAACCTTTGCCAACTTAGCTTGCAATTCTCATTCAACAGAATTTCTTATAGTTCTCCATTGATCTGAAAAACTCTGAACAAGAGAAGAATGATCCACAACATGCTCGTTGATTCATTTTTTTCTCTGTAACATATCGCAATATGAGGAGCCCTTTATTTTTACCCAAGATTGCAGACCTTCCACTAGAGTATTCTGCTGTTACTTTTATAAGTATCAATAAGCACTGATAGCATCTTCTCTGAAATAAAACCTGAAAAACATCGATACACTCACGAGTTATATTTGTTCATACACCTTTCTAGACTGTTCTAATAGCTAAGAGCATCCGGGGTATATATCCATGGCAGTTATGTTGAGGAGTGAGGAAATGTATATCGGCCATCTGCGAGAAGATCGAGAATGTTAGGGTTATTTCTGTTTTTTTTTAGATTGCTCAGGCAAGTTGGAGCAATTCCTCATTTGGTTGTCCATAGACACCTCCTTCAGTGTATTGCTTCTCTTCCAGAGAATTCATTCCAGTCACGCTCTCTATTCATAATTTGTAAATTCATAAAATAATCTGCAAATATTTGGTATATTAAATATTAAATAAGTTTTGTCAATATAATAAATTGACTAATCTAAAATAGATTTTTAGTTGACTATTTCTTGTAGAATGCTATTTATATTTTTTCTACAACTTACCATATATCATATGTCTTCAGTTGCTACGGATTCAAACTTTGGGATAAATTCCAGTTGGGCATGAGCTTGGATCCTCTATGGAACTCGATATAGTCAGGAAGTACTGGAAGCCAGAGCAAGCACAGATGGTTGCAATTCTTGAAGAAATATTTGAATTTCAAGATAGAGGTAAAGGGTCTCATATTGCAGTATCACCAAAAGAAGATGGGTAGTCGCTTCGCGTGAAAAACTTTTATTGGAAGAGCTTGCGTGTATTAATGAGGCTCTTGAATTTCATAAGAATCGACCACATTGGGCATGAAAATGACTAGAACGATCTCCTTAGGCATGATGCCCGTATGGAAATATCTCGAAAGTGCAAGGAATCTCGTCTGATTATATAATTCTATCAAAATGCAACAGGTATTCATGATCTCACGGTTGCTCAAGACCAAAATGAACTAAGAAGTCAGCAACGATTATTTGCTACATTTATAAAAGTAATTTCGAGCCATTGAACTCCTTCAGGGGAAACATATTATAATAAATCCTTAGGAAATCTTGTCAAGTACAGAGCTTTCGTCATTATCTCTTCTATTCAAGCGACGAATTCATCGATTTCTTCTGTTGTCTGCTTTTGTCTTGAAGTTACGGAGCTCAAGTGTGCGGCATTCATCTCTTGTTCACCAACGACAAGTATTTGGCATGCTCTGTTTTCTGTTTGATTTTCTTCCCAAGAGAATCTGATGAATCATCAAAATTCACACGAAAACCCGCTTGTGGCTTATTAGTGTTCCTCATATCAAAAGAACGATTCGCGTACTGGAATAAGGATGCGCGCTTGTTAAGCGGAAATATTCCAGCAAAATGCTGTGATGATTCCCCATAAATCACTCGAGCTTCATGAGATGGCACCGCATTCTTCTTCTCACTTTTCATTTGTAAACTTGAGCTCAAAACGATTTTTTGGAAGTTGAAGTCACACTGGATTGTCGCAAGTTGCCATTCTCGACCGATTGAAGTCTAATTTTGGTCCATAGAATGCTGCTTCTCCTTCCATGCGTTTATAATTGAGCTTGTTTTCTTGTGCAGCTTCTTCAAGTGATCATTCAGCGAATTACTTTCCATACATCATCAGTTCCGAGATCTCTCAGGGATGAGGATGGAGCAAACCGAGAGTGATACCCAATATCCGTCCATCATTCCCATAGTGCTATAGAACTCTTTGATGATTCCGACAATTGTTTTCACTTCATCTTTTATCTGTGATACACGACAGTTTCAGGTGGTTCTTGAGTGATCGAGTTTCTGACACGAGTTAAAATTTCTGAGAGTTGGCCTGTTTTCTCATCACGATAGACGGTTGCAGGCTCCGATACGAACTGGCATGTCTGGACAGGAGAATTGATTATCACAAATATCTGCATATGATGCGGACAATTCATAGGCTTCATAATAAAGTTGTTTCTTCCACTCACGCGGAAGAAGCTCATCACCGAATTTTGCTGCATGACCAGAAGTTTCATGAGACATTCTTTTGCGATATGAGGAGTCCAGACTCGACTATATCCTTTTCAGCATGAAGCTCCCCAGAGATAATCTTCGATTGCTTTGCGAATGATCATTCCCATTTGGTTGCATGAGCGGAAGACCAGGCACGATAAGGTCAAATAGTAAAAGACTGAGCTTCTTTCAGAGGATGCGGTGATGACGTTTCTTGCTTTTCTTCCATCAACTTCTGTGTTACAGTATCGAGTTGAGTTTTTTGTTTCAAATGCCAATCATGATTGCCGAGTAAGCAGTTTTATTTTTCGAATCTCCCTCTCCAGTATGCACCACGAGCTTGTCGACCTTAAAGCTGTCTTCAGGATCTCATTCGTATTTGTTCACATGAGGTCATTGGCACATGTCAATGAAAGTTGAAAGTTGAAAGTTGAAAGTTGAAAGTTTTAAAAACTTCAAAATATTGTACACTGGATTCTGGAATTTTCCGATATTCGCATAAAAACCAATTACTGTCTCTCACTTCCGCTCGAGCTCATCGACCATCTCGACTTTATAGACTTCACCAAGCGCTGTCGAGAAAAAAACAGCATCAGAAACCGAACTGCGACGAATCCTTGTCCTTTCACGAACAATAGATTTCATGTACTTCTTCTCGATGTCTTTGATTTCTTGGCTTCTTCGAGAGTTCCATCACCGAAATCGATATCATAGTACCAGCCAGTATCGATATCTGGTCGTCCACGTTCACATGACCATGCGAGTGGCTTGGGCCATAATGGGGGAAGAAGTCCACGTTGTTGAGAGAGGAGAGGACATAGGAGGTTAAGTTAAAAGTTTTTTAGGGTTTCTTCTTATATGAAAGCATATGGTCTAAAAGAACAAGAGCTTACATTATCTTTTGGATTAATGGAAGTTTCATTTGGGTAGGTGAATCATTCATTTAATTTTCCTTCAAGCTCTTGAAATTTATAACTTCTCTCCAAATTCTATCTCAGTACTTCATTCTTCATCAATTGCAGAAATCTCTTAATGAAACCGTTCTTAATGAATTTCTTCTATCTTCTGAGAATTGTAATGAAAGTTTCTTTGAAATATTGTAAATAGTTTCGTTTGATACTGGCACAAGATGGTTGTAAAAACTATTCTCATTAGGAGTTCTTTATAGGTTTTCCCAAAACTTTCTTGCCTCTCAAAGACAAAAAGTCTTTTCATTATTATTACTTTTATCAATAGCATTACAATTAAGTCAAAGTTCATAGTAATGCTTTCATTTGATAAATAGTCTTTTAATTGTACGAAGGTTATTGGGGTTTTTTCATGGGCTTCCTGAATTTGATGCAACTTTCACAATACAGGTTTTTCTTTTGGGGCTGTAAATATTTCTTGAAATGATTCTCATTCAGTTGTTTTTTTATAATTTCTTCTTTATATTTTGCGCATTCTTGTCTTTTTTAAATAAATCATCTTCTTTTTCTTTCCTAGTTTCAGTAACTTGTTTTTCAGTTCCATTTCATCTTTTTCATCATTCCAATCGATCGTACATGATGAGAGGAAGATAAGTGGGATGAGGAGGAGAGTGAAGGATTTCATGATGTAGGGATTAGGAAATATTTTTTAGTGATTGGGATTTCTTGGTACCTCGCAATGACGGGAACAGAAATAAAATTTTGATTATTTGTTTGTTTTTCAGCAAAGAAGATTTTGTTTTCCCTTCTAATTGAGATGGAAAGGTAGAAGCTTACATTATATTTGCATTGTTCA
>CAVXMT010000002.1:0-99056 GCA_963763105.1 uncultured Candidatus Altimarinota bacterium | reverse complement strand
CGTGAAAGATATTTTCTGTGAGAAATGAGTTCTGACACAAGCAGGATCCAATATGCTTAGTGATTCATTCCTCCGTACGAATCGACGGTCACACTTCGCATGAAGAAAGCAGGATTTGTCTCATTCTGAAAGACAAATATGGACGAATATGCTATGGGATCAAGCTGAGAGAATTCAGCTTTTCGGGTCGCTCATAATCCATGGGATCCGACTCGTATTCCATGATGATCCTCTTCATGATCAGCAGCTGCAGTCGCTAGTGGTGTCGTGCCAGCAGCTCTCGGGACAGATACTGGAGGGAGTATCAGGCAACCAGCAAGCATGTGTGGAATTGTCTGATGGAAGCCATGATATGGGCGCAATAGTCGCTATGGTGTCATTTCTATGGCATCATCACTCGATACTCCAGGATATTTCACTCGTACGGTCCGAGATGCTGGGCTTCTCTATGAGACGACAGCAGGAAACGATCCACTCGATGCAACATCACTTCATGAAGAAGTGAAGATTGACTCATCTATATGGGCACGAAAAGACCTAAAAGGAATCAAGGTGGGAATTCCGAAAGAATATTTTATTGATGGAGTCGAGCCATGAGTAGAAAAAACTATTCGAGATGCTGTCGAAAAACTTCGTGAACTTGGAGCGGAGATTGTCGATATTTCTCTCCCGCATACTCAATATGGGATCTCTGCATATTATATCATCTGTCCAGCAGAAGTCTCATCCAATATGGGTCGCTATGATGGTATTCGTTATGGACATGTCGCAGAATGAGCATTCGATATTGGGAAAAATCGTGCAGAATGACTCGGAAAAGAAGTCCAGCGTCGATCAATGGTAGGATCATTTGTCCTTTCGAGCGGATTCTATGATGCCTATTATAAAAAAGCATCAGCAGTACGACAACTTATCCGTGATGATTTTTCGAAGGCATTCGAAAAAATCGATGTGATCGCCTGTCCGACAACACCGAGCGTCGCATGGAAGCTCTGAGAAAAATCAGATGATCCTATGAAGCTCTATCTCGAAGATGTTTTCACAATCCCTGCCTCTCTTGCTGGACTTCCATGACTTACGGTCCCAGCAGGATATGCAACACCTCCAGATGATCCATCCATCTCACTACCTGTCGGACTTCAGATACTTGGTCCTGTCCTCTGAGAAGAGAAATGTCTCATGGTCGGACATATCTTTGAACAGGCAATGAAGAGTGTCATTGAGAACAAGAAGCCGAAAATCTGGTAGAAAATAATCTAGAAAATCCCTGAAGAAATTCAGGGATTTTATTTTTTATATTCTATCTTCTCAGCACTCCTTCAAGCCTCATATATTCTGTATAGGTCATACTAAGTTTTTGGAGTTTTGTCGCGAGTGGGACTCCGAGGTATCTCCAATGCCATGGCTCGATCTCATAGGCATCGATATATTCACCATTTTGATAACTTTGGTGCCATCCATATTTATAGGCATTTATTTTGAGCCACGCTATAAATTTTCGATATCGACTATTTTTATAATATTCTGATGCCGTTGTCGCATCGAAAATATCGATAGCGAGACCGAGCTGATGCTCACTATATCATGGAGGAGCGCAGAGAGTATCGCTACACTTTCCGAGATCCCACATACGCTGCTGATACGCAGCACTTCTGTATCCACTGATGACAATGAGTGGTTCTCCAAACTCACGAGTGAAATCTCTAGCCATATCCCAAAGTGCATCACGAGCTTCTTGTCTCAAATATCATTTTCTTCCTGCTTCTCCAATAGAATCTATGCCACCGATTTCTGCAAGATCAGATGGTGTATAATTGCGATCTGCAAGACTTATATTTTTGCTGACAAATTTTGTGGTCGAAGCATCAGATCCTGACACCATATTTTCCCGAGATTCGAGAATAGGAATAATAGATACATTTACCTTTCTGATAGTAAAATCTTCTCTTTCAGGAGCAGTGACAAGAGAGCTTGTACTTGATGAAAGAGTAATAAGTGTGAGAAGGCTATACTTGAATACCTGAGAAAACATGAAAATAATTGAAATTTGAGAGTTATACGTTGAATTCTCTATGGGCTTGAAAAGGTTGAAGTTTTATAGAATATTCTTTTTCCGAAAAAGAAGAGTAATTAATACCAATAAAAGTGCTACTATAAGAATAGAGGCAATAACAATTAAATTACTAAAGAGTCCACTTTCGACATTCATTCCAAATACTCCTGTCACAAGTGTGAGTGGGAGCATGAATGCTGAGAATGTTGAGAGATATTTTATGGTAGTATTCGTTTCGAGTTCAAAGACACTCTTGAGCGTATCTTCCATAGAATCGATATTTTCCTGAAGGAGTTGTATCTCGGAGAATATTTTATCGAGCTTATCTTCGAGATTTTCGAAGTAGAGCTCTACTTCTTCAGAGAATCGTTCTTTCATTCGAATTTCGATCATCTTGAGTACTCAAATCTGAGGCTTCATCATATGTTTGAGTGTGATGATATTTCGTTTTCGTGTCATGATACTTTTTATAAGATCATTTCCTCGAGCAGAAAAAAGATCTCGTTCGATGATTTTGAGGTCTTTTCCAAAGCGTTCGAGCATCTTCATTGATTTATCAAGATAGCTCTCGATAATATCATAGAGAAGGAATGCAGGACTCACATGGCCATCTTTTTCAAGTCTTTCCTCATATCTATCATAAACCTTCCTCATCGTATTTGATTGATAATAGCGAAATGTGAGAAGGTAATCTTTCCCAATAAATATATTGAGTTCATTATGAATATATCTCTCTGTATTGGGTTCAAATTTTGGAAAATGAAGAACAAGAAAAAGATAATCATCATAAGTATCAATACGAGCGTATTGATTCTCTTCAAGAATTGCTTCGTGATCAAGCTCATGAAAACCATGTGAGACTACAAGTGCCTCAATATCTTCGAGAGGCGGATTGATATAGTCATGCCACGGCCCAAGAGTCTTCTTGACAGCGAGTGGTTCTTTCGGGGATGTGATACGTTTTTTTACAGCCATTTTGAGAGTTTGGTTTCAAAAAAGGAAAATATGATGTACTTTTGATCTTAAGAAAGGTGAATTTATTTAGTTCTGGTGCCCAGAGCGGGACTTGAACCCGCAAGCCGTGAAGCAGAGGATTTTGAGACCTCCGTGTATACCATTCCACCATCTGGGCAAGCTCATGAATCTTATTGATTCGCGACTTCAAGTCAAAGAGAAAATTTCTTTCATGAATACATTTTTTCCACTCGACTTTTCTTATATTTAGATATAATACCTTCCCTCAATTCAAAGCCTCAAATACTAAAAATTCTCTTTCATGAAATTTCAACTCGATAATCTTATTCTTGACTATGAATCTCTCGATCGCGAACTCGCCGATCCTGCTATTTATAGTGATCTCAAAAAACTCAAATCCGTCAATCAGAAGAAAAAATCTCTCGAAAAAACGGTTATATTATATCGTGAATATAAGACGATATATGAGAATTATGAAGAAGCAAAAACTTTGGTCGTGAACGAGAAAGATAGCGAAATGCTCGAGCTCATGAAAGAAGAAATTGCCAATCTTGAAAAGAGAATCCCAGAGCTCGAAGAAGCCCTCAAGATCGCACTTCTTCCGACAGATCCAAATGATGAGAAGAATGTCATTCTTGAAATACGAGCTGGAGCTGGAGGTGATGAGGCCGGACTTTTCGCTCATGAGCTCGCTGAAGCATACAAAAATTTTGCGAAAGCAGAATGATTTTCCATCGAAGTCATGAGTGAAACATGGAATGATGCTGGATGATATAAGGAAGTCATATTCAAGATTGATGGAGCTGGGGCCTATTCTCGATTCAAATTTGAATTCTGAGTCCACCGTGTTCAGCGAATACCAGCGACCGAGAAAAATGGCCGTGTCCATACATCTACCACGACGGTGGCTGTGTTGCCAGAAGCAGAAGATGTCGATATTGATTTTCGTGAAGAAGATCTCGATATCATGGCATGTCGTGCAAGTGGAGCTGGAGGTCAGCATGTAAATAAGACGAATTCTGCAATTCGTGTCGTCCATCTTCCGTCAGGGCTTGCAGTCGAGTGTCAGGATGAGCGATCCCAGCTTCAGAATAAAATCAAAGCAATCTCAGTACTCAAAGCCCGTCTTTATGCCCAAGAAGAAGAAAAGAAAGCAAATCTTGAATGAGCTGCTCGTCTTGCTCAAGTAGGAACAGGAGATCGTAGCGAGAAGATTCGTACATACAACTTTCCACAAGATAGGATTACTGATCATCGAATCAATATGAACTTCTCGAATCTTCCTATTATCATGACAGGAGATCTCGGCGCTATTATTGATGCACTTGCGATTGCTGACCAGACAGCAAAGCTTGAAGCTGCAGCTGGAAAATAGAGATATCTATAGAAAAGAATATTTTCTCTATTGGCAAGTACTTATTTTTTGGTCATAATCTCTTTTTTTATATACTAAGAGTGTTATTTTTTAATATACTTCTATGCTCAAATATTCTTTTCTTTTCATCACCTCTCTTTTTATCCTTACGGCCTGTACTTCAGAAAAAGAAGTACCACAAAAAAATAGTAGCTCATCTGGATATATTCAGGATCTTGAGAAGGCTTCTTCGAAGATCAAGACGACAAAAGAATTCGAGTCATGCATAAAGCCAAGTATCAATATGTGTCTTACTCAAGTTGCAAATCAGCTTGCTCGTGATCAAAAATCTGTCGCTTTTTGTGATGAACTCTCTGATTTATCAGGTCGCGATGCTTGTAAATATGGAGTTATAGGTACGCAGGCAATAGATATGAAAACCATAAAACTTTGTGATTCTCTCAATGATGTATATAAGAGAGAGTGTCGTGTAAGTATTATTCAATCAGTAGCTCTCAGTTCTTCTGATACAAAAGAATGTGAAACACTTGAATGAGAATATTCAGCTCTTTCATGAAGCTCAGACAATCAGTGATCTGATCGAGTCGATCAGTGTAAGATAAATATTATTATGAAGAAATTGCCACTCAGTGAGAAAGATTGTGATATTCTCAAAAGCATTTCTATAAAGGGTATGTGTCAATCTCTTGTGAAGTCTCAGATGCAATCCCAGGAACTTCTATCCAATATGGCTTCAAAAAATAATTAATCTTTTCGGTTCTATGGCTCTCATAAGAAAATGTATTATCCCTGCAGCTGGTTTCTGAACCCGTTTTCTACCAGCAACGAAAGCTCAACCGAAAGAAATGCTTCCTATCGTCGATAAGCCAGTAATCCAGTATCTCGTAGAAGAGGCTGTTTCAGCAGGTATTACAGATATTATCATCGTCACTGGTCGCTGAAAGAGATCGATCGAAGATCATTTCGATGTCTCGTATGAGCTCGAGAAGACACTCGTCGAGAAATGAAAAACGAAAGAACTTGCTGAAGTCGAGAAAGTATCAAATCTCGCTCGTATTGCCTATGTTCGTCAGCCCATTCCTCGTGGAGATGGAGATGCACTTCTTCGGGCAAGAGAACTTATTGGAGATGAGCCATGTCTTGTTTTATTTTGAGATGATCTTATTCGTGGTGACGTCTCATGAGCAAGCCAGCTCATAGAGGCATATGAGAAGAAAAGAGCTCCGATCATTGCCCTTGAGCGTGTTGGTGATAGAAGGGTCTCCTCATATGGAATCGTAGAATCATCATCTCAAGAAGGGAAGCTCTATGCTGTCTCAAAATTTCTCGAAAAACCAAAGCCAGAAGAAACTCCATCAAGACTCGGTGTCATCGGAAAATATATTATTACCCCAGAGGTTTTTCGTTATCTTGATATGAATGTCAGTGGTGTGAGTAAGGATGGTGAGATACGCCTTGCTGATGCATTTGCTCGGATGCTCGAAGACAATCAGGAGATCTATGGACTCGAGATTGAGGGAGATCGATATGATACAGGAGATAAATTTGGATTTTTGAAGGCAACGATTGATTATGCTCTCGCACGAGAGGATCTCGGTCCACAGCTACTCGAATTTCTGAAGAAGAGAGTGGGAAGTGAGACTTAATTCTTTCATCTTCTGTCATTGCGACAAAAGAAGCAATCCAGCAATGAAGATGTTTTATTTCATAGATCGCTTCATACTTCGCGATGATAGACTCCAAAAAACCTTCCCGTCGTAGTATCTGAGATCAGGGTGAGCTCATTGCTCGTCGGTATCTCGAGGAGAAATGATATGAGATTATTGTGACCAATCATACGATCCGATGAGGAGAGATTGATATTATTGCTCGAGAGGGTGATGTTTTTGTGTTTGTCGAAGTACGATATAGAAAAGACGAGGCGCACGCTCATCCACTTGATACATTCACTCCTATGAAGAGACGAGTGATGAAGCGGACAGTAATGCACTATCTCATGATAAAAAATATTCCTGAAGAGTCTGCGCGTATCGACTTTATTGGCATCATGCCAAAAAAAGACGGTACCATAGGGCACCGTCTTTGGCATGTTAAGGGTGTAGAATTGGATTAGTTGAATTGTACCAACCAACTCACAACCTTTTTATTTAGAATTCAAAGCATCCGTTATTGGCGGAGTTTATATCCTGAGCCATGACAAGATCCACAAGGATATTTTACCATCTTTTCATCAGATTTGTTTCGGTATTCAGGAGTGAGATTTACAACCCTTTCTTGATACCCTGATCCTTTGCATGATGGACAGCTCTCTTTTGGCACATCAATGCGTCCAGAACCTGGGATAATTTTGGTCGTGTGTCCACCAAAGAATCCCGTGCGATGTATGGTCTTTCCTCCGCAGAGAGAACATCCGAGAGTTGTATATTCACCCCAAATCTCACCTGTCCCAGAACCCTTGCATTCTGGACAAGTCATTGTTTTCCCAAACATATATTACTCCAATCTATTGGTTTACGACAAACGAAATATTTATGTAATAGTAGTATACAATAAAATGTTATCTGTCAAATTAATTATTTGGATGTAATATTTAATCGTTACTGTCTTCAGAAGAAATAGTATCATCTCCGTGTCTTCTGGGTCATTGATCAGGATCTTTCCACGCTTCTTTTTCTGTTGCTCTTGATCCAAATTTTCCTCATATTGGAGCAGCAGCTCCTCTTACCATATTTATTATACTTTGAGAGCTTCTTCATTCCGTAGTACTATTATTAATCCATGAATTGTAATCTGATTCCTCATTTTCTTTTATGAGTTCCTGTCGAAATACTGCTCGAGGATCGATACCCATTTTCTGGAAATCACTGAAATATTCGAAAGTGTTTATATTTCTCTCTATATCAGCATCACTTTTCACTTCACCGGCATTTAGCTGTTCATTAAAGTAGCTGAGAAGTTCTTTTCGCCAGAATTTGAATTGTGCCTTTCGGAGCTTTTCATCACCATAGAATTTACCTATATTTCTATTTTCTTGGACATTTTTCACGAGATAATCCCATATCTTCTCTTTATTGTTTGGATCCATCGGACGGCCTCATCGATTTGGTCCAGCAAATTTTATCTTATTGAGACTTGAATAGAGAGACTTGAGATGTTGACCGTCCTCACTATCTCGCATGATCATATTCATTCCGAGACCGTGTTCATCATACCAGTCTTTTCCAAACTCTGATCCTGGTATATTCCCATCACGAAGTTGAGTCTTATGTGCTAATGAGAGCTGGTCACGATATTTACGAACGGTATCATTTTCTTTTGCCATTTTTATGATCCATCCATCATGTCCCTGGAGCATATCGTGAAGTCCTTTACTGGAGTATTTCTGCCAGAATTGCATCATGGCTCTTGGAGGATTCACTTTTCCATATTTGTTATCTGTCGTATCTTGTGATTCTGGGCCATTATCGAATCGTGTGCATATTGTATTAAAGCTATCAATAGCATCTTGCCCGACTTTACCCTGATTCTTCATTTCTATGAGTGCAAGACGCACAGTATCTCGATAGAGAGAATTATCATCTTCTTTTCTCATAAAGGCATATGCATGAAACGATAAGCCATTTTCTGCATAATTCTTGATATCTTGAAGGGCAGCTGGGGAAGCAGATTTTGAGTATCATCAGGCTGCCCAGACGAAAGGAAATGCCTGATATTCTGGAGCCTTTACCTTTCCTGCTACTTTCTCCATAGCGCCAATACCCTTATAGAGTTCATGAGTAGCAAGATAGCCAATAGCTTTATTGAGACGTCATTGTGCATTTACCATTGTTGTCTGATCCCGTCATTTTTGCATTGCATTTTTTGTACCTTCGAATTTCCAGTCTTTCTCGAATCCGCCAGGGCCACCGATTGCCTTCACGACACTTGCGGCATAGGGGAATTTCTCAGGATTTCCATCGATACTCTTAAAAAGTGCATGAAGAAGCATCTCTTCTGGAGGTTCTCATTCACTTCAGAGTTCAGGCTTTGCTTTCTCATATGCTTTTTCACGCCAATGCAAGATTGCACTTTTACCACCTTCTCACGGAAGTCCAGATGTATGAATAAATGCATCGAGATATGCAAAATACCCCTGAGGCTTACTTTTCAGATTACTTTTTGTGACCACAGATTGATAATTTCTAGTATCCTCTGCATAGAGATGTCCGTAGCCACTTACCATGAATTGTATAGCGGCCATGACCTCTTCTGGACGAGCATCACGATTATGTGCGATATGGATACATTTTTTCCTTCCTTTTGGACCAGGAAGATTTGCAATTTTATTCTTATATTTTTCCACAGTTTCTTTGCTTCCATCGACAATATCTGCATAGAGCTGTGCTTCGATCGAATCGGGTAGGTGGAGAAAATTCGAAGTACTCATCGCAAATCGAGCAGCATCTAGCTTCGCTCATTTTTCTAGAGTATGTTCGAGACTGTGCCAGATCATTTCCATACCTTTCACCATACCTGCAATATTTTGCATTTTTCCGAGCCGACTCAGAAGATTTCATTCCATATGACTATGATCATGTCAATGCCCGAGGCTACTATGTGCATGAGTATCAATAAGATCATTTGTCGAAGCCTTCATTTTATTTGTCTGTAGATATTCGAGGAATGCACCATATGTAAGTCAATTCTTTTTATAGTATTTTTTGAATGCTTTCTCAGTATTATTTTTTTCTGCAAAAGTGCTGACTTCGTGATCTTCACCATTGTGTATATATTCGCCAAAATGCACCATACCATTCTCTATACCAGCGATACGTATATGTCCACCACTATCACTCTCAAATACTCGCATATGATCTTTTTTATCATTTCCTTCATTATCTTTATTCTTTTGCACAATTTGGTGGTCTTCTATTGTAGCATTGGTAGCAACTCCATGACTCTTACTTAGGAAGCCTATAAGGCTAGTTTCATCATTGTCAGAGATTTTTCTCACACGCTTGAGTTTTCCTGCTTTCGCAATAATACAGATATTTTTGAGTAAAAAATTATTCTCTATAGTTCATCATGGTGCCATGATATCTATAAAATCTCCATGTATTTTGATCACTTTCCATATTTTTATGTCTGCTTTTCCATCTTTTTCCTCTTCTGGAGCTGAGAAGTATGTGCCAGATTCAAATCAATACTCTCGGCCATCCGTATCAAGAATATTGATTTTCGCAAGTATATTTTCTTCACTCGGTTCTTCCTCATCAATCTCACGAGAGTCATAGATTTTTCCATTTATTCAGGCATCTTCAGGTTTTGCTACAAGTATATTATTCTTAAATTCTTCAGATGTGAGAACCTGTACTGTATTTCGATTTGCAGAAAAGAATTCATACAGTTTATCATATGTCACTTCTTGTCACTCAGGTCATTTCTCTAAATATCCATTTCTTATAGGAAGTTCTTCAATGATAACTCCAGTTGAACGTCAGTTATCTACATCGATCGGAAGATTATTTTCATCATGAATCTTCGTCAGCTTAAAATATTGTCGATTCTCTCATTCACCAAATCCTACGATACTATCTTTCTTGAGATTTTCTATACCAGGAATATTCTTGCCGTCTTCTCCCTTTTTGATAGTTGACTGGACATACTTATTGAAGAGAAGATGATGATCTTCTTCATCAGGAAAATCCTCACTCGCTTTCTTGAGAATATTTGCTTCTGATCGGTCTATAATCTTGTCTTCTTGTGAGAGCCTCAAAAGTATAGATTCTCCTATTCTTGAAAGAGTATCATCTTTCTTCCCCATAACATCAGAAATATTTCCAAGCTCTATATCTTTCACAGATACAAATATTTCATTTGCTTGTGTAAGGAGAACAGCATTGATAAAATGGTTCTTCTCCTCGGTAGTAAGTCCTGTATAAATAGATCCAAAGTGAGTTGTAATAATTTTTGCCATTTCATGATCGTTTATCAGACCATTTTTTTGCACAAAACTGAGAGAAAGTGAGACATCAAGAGCTGAAAGGAGCTCTTTTTGTCTGACTGTTCCAGCATCTTTATAAAGAAATAAAAGTTCTCTGATATCGCCGATATCGGGAAGTGTTTTAAATTTCTGGAAATCTCGAAACGCTCGTTCTATCCATATTTTCTGTTTATCAGAAGGATTTACACTATCAAGGTACATGAAAAATTCCCTTCATATCTTTGATCTCTTTTGGATCAAGTATACCTTCACCTATGTCTTCACCAAAAGCATCTTCGAGAAATCTGTGAATTTTATTTTTATTTTTTATTTTTTTTATGAGTTCTTGAAGCTCGTCTTGTCCTCGAATCTTTAACTCTTTCATGATACGTGATTCCCAATCATTATGATCACGAACTTGTGGATATATGTCTTTTATAGCATTGAAGGCTCTACTTCGTGATGATATAAGCGTTCGTGTATTTTTAATGACAGAGCTATTTATATCGCTTGCTTCCACATCATCGATATTCTTATCTGTTATTCCTTTCCACTCTCAGAGTTTCTTTTCATCTCTTTTTGTTTTCATCAAGAGCTTAAGTCGGGCAACAAAATCATCAGCACTTTTCTCATATTCATTGAATCATGAAGGACTATTTCCTCCAACTTTTTCAGCTACACAAGAATCCAAAAGCTCCCCAAGGGATGCTCGTCTAGAGTCTGTACTTTCAGGTCTTTCTATAGATCAATCAGAAGTACCAGATGGGGAGTCTGCATTTGCCATATTTCTAGAAGTTATTATCCCTTGCATTTTATCTGAAAACATGAAAAAGCACAAATAAAAATTCCATTTTTTGATGGAATTTTTGGTTTTTGTGATTGCGAGGGTCAAATGGTGCCAATGAGTGGGCTCGAACCACCGACCTCGGGGTTATGAGTCCCGTGCTCTAACCAGCTGAGCTACATTGGCGAACAGTTCGTGATAATCTATAATGGTTGCGGAGGTGTGAATCGAACACACGACCTCAAGGTTATGAGCCTTGCGAGCTACCACTGCTCTACTCCGCGGTATGGTATTTACGGTATATATATTATTTCTTGAGATGACCTCAAGGTTATGAGCCTCATGATGCTCACTAGACTATACTCCGTGGCAAATATATAGATAGCTCGGTGATTATAGGGAAAAATCGAAAATGTCAAGAGTTTTTTGGAGAGTTTTGGCAAAATCAAGAAGGGAAACTCTCTTTTTCTTGCCATTCTTCCTGAATTGAGAGTATATCATCTCTCCTGATATGGTTGCCACTATTTATGGTATTATGGATTTTGTTATAATGATTTCCTTGATTCATGAAGTCGAGAAATCCTACCGATTCTTCCTGATTCCATCCACCGAGCTCTTTGTACATATCCCAGAGAAATGGCTTTCCACTTGAAAGTGCTCGTACCAGAGAGATTTCTCCTCGAATGATATTCACATCTGCAAGGTCAAGAAGATCCCAGAAATCATCGTGGAATCCAGTCAAAATATATAGCTCACGGGATTTTCTTTTTTCCGCCAATTTGGAAGATAATAACATTCTCATCTGTAGCGAGATCGAGGTTCTCAAGCGTTTTCTCATATGCAAAAATAGGAATCCAAATCTTTTGTTCCAGGTTTTTACCAAGTTTCATGTGAGAAAGCCATTCTTTCCTTGAAGTTTTTGTTTTTGGATACTGCCAGACTCCTCATGTTTCTGGAAGAGGAGAATAGGTGAGTTCGATGATTTTTCTTTGTGGAGTTGATGAGATATGTTCTTGAAGGTGTGTTTCTCTATACCATGGGTCAAATGAGAGGTAATTAATACGGAAAAAGAGTGTTCATTCTGGAAAAATTGTAGGATTCACATTCGCATGAAGTGAAAGGAATATGACTTTCGATGCTGATCTTGGGTCGTATTTTACTTTTGAAATAATAGAAATGTTTTCGATTGCATGTCCACTTTTCTCGAGAAATCTGCGCATTTTCACGGTATCATTGGTCACTATATTCCAGACTGCACCAATCCCACTCATGAGTATACACTCGAGTACCCAGCCCATATCACCGTAGTTATCAATGATATCGACGAAGATATCTATTGAAATTCTTGAAAAACTTCAAATCTCTTTGTCAGACTCAAAATTTTCTCTCTCATTTACAAAAGAGTAAACTCACTTCGAAAATTTTTTTCTTCCTTGAGTTTTTTGTTTTTGAAGGATTTCCGTGCTTTTTATTTTCATGTTGTTATTCTATTGCCTTTGCGTAAAATGCAAACCAACTTTGACCTTCCTAATATTTTAATGATTTTTCTATGTTCTGACATTTTTCTGGTACTATTCTCGCAATCGAAGGCATTTCTCTGACTATTGAAGTCCGTGGGACAGGACTTGGTTTTGATGTTTTTGCATCTCCGATACTTCTCTCGCAGGCTTCTATCGGGAATTCACTCGAAGTATGGATTCATCATCATCTCACAGATGTAAGTGAGTCACTTTTTGGATTTGTCGATATGGATGAGCGGTCTCTCTTCCGTGATCTTCTGAAGGTCAATGGAGTCGGCGGGAAGACAGCACTCAATCTTCTCGGACTTGGAAGAGAAAGCCTCATGAAAGCAATACAATTTGAAGATGATAAGATTCTCTCTTCAGTTCCTGGTATAGGGAAGAAGACCGCCCAGAAGATTATTGTCGATCTGAAATGATCGATCGATTTCTCGAAAAAATCCCCTTCATGAATCCAGAAAAATACCTCTGATATGGCACTCATGAGCTCGCTCTGTCAGATGTGATATGATAAGTCGCGTGTCGAGGAAGTTCTTCGAGAGATCGATAGCACACTCTCGCTCGAAATACGGACAGTCAAGGCAATCCAACAGCTCGCAAAATAAAAAAAAGTATGCTCCAATACAAAAAACAGTTTGATACATATTCTTGAGTGAAAACTGAGCCAAATGATCATGAGAAATTGCTTCTTGATAGCGCAAAGAAGTATATTGCATATTTTCGCTTTATTCCATGAGTCGAGATGGTAGCGATCGTGAATTCTCTCTCAATGTATGCGACGCATAAGGATTCAGATATTGATCTCCTTATCATCACTGAGAAAAATCGAATGTGGTTCGTGAGGGTTTGTGTGACTCTTCTTTTTTCCATTTTCTGAGTCTGGAGAAAAGGGAATGCAGTTGCTGGAAATTTCTGTCTTTCATTTTTTATCACGACCGATGCAATGAATCTTTCGAAGATAGCAATAGAGAATGATATATATCTCTATTATTGGATATATTATTTGAAGCCTATTTTCGTCCGCGGAGATATATATGAGCGATTTCTTGGCGCGAATCACTGGGTGGATATTCCTGAAGGACAAAAAATCGAGAACAAAAAATATATTGTATATAGTCAGAGAGAGAAAAAATCTTTCTATTTTTGGTGAATTCTCGATTCGATTTTCCGATATTTCTGAGAAAAAAAAGCACGAAGATCGTATACAAAAAAATGATCTCCAAGAGGTGTAATTATCAATTCAGATATGCTCAAGTTCCATGATGAAGATAGGAGGAAAGAGATTCGTGATGCTATCCTGAAATAGCGCGATAAAAAACATAAAATATTTCCACAAACTGAAATGTAAAAAACTATTTGACAATTAATAATAATTAGTATTATGTAATTGTTAATAGTATTTTTTCACCATTCTTTTTATGAGAAAATTTCTTCTTCTTGCTTTCTTTGCTTCGATTGTTCTTCCATTTTCTACTTTCGCATATCCAGGATGTACTACTGGTGATCTCGTCATCGGTGGACAAGTCTGGGCATCATGCAATGCTCTCACAAAAAATAAGGGATCAACAGTAAAATCAGGATGGTTCTCTGCAGGCGACACACTTGCGACATTTCTCTCATACAATGGTATCGGAAGTAGACTCGAATTCCAGCGAAAGACTTCCCCGACAGATTCATTCATCGGGCCATGTGCAAGGGGATACAAGGTACCAAATCGTGGAGAATGGGAGACAGCAATTTATTATTCTCGTCTCAATGGTGTCACACTTTCGACACTTCTCGGCCTTCCGTACAATGGAAGCTATCGAACATTTCGAGATAGTGACGGCGATATCATGATGACAGCTCGTGAGAATGTCCTTGGAGCATACTGGACTTCGACACATGAGGATATTTGGTGAGATCGTCCAGTCGTCCTTCATCTTGGAGCAACATATCTTGGATATCGTATAGATGGAACCGAATGAATCTATAAGGAAGAGACTCGTACCTTCCAATATGGTGAGAATGGCCTAGAGCTTGTCGGTGGTGAGGAATCAGAAATGGCGAATGTGAGATGTATCCGAAGATAGAAAGAGAGATTGCATTTCACAGAGTTTTTCTTAAGATGTTGGAGATATTCTCACATCTTTTTTATGCGTACAAAAATCATCAATATTCTCATTATTATTGGAGTTTTTATAGGATTTTATTCTCTCTATTCATATCTCTCACGACCAGTCTCTGGAGATGGTCAGAGATGGACTGCTCAGAAAGAGAAAACAATTCTTTCTTATGAAGATGTCCAGAAAAATAAAGAAGATCAAGCACAAAAGGATACCGATAATTCTAATGAAGCTATAAAATTTCGTAATAGCGAACTCTGTAATGTCATACAAGATACACTTCAAAAGCAAAATTGTCTTGATATGGTTATGGCTTCTATCGCACTCGATGAGAAAGATACCCTCAAGTGTGATACTCTTTCTTCTTCTGGGATAATCATTCGTTGTCAGGACAATGTCTATTTTTCTCTTGCAGGTGAGAAAAATGACAAAACTTCATGTCGCTCAATCACCGATGAGAATATTCGTATGAGTTGTCTTGAATCCATCGAAAAAGTTCTCTTTGCTCAGGCTACAGCATCTGGGAATGTCATGAGCGATCTCTGTGCTACATTCGAGAGCTCATTCAAGACCGAATGTGAGCATTCCATAGTAGCGAAAAATGACACATCTACGTATCGTGAAGCCATGACAACAAAGAGTCTCTCTTCCTGTGATACTATCACCGATGAGAAGCTCCATATTGCGTGTCGTGATACTATTCTTTTCCAGAAAGCAGTCAGCGAATCCAATAGAGATCTCTGTACACAGATTACCGACAGTGCAAAAGCTGCTTCTTGTAAGACCAATCTCAATTCTCGGTCTGATGCAATCAAATTCCAATCACTTGTCGCGACGGGCACTCTTGATGATTGTGATACTATTGTATCCGAGCCCCTTCGCAATCAGTGTCACGATATGGTGATCATACGAAATGTTCGGGATACCAAGGATACGACACTCTGTGATATGCTTATTGCTACGGGAACTATGGATCGATGTACAAAAATGGTAGGGAAGTAGAAATTATATTCCAAAATAAATTTCTATTATCGCAATAGAAAATAGAAACAATTCTCTTCAAATATTCGCCCAGAAAGAATAGACGTGCTATCATAGAAGTATGATTTGGCGATTTCTTTTTCTCATCTCACTTCTCCTAGGATTTCTCTCGATCACACTCGAGACATATGCATATACGTTCACTCCAGGTCCATCCATAGCGATGACATGAGCCAATGATCGAGTATTTTTCGATGTAGCGGATGATATCACAAATAGTGGTGCGACTGCATCTCCTCCGAATCTTGTGACAGCTACCAAGACTTTTTCTGGTACTTTCTATCTTTCTGGTGCCGGCTGGGTCCTCTTCGATACTGGATCATATCAAGTCAATCTCGATTGTGGAGCACAGTCACTTTCTTTGCTTTCTGCTCCATGTACACTCTCTGGAACTGCATGGGGAGAAATGATCGGAGATGTCACTTTCGAAAGTGGATCAGTACAATTTGATCCAAGTACAGCACTTCTATCGGGAACAATGGCGACCTATATGGGTGACTACTCACTCTCAGGAGTCATGCTTCCACTCTTGCCAGCAGAATTCATGGAAGGGACAGGAGTAGTCGCGAATCATCAAGCAATTCTGACTCTTTCTGGAACAAGTCGGTATTATGGTGCTGGTTCTTGGAGTTTCTCATTCCAGCCGACAGGATATACTTCAGCAATATATAATTCACTTTCATCTCTCGATCTCTCACATGCGAGTGATTACATTGTCGATATTACGGATCAGAATGGAAGTAAGACAACTATTACTGACTTCAAAGTAGTTCCATGAATTCCTACAAGTAATCTCAATGCATCAGCAAGTTCGACAATTCATGCTGCATTTTGTACTGCATACTCTACAAATCTACTCTGTCCCGATGGTGCAACTCTCAATCCAATGTCTCTCGACAAGCAGCCATCTGCAGGTACTGTCATAGCAAATGGTGTGGATAGCTACAATTTTCGTCTCCGCATTCGTGACCAATATGGGAATGCGACGAGCGGAGGAAGTGTAGCGATCGAATATACTGATACTGTGAGTGAGATACAAGTTCCTGCTCTTGATTTCCCTCCATACACAAGTTATTGACCTGGATATGCAACTATCGGATCATGATCATTATTGCTAAATCAGAATGGAAAGTATACGATATATTCTCCTTCTATTTCATGAGATATTACCTACTGATTTGCTTCTATTGCGCCGACTGACGCCACCAATTCACTCACACTTTCATGAATTCTCTATACTGATTTATTATGAGTCACGACGACTATTCCTATTACACCAGCTATGAAGGCGGCACTCATATTCAATCCATGGTATTCGACATCACTTTCTGTAGTAGGAGATATCGTCGTCTGATCTGGAGTCGACTTCACTGGTGCATTGACCCATTCTTCTTCTCTTATCAATGCTACAGCAACATCCGTCTATCATATCCAGATCGGAAGTGACAATCTTATGGCATCGTTCGAGAACTTCTCAGGAAGTCCGATATCGTGTACGAAATATTTCTTAGATACATGATTGGGTGAATGTAATTGGATTGATACTTGATTTGGTCCAGTAGTCATCTCGACGACCGCTTCCGCATTCTCAGGAATATATACTCCACATACCCCGGATCCACTTCTCGAATCCGTCTCCTACAAGAGCTACATCACCTATATGACTGGAACTGTCCGCGTCATGTATCCAAGTGCTTCAGGCAGTCTCTGATGAGCAAAATACGGGACATCATCTCTTCTGATTCTCGGGCAAAATAATGTCTGAAATCAATATAATGGCATCAAAACTTCCGCAAAATCCGATATTTGGAATACTATCCGTAAGTCAATCGCACTCCTCTCTCGCAATCGCACGACCTATACTGATGTCGATTATACTATCTCTACAGGAGCTACTTCTATAGATAATGCTTCATTTGCAAATAAGCGATCTCTCATCGTCATCTGAGCGGATGTCACTATCAATCAAAATATAACAAAGAAAGGCCGTCCACTCTCGATCATCGTCCTGACAGACAAGAATGGAAGTGGTGGAAATATCCATATTGCTGATGCTGTGACGGATATCGAAGCATCACTCTTTTCTGAGCATAGTATCTTCTCTTCAGGATCGAATCAGCTCTATATCCATGGCTCACTCATATCCGCGAACACGACAGGAGATACTGTCGCGAAACTCTGTCCGTACTACGTCTCTCCATGTGTCGATCCAGAAAAATATGATCTCGAAAAAATTCGTCCTACATTTGATCCTTTAATATCGATAAAATCATCGAGTCCCACAGCAATAATTCATCCATGAGTTGCTCTGATTATCGAATATGATGGTCGTATGCTCTCAGATCCACCACCTGGACTCTCGAAGTAGCTAGTCTTCGATTGCTTTTTCTATGAGAAATTTTTTTATCTCTTCATCAGTCGGAGGGTGAGGGATGAGATACTCGACTTCTTCGTCATAATTGATATGTTCGAAATAGCAGAGTTGTTCACGGAAAAGCTTCGAATTAAAATTTCCTTCGAAGATTTCGGAAGTCTTCTCGCAGATCTCTCAGACGCTATAGTAGTCTCTGAGTATAAAATAAAGATCGACATAATCTTTCCACTTTGCTCGTCTTCCGAGAGCATATGCTTTCATGGCGGTAAGAGTGAGGAGATCAGGAATCTTGATGTGTCCATCGAAGTCGATCGTCGCCTTGATCGGAAATGGAAAATAAAAAAAGGTGATCTTCACTCCATCTATAATACCCGTCACATTATCGGTACCACGAATATGCGTCGTATTCATCTTTGATTTTGATCTTTCTAGGATCACTGATATATTTCCTGTATCAAATGATGTATCACGAAAAAGGTCAAAGTCGATACTTTTTCTATGACCGAGATGGAGTGCGATAGCTGTCCCACCGACCATATAGAAGCTTCTCTTTCGAGCTTCTTTGAGAAGAGGAAACATACTACATTGCTCGGGAGAGAGAACGGTCGGATGGAGGTGTGACATGGAAATAGTGAGTAAAAAGATGGATAGTCTCTTCGCGAAGATTGGTCCGAGGCATATATGCCCGCTTGATAAATATTTCCTTTGCTCTATTTTTTCCGATAAGAGATTCTACATATTTATATTGTTCCCATGTACCATAGCACCATACTCGTTCTACGATAGCAGTATCGTTCATATCTTCGAGACTTTTCGCTGATACATCCCAAAACATGGTCCTATTCGCGATGGCAAATTGGTTGAGAGGAGAAAACATATCTTTATTATATCGATTTCTTCCTGAATGCAAGAGAGGAGTGGAGCTTTCTGGGAATAGAAATAAAGCCAGAAAATCCGAGACCTATGGAGTTTCGGATTTTGGGGTTTCAAAGAGATATTGGGAACGCTTTTCAGGAGTAGACCACTTATTTGTTATAAAATTAATGTTGGTCAAATTTTCTTTAAGTTCTTGAAATTTACCATTTCTGGATTCTTCACTTTCTCCAAATCTCTTGTGAATAAATATTCTCAGTGCATTTTCTTGTTGTGGTTCAAGTTTTCCATCTTGGAAATATATTTGGAATTCTTTTTGATCCTTATTTTTATAATTCCAGGCCTCCATAAATCCTTCCACTCCAGCCTGTCACAATTTATTCAATCCGAATTCTGAAAGCTTATTGAGTGTGACTTCAGCATTGGTATCAAAGCCTTCTCTTGGTTTTCCTCATTTGATTTTTTGTTCTTCTTGTCTCAGGAGTATATATTGATTCATGGATGTTTCTATTGTACCAAGTCTTACTTGCGTTTGCTCTTTCTTATTTTTGAGAGCCGTTGAATCAGCAGAATTTCATTCTCCTGATTCTTCCTTCATCTGAATAAGATTCTCAATGAGTGCAAGTTTCTTGATGAGTCATTTCTCTGTGGATGAGAGTGCATTTGGAATATCTCATACTATTTCTGCAGCTTTTCATTCTTTGAAATCATTATCCATAGATGCTTTGTCTATGGAATTAAGACTATCAAGTTCTGGTGTACGAGGGGAATGTTCACTTTCTTGTACTATTTTTCCTGTATCTTCCTGATAATTTGTATATTTCTTTTCAAATGAGTTTTCTTCCGTACTTGCAGGTATAAGGTTTCGTGATATCGAAAGACCATTTTTTACTATACTTTCTTGCGCTATTTGTCTACGGAGATTTATTTTTTTGGTGATGCCAGTTTTCTCATTCTGAAAAGTGAATTCTCGAGTTTGATTGTTAAAACTTACATTACTATACCCTTCACGTATCCATTTCCCTCATTGAGTCTTCACATCTTCTGGATTGATGCCATGTCCAAGCACCATAGTATCCACTCTTTTTCCGAATATTTCAACTTTCTTCTCTATGCCACCAAATGTCTTATCAAGAGAATTTGTGATCGCGAGAAATTTGACCTTGTCAGCAGGATTTGAAAGAGAACTTGCTATTTTTGACTCATTTTGTACGAGGTAGTACGCACTGATAATATCATCGTACTTTCCATTCTTTAATGTCTCTGGACTTGTGCCTTGAAGTTGAGGGATTTGTTGAGCAAGTGACTGTTTTTCATTATCAGATATCTTCGGGAATTTATCTCAGAGGAGTTGATTCGCTGAGGCAAGATCTGATTTTATCTTTCCTTGGAATATGATAAGTTGCTCTTTTTTCTCATACTCACCTCCTGTCTCTTTCATGCTATACTTGTATCAATCTGATTCACCTCCTGTCTCTGTCATGCTATTTTCCACGTATTGTATTCATGATTCTCATTCATCTGGTAGCTGTGCTAAAATAGTCACTTCTTTCTTTGGATCCTCTTGCCCGATTTTTAATAATTCTGCAAAACTCATCTTTGTTCCATCTTTTAGAGTCACCTCCTGTCAGAAACCATTTATATATTTGTCATCGAATGCAGTTTCTTCTCATGGATTCTGAGCTAACTTTGCAACATCAGTATTATATCTTTCTATTCCGCCGGACTTTTCTATACGATCTCGTAATTCTGACTTTCAAATAGGCTCATTTGATCGTAGTATTGGCGTATTTTCAGCAATAGGGATGACTTTTTCGGACTCAGATCACATAAAAGTGGTATAATACGCTATGTATCATACCACTTATTATTTTTTTATGCAAAAAACTACGCTTTTCGCAAGAGATGAGTTGCTCTTTCTTTTAATTCCTTATCAAATAAAGGATTTTCGAGTATATGTTTCCTGATAAAATCAGAGTCAGCTTTAATTTTTCCACTTTCCGCTAAAGTGATATAATTCAATGCTTCCTTGATAAGTTGCTGATCAATCTGATTCACCTCCTGAGCAAGATTCATATCTACTCATTTTTTCTGATTCACCTCCTGATTAAGTCATACTATTTTCCAATTATTGTAGTTTACCATCTTTTGTTTGAATTCTCCAAGATTCATCTGGTAGCTGTGCTAAATAGTCACTTCTTTCTTTGGTAACCTCTTGCCGGATTTTTAATAAGTCTGCAAAACTCATCTTTGTTCCATCTTTTAGAGTCACCTCCCTGTCAGAAACCATTTGTCGCCTGGAGCGGAAGCGGAAGGGACGAGCCGATTCGGCGCTGTCTGAGCATTTGCGACATTGAGCTGACACGCAAGCATGAGCGTAGCGAGAGCTGTACTCAGTTTTCCTCCATGTTTCTCTGCAATTTCCTGACATTGTTCCTAGGAAAGACAGTGTGTCTATTACAGCCATATCCTATAGGGTTAGAATATAATTTTCATGATTTATTGTATCCTGTTCCTCTTTTCTGTCAAATCTTTTCTCATGGCTTCAGAAAGCCATCTTCTTCTGAATTTTCTATTCTCTGTTCCCACATTCTCGAAAATGCGAATTTTTGTATAAGGAATGTGTACGAGGGTTTTTCTACTGAAATGAATGAAAGTTATAGAAAATACAAGAATATATAACACTTCATAAATTTGACTTAATCCTAAAACTACTCAAGATTGGTATAGATATATCAGAAAAGCTATCTCAGCTCTCTGTGAAGCAGAAAAAGCAGAAATATGGACAGGTTCTATTGAGGTAGATGAAAGTTATTTCTGACCCACTAGAGTGAGATGAAAGAGATGAAGATGAGCTGGAATGAAGACAATAGTATTTGGACTCCTCAAAAGAAATGGAAAAGTCTATACTGAGATAGTTCCTGATGTGAAAGCTAAAACTTTGGTTCCAATTATCAGATGAAAAGTAAAGATTGAAGATACTGAGATCAATAGTGATGGTTGGCCTGCATATGATGGATTGGTAGATATTGGATATGAGAAACACTACAGAGTACATCATGGAGCCAATGAGTTGTGATGAAACCAGCATATTAACTGAATTGAGTCATTTTGGAGCTTCACAAAAAGAAGACTCTCTCAATTCAACTGAATTAAGAAAGCCTACTTCTATTACTTCTTGAAAGAATCAGAATTTCGCTATAATTGCCGTATCCAATGAAAAGATATCTACAAAGAAATCTTAAAAATTCTCAGAAAATTTAACCCGTAACTGGTTTAGACCCTATTTTTATGCAAAAAACTACGCTTTTCGCAAGAGATGAGTTGCTCTTTCTTTTAATTCCTTATCAAATAAAGGATTTTCGAGTATATGTTTCCTGATAAAATCAGAGTCAGCTTTAATTTTTCCACTTTCCCGCTAAAGTGATATAATTCAATGCTTCCTCCGATAAGTTGCTGATCAATCTATTCACCTCCTGACACGTTCATGTCTACTCGTATTTTCTGATTCACCTCCTGATTAAGTCATACTATTTTCCAATTATTATAGTTCATCTTTTGTATTCTCCGAGATTCATCTGGTAGCTGTGCTAAAATAGTCACTTCTTTCTTTGGATCCTCTTGCCCGATTTTTAATAATTCTGCAAAACTCATCTTTGTTCCATCTTTTAGAGTCACCTCCTGTCAGAAACCATTTGTCGCCTGGAGCGGAGCGAAGGGTAGAGCCGATTGGCGCTGTCTGAGCATTTGCGACATTGAGCTGACACGCAAGCATGAGCGTAGCGAGAGCTGTACTCAGTTTTCCTCCATGTTTCTCTGCAATTTCCTGACATTGTTCTAGGAAAGACAGTGTGTTATTATCAGCCATATCCTATAGGGTTAGAATATAATTTTCATGATTTATTGTATCCTGTTCCTACTTTTCTGTCAAATCTTTTCTCATGGCTTCAGAAAGCCATCTTCTTCTGAATTTTCTATTCTCTGTTCACACATTCTCGAAAATGCGAATTTTTGTATAAGGAATGTGTACGAGGGTTTTTCTACTGAAATGAATGAAAGTTATAGAAAATACAAGAATATAACACTTCATAAATTTGACTTAATCAAAATAAATATTACTGTGTATTTGTTATTTCTTTCCTATTTTTTCTTAGTATGAAAACTTCTTGAAATATTGATAACGCATCTCCGACAAAAAATCATTTACCAAAATCCACCTCTGAGGCGGATTTTTTTTGGAAAAAAAGTGAGTGACAGCGGCACTCGTGCTTGGACTCACTGCGTGTGGTGGTGGATGAGGAGGATCTGACAACCCAAGCTCAGTAACACCAGCTGTAACACCAATTAATCCGCCCACTAGTACCATTCCTGTGAAGAGTACCAGTTTTATCGAGCTCGGTCCGATTGCAGGATGAACGGTGCAATTCCAGACACTTACATGATATACCCTCTCGACCGGATGAACCAGAAGTGATGGGAGTCTTGATTATAATCCACGAGATATCATATCAAAAAATGAGCAATGATCCAGTGGCTCATAGTGAATGTTTCGGAGGTCAAGATATCGACGTGGATGATGATGGTATCACGGATTCTGCCTCTACGCCACTTCGTGGATCATTTCGTATGCTCGTATCGAGATCAGCTCTAGAAACTGGAGAGAAGATAGTAGTGAATCCTCGTTCATGAATCATATCTGAGCTCCTACTCACCAAGAGTGCCCCTATTACTCAAGAGCTCCTCGATGTAGTAGCGAGACAGAGTGGGGCAGATGATCAAAATAACGATGGAATCGTCAACTATAGAGACACGTATTCTATCCGTATGAAGGATGTCACAGGAGTAAGCAAACAGAGTTCCAGCCACGAGTGGCTATATTGCATCGATCCATAGCGGAGATACCACGATGAAGGCAACCGCCCTCTCGAATATTGCAAGAACAGAGAATCATATCATTGCTCGAATCGTCTCATCGCAACTCTCCTTCGATCTATACACCATCTCTCGAACTCACGACGAGCTCTCCTGGAGCGCATAATCCTCATACACTCGATCTCTCGAGTCCGATCCCAGGAGGAGCAACTACTCGTACTGCCCATGACGAAGCTCATGGTGCCATTCCAGAATGCGAAACTCTATTATCGTGAATACTATACAATCAATGGTAAGATGGTCCTCGGAAAAGTTGTAGGATTTGACTCCATCTGATTGGACTGAGCTTGCCCAATCGAGCGTTCCTGCTAATAGTGCAGGCAGAGCAACTACAAGCGCTGAAAAGTTCACATATAAAAATATTCCATATACCGTCACCACGCTCTCGAATAGTGTCTCATCACAGTTTACCTATCCTAAGACACTCAGTTGCCAGGTAGAGCTACTAGGGATGTTGGTTGTCACTATGGTCCATATATGGCATGGTCTCCAGAGCATGAGGCACGCATCCGTGGATTGATAGATACAGCTGTAAAAACATATATCGATACTCCTGTGGTCGTAATTCCAGTAGCGCCAGTGATGCCGGTTGGACTCGTTGACCTCTATCGTAACACATCCCTACAACTGAGCTACCTATACATCCGTAATATCTGGACTCAGTGAGCTAATAATACTAAGGTATTCCCTGTGAAAATCGAATGGTCTATCACAAGAAAAAATGGTCTATTATATATACCGAATCCGATACTTGTGACGAGTCAATTAGAGCTCACGAATACGAATATACAAGTCGAAACAGAGGCTAAGAGATATATTGATGCGGATAGTGTCGTAGTAACAAATCCTATAACTCCCCCTATACCTACTACTCCTATAACTCCCACTCCTACACCAACAATTCCTACTCCGACACATTCTCAGAATCAATCAGTGAGCTATACATCGAGAGTGAATAATTACTATGGAGGATTTTACGAAGTATTCAATACGTATAATCTCGATGGAAAATCAGATTTTCCGGTGCAAATCAGTGGTATCTATGGAGTCCAGAATCAGGGAACCAAGACTCCAACAATCATGATGGCAGCCAATGAAACTGAGCGGATACAGAAGTCCAATCAGATGATAATAAATATCCAGAATATCATACAAGCAGGATATAGTACTCTACCGGCTCCAACATATCCTCAGAATTATCTGATCAATTCAGGATTCATCTCGTATCGTGGATATGGGTACAATATTCTCACAACGATGAATATCACAGGTACAAGTGACTATCCAACGAGTGTGAGAGTATCCTATACGACGCCACTCTCAAATAATAACACCACGCAGACTATCAATGCGAATAGTGCATCAGAACTCACAAGTGTACAGACGGAACGAGTCAATGATGCAAGAGCTCGTATCGATCTCATCGTGAATGCTGATCAATATCCTCAGAATTATGTAGAGACTATCACGAATACAACGAGTTATGGAGGAGGATCATATTATACGAGGTTCACTTATTCAGGAAATCTATGACAAGATTATCCATGATATGTTGATACCTATATCACCTATCGCAATGGATCGAGTGATAAGCTTACGATACAAGTAGATAATGCCAATCAAAAAACTACTTATGCATCGAATCTCGAGTGACAAGCCAGAGCACAAATAGATAACTATAATCCGAGCTATGCTGTCAACTATATCGGAACTGATGGGCCGTATCTCTATGGAAACAAGGGAAGTGAATACACCTACAAGGTAAAATATAACCGAGTATGAAATGGAGCCAACTATCCTGCACTTGTCTGGATAGAGTACAAGTCGAAGAGTACGGGACAATTTCTCGATACGCGCACTACCTATGGCAATACGATAGCCAATAGTAGTGTAGAGAAGACGATCAGATCAAGGCGACTCTCACGAGTTTCGTGAAGTGACAGATGGTTGCCCTGAGTCCATCATCGCCAGATACGATGCTTGCGACCAAGTGAAAAGTAGAGAACCTCCTCCCCATATCAAGTGCTCATGCACAAACAGTAGGAAATTCAGTTCTCGTTCAGAAGTCATACACCCAACTTTCTACTTTCTCTCTCATCGATTCCAATACTTCATATGGCCGATTCCTCGGAAATACAGGATCACTCGTTGATCACTTTGTGCGGAAGGGAAACAATAGTGCGAGTGTAGCATCTAGCAGGCAAGACCAACTCGATCTCAAGAAAGTTATTTCACAAATTCAAAATAGTGCGAGAAGCAAATTCGAATGATACAATCCCGATGTACTGGGGTCGGCACAACACTACCTGTGTGAGGAATACGGGGTGCATTATCACACCCTGCTCAACAGGCACAGATTCGAGGATATGAAAATAATATATTCGAACAAATTGGAAGTTATCTCAAATTCGGATGATGAGTGAGTATTGGTGCAGGAGCCGCAATATATGATGAAATTATGTGAATCGGGTCAGATGTAGTAGAACTGGCAGATGGAACAACACTGATTGTATTTGAACAAAACCTCTGAAATCTAAAGGCGAAAATCTCAGAATACATAGTAAACTGACAAATTGATTATACTAAGATTAAGAGATCGCTCGTGACAGGAAGTACAGCCATAGAGCAAGAGATAACAAGTTTAATTGTAGAGCTTCCGTGAGCGCTAAATAAACTTGATGCGTATAATAAATGATACTATACTGGCATGATTGGATGAGGTATAGTACTCGAGTTTGTAAACCCAGCAAAAAAACTTAAACTCATCACGAGAGGATTCTCTGCTGGTAAATGGGCAAGTACTGCGAGATATATTGTTGATTCCTACAAGGCATGACACAGTGGAGCAAAGATGAAGGAAATAGTCGAGAAACTGAGAAGTGTAAATTGGAGTAGGGTTAATAAGCCGGATATGAGTAAAATAACCAATTTAAAACTCAAAAATATTATAGAAAAAAATCTATATAAACCATCAAGTACGTATGGAAATGGAAGTGTAGCTGATGCAATCAGATACGAAAAATCTACTGGACTTCAGGTTGAATGAAAATGGCATACACAAGCATAAGAAGACGCTCGGAATGCATTTCTAGAAAAATGATTCTATGATTCTTTGAACTCAGATGAAAAAAATATATCTAATGCAATATATAATGATATTTCGGAAGCACTCAACAATAACTAATCCATTTTAGGTAATAACTTTTTAATCTATGTGACTTCAAGAAATAATGACAGAAAAAATAACTAGACTCAAGCAAACTTGAGAAGATCAATACTTGTTATTGCTTACGCAAGATCTCTATAAGATACCCATACTTCAGGAAGTACGGAAGATTGAAGAATTAGAATGAATGACCCCATGATATTCTGATCATGCCATAAGCGTATGACTTGAGTTGATAAAATATTCTATAGGATATCATCAGTTTTTGGTGCAAGAAAACTATGGATCATATATATCATATAATATGCCATGAACATTTATATATAAGCCACTTACTGGCTATCTACAAAGTTGTTATGCCTCTTGAGATGTTGAAGAGGTAAAAAATATTCTTACTTACCTAACGAATTCATACGTACCAGATGTTAGTGATAAATCACTTGATTTTCTTGTAGAAGGCTTTATTGATGGGAGAGAGTTTGATGATAGGGTTTTTAGGGAAAGAATTATGGGTGATTTTCCAGAAGGTAGATTAAAGGACTATATCAAGAATAGATTTCAGGATATCTATTTAATGAATAATATTTCAGAATAGAAGATAGAAATTTCACTCTAACCAAATTTCATATGAAAATTCTTATAAAAAAGTACTATCTATTATTCATTATTGTAATAATCTTACTTCTTTGAAGTACTATCTACTATTTCAGTATCGGTTATATATCCAATGGATATATTAAAAAATTAAATCAAATTTGAACATTACTGAATCATCAAGATCTTGAATCAGCTTCAGTTACTTACAAAGAAATTCAATCGTATTCAGGTAATGAAGTTATACCGGATTTGGATTATGATTATTTTATAATGAGGACATGACTTGTTATTACTATGCTGGAAGATGATTTTCCTCGTCGAGTACGGGAACTGATTGCATTAAGATTGCAATATTTTCCAAGTGAAAAGGATAATGCCAAAATACTGTCGATGATTGGAGATAACTGATTTTCTGAAAATTGCAAAGGCAATGAGCAAGGAGTAGTTGATTCTATAGAAATAGGCTTTTGTTGGATGAGAAATAAGAAAATAGATGATTCTCAAAAGAAAGTGGCGGTTGGGGATCTCATAAAAAATCTCTCTGAAAAAATTATTCAAAGAAAAAATATACAAGAGATGAGTGATCTTGGAAATCTGATTGGAATGTATCAGAATACATATAAAGATCCTTCTCTATATGAATATCAGAAAACTCTCTGAAAGAGCATTATCACAATGGATCCCCACTTTGTGAATTGATATATAATATTTATTTCTGGAAATATTTCCAATACAGATAATCAGAAACAAGTAAATCAGGAAATATTTGATCAAATGAAAAAAAATTATATTTGAGATAAATCTCAATATGATTATATCATTCCTCAATATGCGAAAGCATTTAATCTAAAAGAGTAGTCTAATCAATTTAATTTTTCTCTCCAATGCCCACTATATATACCATCATATTTGCTTTCATCGGACTCATCCTTGCTATCTGAGTTATGCTTTTCTCCTTGAGGATATTTCGTATCGTTTATACTTGGAAACAGTTTTGACTATTGATGCTTGCCGTTACTCTCTATAACCTGATAGTATCATCGATACTCTATGGTTGGAATATTCGGGTAGAGGATGTATCGATCTATATCATGTTACCGATTATACTCCTTGAACTCTGATTGATATATGGTATATTCCGTTTTCTGAAGATATCAGTCACATTGCCAAAGTATATTGGGATCATAGGCATTCAGTGTATCTATGGTATAATCCTTATTTCGATATCTCTATTTTTCTCTGTATTTATTATTCATGGAGCATCTATGGCGAAGACGTATTATGATGGAGATATGCTCTTCGTGAATAAGTTGACCTATATGATCACGTCTCCGAAATATGGAGATATTGTAGTGGTGAGACCTGGGAGAGACAAGATACGTGAGAGTTATATCAAGCGCGTCATAGCAACGCCTGGAGATACTATCCGATTCGAGAGTGGGAGCGTTTTCTTGAAAACAGCATGAAGTAGCGGGTTCCAGAAACTCGATGAACCATTTCTCACGGAAGCAAATATATGAAAAACATATCTTCCAGAATACGTAGATGATGGCCCATCATTTACTCTTCCAGAGAATTCCTATTGGGTTATGGGAGATAACCGTAACAATTCAGCAGATTCACGATCATGTTTCCGTAACTGTTCTGGATTACCAGTTGAGGCACATTATATCTCTAGAGAAAATATCGTAGGGAAGGTCATCGGAAAGCTCTAATATAGTTCTCTCTCATCGATTCCAATACTTCATATGGCCGATTCCTAGGAAACACAGGATCACTCGTTGATCACTTCGTGCGGAGGGGAAACAATAGTGCGAGTGTAGCAGGTCCATCTCACGGCGGAAATTGAAAAAAGATAAGCAATCGTATTATAGAAGAACTTCAGGAATATCAAGTTGCTAAAACAATATATCTCGGTGATCTCCCATGGAATATGAGATGAGCAGTAGAAAATGTTTTTCATGGCTTCAGAAAGCCATCTTCTTCTGAATTTTCCATTCTCTGTTCACGCATTCTCGAAAATGCGAATTTTTGTATAAGGAATGTGTACGAGGGTTTTTCTACTGGAATGAATGAAAGTTATAGAAAATGCAAGAATATTGGTATTCCTATTTCTCTATCATTTCTTTCTCGACAAATTGTGCAAGAGCTGATTGGATATAGGTCTGATGGTCACAGGCTTGCGACGGATATGTTCTCTCGCTCCAAGCATGAGATCTTTTTTGAGCTCGGAAAAATTGGGTGGATTGGTCCATTTTCCAGACTCTACAAAATCAAGAATCTCTTGTTCCTCTGCATCGAGAGTGTAAGTTGTTGTTGGCATAACCATAATTTATACTTTCTTCCTGAATCTTCAAGAAGAAAAAAAGTTCTTCAGAATTTCTATTTGACATTATACATTTTCATGTATTATGTATGGGTAATTTTTAATTTTTCTCTTATGAATAAGAAGTTAGCTGGACTTGTATTTGCTAGTGCTACTGGTCTCGCTCAGGCAAATGCTCGAGCTGTCGAACCACCTACGCAATGTGATGATAATCAGACGAGTATAGTGAGCGCTGTAAATGGACTCATAGGATGCAAGGCTGTTCCAGAGACAGGAGCGCCTTATATCTTCAAAGAAGAAGAGTCTCGTATTTCTCGTATCGAGCCGACACTCGGTCCTGTGAATTCTCGATTTGGTAATGGAGCACAGCTCGGTGCTCAGATGAATATGAGAGGATTCTCTCTTGCGGGAAATGCAATAGTCGGTCCAGATGAGCTTCGTTCGCTGATAACGGCTGGAGTCCAGGTAAGCCCTGATCTTGTCGTCATTGCTGGTGCTGGCTATGGTCGTGAAGATGCAGGGAAGGCTTTCGATAACAGAAAATTCGATGGAGAAAATATCGATGCAAAGAGTGGATATATCCGTGTCGAATACGCACCAAGTGATACTTCTCCTATTGCTCGAGCATTCGTCGAATATATGCGAGCAAGTGGAAATACGACACTCCTCGATACGAAGGTCGCTTATAGTGTCAATATTTCTCAGTCTGATTTTACATCATTCGTCCGCACTATAGAGACGACGACTATCGCGACGACGAAGACATCATTCGTCTGAGATACGGTCAATACTGTTCGTGGTGGAGCATCATTCTTCATCGGACAAAATGGTCAAGTCACTCTCACAATCGGTGCTGTAGAGAATCGCCTCGGAACTCAGGCGATCACAGGAGCCGCGTGGGAACATTTCGGATGAGATTTTAAGCTCAAAGCTTCGGCTCTCGGATCTAGTGGTGCATACTCTCTCTCGGGAAAAGTGGAGAAAGTCCTCTCTCGAGCCTGGTCTGGATATGTGGGAATAAATTCGACTCATACATCCGGAACTCCTACGAATACGACAGTCATAGCAGGAGTGACCTACGCTCTTGGATGAAAAATCCCATCATACACTCGTCCTACGAAGTGAAGCATCAAGGTCGCGGATTCTGTCCGTGCTCTCGCGAGCGATCATGCCACGCATGGTGTCGGATCAGTCGCAGCACTTGGAGAAGTCGTCAGTGTCACGACCAAGGAGTCGACAGACAAAGTCACAGATACTGCGAAAGTTCCCGCAGCGCTCGATATCTCAAAAATCAAAACTACAATCCATATTGATCGATCCGTCACGATAGATTTTTCTCCAGTATCACCATGGACGTATGAGTGTAGCCTCGATGGCAAGGCATTCACGGCTTGTACCTCTCCAGTGAATATTCCAGCACTAAGCGACGGGGATCACATGATGAGTATTCGCGGAGTCAATGCGACACTTCCTGGACAAGTGAAGACAGGTCCAGCTACAGAAATCAAATTCAAGCTCTATAGCGATACTCCGACGACCGTCACACTTGATGTCACAAATATCACTACAAATAGTGCTCTTGCAGCCTGTAATATCATCGATCTTAATGGTGCCACAGGAACTTGTACCCTCAGGAATAAATCGACTGGAGCGCTCGTGGCGAGCTGGACTATCGGAGCTGATCATCCTCTCACAGGACTCTCACCAAGTACGACATATACACTCGCAGTGATGGGGACAAAAAATATCCTCAATGCTGATAATACCGTCTCGCCGGTCTCTGTACAAGAACTCAGAGACTTCACCACAAATGTCCCACCGAATACTCCTCCCGTAGCCAATCCAGACACTTCGACAACAGCCTACAATACTCCTGTCACGATGAATGTCCTCGCCAATGATACTGATGCAAATGGAGACACACTCACTATTACTGGCACTCCGACAGCGACCAATGGAACCGTCGTAAAAAATGGAAATAATACACTCACATTCACTCCAACTTCTGGATTCTCAGGAACAGCAGTCGTCACATATACTATCTCTGATGGAAATGGAGGAAATGCGACATCTACATGGACTATAACTGTCGATGCTGCCGCCAATATCCTTCCCGTCCCAACATTCACTGGCTTCACGACTGACGCGAGTCTCTCGATGAACTACAGTGGACAACTCACCGCGACTGATGCCAATGGTGATGCGCTCACATACGCACTAGAGACCGCACCAAGCGTCGGAACTCTCGTGGTCAATCCAAATGGAAGCTTCACCTTCACAGGAAGCGTGATGCCAGGATCATACTCATTCATCTACACAGTGAAAGATGCTGGTACTCCCGTCGCAAAAACTGCGACGATCACGATCAATGATGTCGCACCAGTCGCTGGTGGTGCCTTCGCAAGTCTTGGAAATATGACAGTGAGCGATCAAGCAGGTGCAGGAACCATTACAGTCAATGCTTGATGAGCGACAGATCCTCTTGGAAGGACTATTACCTATAGTGTGACAGGATTGCCAAATGATGTAAATGGAAGCCTGACTATCAATCCTACAACTGGAACGATTTCTGGAATATATGATTCGATGGCGATTCCTTCTGGGACGGCAACATCCAATTTCTCAATTACAGTAATTGCGACAGGTGCATGAGGAACATCAATCTCAAAATCATTTGTTCTTTCTATTCGTAATGATGGGTAGAGAGCTTTGCTTACAAAAAATCTCCTAAAATTTTAGGAGATTTTTTCTTTAGTTGGAGATGGAGATTTTTTTGATAGTGGTTCAGATTGGTAGTTGATAAGGTTGTCATCAAACCAATACGGAAGTATTTCCTATTATCATTTGAGTTGCGAGGGGTGGTAAAGGAAGTGCAATAGTGATGGTTTTAAAATCAGGACTTTCTATGTTTGAAGGACAAATTCACCATCAGCATGTCCAAGTAGTTCATTTTTTAGAAACTTGAAGAGGTGCTCAGAAATCTAATACAAAATGTTTTGTTGTCGGTGGGGAAATAGGTATTGGACTCACGAGCTCTATCGTCACTGTCTTTCCAGCGAGACTTGGCATGAGTGCTGATGGATAGGAGAGATATTGTCATGGCTGTGTTATCTCAATACCTTGATTAAAAATTGGTGTTGAGGCTTGAGGCTTGAGCCAAGTGAGCGAAGAATAATAAGCATTTTTCCATTCATCATTATTTATACAGATCCCAAGTATAGCACTGCCATGACAACTTCCGCTTCAAGCTGATGGTACATATACCATTGTATATCATGATCAGAAATATGTTCTATCCATTATATTTGTAAGGTCGGTATCAGGAGACAAATTCTTATACTGAGATAGAGTATTTATATACGCACCGCTAAATGGAAAATTAGTCGCTCCATCAGGTATGGAATATCATAGAAGTCAGGATTTGGTACGATTCCAGAGATTTCCATCATCCCAGAGGTTGATATTCGTCTGTCATGTCTGATCCATGAGTGGGAGTGATTTCTTCCCTTTGACGAAGTAGAGATTCTGATCGTTACCCATAGCAGTATAGTCTGCTACTGCAATCACATTTTTTTCTTCACATCATCCATGTCTTGAGGTAGGACTCACTCCCATATCCCAGAAGGATTTATTCTCTCCACGACAATTCACTTGTTTCGATTTCTTCACGGCTTGTTGGAGCTTCATATAAATGAGAGCATTTGGATTGATGGGAGTAGTGATATCAATATTTTCACTTGTTTCATCAGGTGAAGTCCCAGGAATAAGTCCTGTCACTTCAGGACTTGTCGGAAGTGTGGATATGAGCTCATCGAGGATTTTTGTTTGTTTGGGTGTGCCAGGCATTACTGGTGATGGATATATGCTCATGTCTATGAGTCTTCCCATATATCCGATATCTTTATAGGTATTTTGTCGGATCCAACTCGAGACGGTATAGAGTGTTTTTGGTTCTTCTGTACTAGGAGTTGGTAAGACAGCACATCCGGTATTTGGGAAGCTCAGTCATTTCTCGATACCTATCGATGGGAGAATCCTGGGAATTCCTCCGAGATTGCGACAGAAGAGTGTCGCAGCAGGCTTTTCAATGGTATTGTTTGTACTATCGAGGACAGTGAGATTAGTCTGATTTATTGCACTTGTTGTCACGGGAAATAGCCAGCCAGTATTAGTCTCAAAGTGGAATGTTCCGATGATATTTCCTGTCGATGTGATGGAGATCGAGGTCCCGCGGACTCATGCGACAATCTTGTCAGTACCGATCGAGTAGGCACCAGTCTCGGTGAGGATACGTCACCAGAGAGAGCCATTGGACATTATAGCTGAGGCGATCGTGCGAGTCGGATCGCTCGGCATAGTGAATACATCGAGAGATACAGTCGTGTCGGCATCGAGACGAAGGATCGAGAGATCAGAGAAGGCGATCGTGAGACCACCACAGATCGGCGGAGTCTCCACTATATCTCATGCCTTGAGTATCATGCCAGTCGAGCTCGTGCTCGTAGAGCCACTTGCATGGTAGATGGTGGCATCGCATCATTGTTCGCTGATCGTACCATAATCGGCAAGGATAAATGTCGAGCTTCCGCAAATAGCCTTTCCATCAGCGTCGATTCCTGTCCATTTCTCAGTTCCACTGGTGCAATCATTTTTCTTGAGATAGCCAGTTCCAGATACTCCTGAGAGCGTGAGACTATTCTGTACCGTGCCATCACCTGGATAATTTCCAAGGTCAGAAATTCCGAGAATCTTCGCGATAGCTCCGCCGATCGTGCCATCACCTGTCGGAATACGTGGAAAGAGTGGAGTATCAGGGAAGAGTGAGAGCGTGAGAGCATATGCTCATCCAGCAAGTACGAGAAGCGAGATGATGAGGAATGTGAGTTTGCGCATAAAATTCAATAAACTTAAGAAGTAAAATTATCGGATTTCTATATGAGTAATTATTCTAAGATTGGCTCGAAGAACTTCCGCTTGTTCATATATTTTTTCTTGACCAAGTTTTCGAGCTTCTACAGAAGTAAAGCAAGGTTGTCATTTATAAATTTTTTCCATAAATTTTAATCTGATTGTATATATTTCTTCCTGAATGCAAATTGTCGAGAGTGTTTCTCTTTGATTTTTGTTCGAATCGTACTATAATTTCTCTATATTATTTTTTCTAATTGTATCAATATATGACAGATCAAGATTTCCAGAAACAGATGCTCAGCGAAATGACAAAATTTAATTCACGATTCGATACCCTCGATGGTAAATTCGATACTCTCGAAGGAAGATTCGATACTCTCGAAGGGAAACTTGATAGTGTTTCGAAAGATTTGACAGAGTTTAAGTCGAATCAAGAAGATTTTAATAGTGCTATATGGACACTCAACAATCAGGCATTTGATGCTATTGGAAATATACAGCGAGAAGTTGTCTCACCTTGGAAGATCCGCCAATCGAAATCACATACCGCATAAGAAAAATCCCGAAAGGGATTTTTTTAGAGCATACCCCTCCGTCCTTCGGACACCTCCCCTGTTAGGGGAGGCATGAGCAATGGAACTTCTGATCCTCGGTACATTTCCCCCCTTATCAAGGGGGGCTAGGGGGGATCAGTTTCTGATCAGGACTATGGATTATCTTACCTACACATCACATTTCCACTAGTATCGAATCCGAAGACACATTTTCCAGGTCCGCATGATTGTCCTGGTGCTACTATCTGATAATTGCTTGCATCTTTACCTCAGAGCTTCTTAGCATTCGCGACACTCCAATCACCGACATATGTCGTGACATCTGCGACTCCGAGAATTTTCGCGAGAATATCTCCGAAGAGTCCACCATTTGCAGCGTATGCGACAGCGCCAAATCCTGTGATCAGAATCATGAAGAGTGCACTTGCGAAGACTACTGCACGCAAGACTTCTTCTTTCATGAGAGTGAGAAGTGAGTTTTTTTGCATAAAAAGGAAATGAGTGATAAGATAATCGAGAAGCAAATTCTATGCAATTCGTACGAAATCTCAAGCACATTTTTGCAATCTGGTGTATTACGCTCATCGCTTTATTTGGAGTGGTGGGACTTTTTGGTAAGGATTTTCTTATTCCTATTACGCATTTCTTCATCTATCGAGAGACGGGAATCCAGTCAAGTCTCTATCCATACCACTTCACACCATCGAAAAATATTGCAATCGTGAAGATTGATGATGCGAGTCTCAATAGTCTCCAAGCTGAGAGTGACCTCAAGATGCTCACGATTCCGAAGTCGGTCTATATCGATCTTATCGAGAAGCTCGAAAGTGTCTGAGTGAAGGGAATAGGGATCGATATAGTATTCCAGAACAAGGATCCTGATGAGGAAAAATTCGCAGAGACGATGAAGAAGTATGATAATATTGTCATAGCAAGTACGAATGAGAATGGTATCTGTAAGAAAGATAAAGATGGAAAGTATGAGACTTGCGAATGAATCCCGCGTTCAGTATATAAGGATATACCATGGGGTATAGTAAATATAGAATCTTCCGGAGATAGACACACTTTCTCAATAGACACTCAAGATACTGCTTATAAGACTTGGTTTGGGAAGGATCAAATTTTCACTCTTGCTTCAGTACTCTCATGATATACAGGTTCGTATGATCAGGAATCTTTGCTTACTCCATTTTTTGGTGTTCCTGGAGTATATCCTTCACTTTCTTTGTCAGATCTTCTTTCACTTTCGAAGATTGATCTTAAAAAGAATTTTTCAGGAAAATATGTATTTGTTGGAGAGGCAGGAACACTTATTCATGATGCACATATTTCGCCTGTGACAGGTACCATGATGGATGGAGTTGAGTCTCATGCGAATCTTCTCGATGGATTTCTTCAGAATCGTTTTCTTAGAGAAATAAGTATGAATGAATGAATGCTCTATATTATTGGAATACTTCTCCTTTCTCTTATTTCGATTACTGCCTTTCTCTTCCTTCCAAAATTCATAAGTCCGATTGTTGCAGTGGTCACACTTATTTTTCTCATATTTCTCTCTCGGTATCTGTATTTCAATTCAGGAATTGTCATAGAGATATTTCCTGTATTGCTCGCATGAGGAATCTTCTCATTTCCAGCGACATTTATCTATCGATTCTTCATTATCGACCGAGAGAAGCGGGCGCTCACTTCCGCATTTTCTCACTATGTCGATCCGACTCTTGTCCGTGAGATTGCAGACAAGTCAGCAGAGATCAATCTTTGAGGAGAGTCACGAGAGCTCTCTATTCTCTTTTCTGATATTGCAGGATTCACGACACTCTCCGAGAAGCTCTCACCGAGCGATCTCTTCTATCTCATGTCTTCCTATCTTTCTCAGATGACAGATATTCTGATAGCACAGTGAGGGACGCTCGATAAATATATCGGTGACGCGGTGATGGGATTTTTCTGAGCGCCACTTCCAGAAGCTGACCATGCCAGACGTGCGTGTGATACAGCACTTCTCATGCGAGAGGCACTTCCAGGATTTAATGCTGAGCTCATATCTCGTGGTCTTGATCCGATCGACTTTCGTATCGGTATCGCGAGTGGGGAAGTACTTGTCGGAAATATCGGTTCGCATGACCGATTCAACTATACTGTCCTCGGAGATACGGTGAATCTTGCTTCTCGACTGGAGGCGACTTCCAAGGAATATGGTACACATACGATCATCGCTGAGCCGACGTATCTTCTTCTCGAAGGTGCATATTTCTGTCGCGCACTCGATCGAGTCGCTGTGAAAGGAAAGACAGAATGAGTATTGATCTATGAGCTTATTGCGAAAAATGACGACACTAAGAATTCAGGGCGATCCCCCCTGCCCCCCTTGTCAAGGGGGGAATCAGAAAATTCCTTATTGCCAAAGGAACCAGGAACTCTCCATCCAGCAAATGAACTGGAAGATCATTCCTTGTCAAGAGAATTGGGAACTCTCCCCCTAGCAGGGGGAGTTGGAGGGGGTATTGATCGTACAAAGTATCTTCGATATGAAGAGGCATTGAAGCTCTATTTTGAGGAGAAATATCTCGAAGCAGGCAAACTCTTTGAATCAAATATGGTTGATGATGCTCCATCGAAAGTGATGGCACTCCGATGTTTCGAAATCCTCAAAGGAAGTATTATCGTAGAGGGGTGAGCGTATCGAATGACACACAAATAAGAATTTTCCCGTCATCGCGAGGAACGAAGCGATCTAGAAAAACATAAAATAAACAAGAATACTGGATTGCTTCGCAAGCTCGCAATGACGAAGCAGAAGGTTTAAGAAATTCGTTATTATACTAATGATGAAAGAAACTCTCTTGGACTCTTCCAGAGTGATGTTTCGATACGGATTTTTGATATAGAGACGATGATCATATTTCCCTTCGGATCGAATCTCTCGAGAAATCGGCGAAGGTCATCAGGTCGTGCTCCTTCCTGAAAGTCGAAGTGATATGAAGCTCCGATTTTTGCAATTTTTTTGACGCTATATCCACTGAGGATAATACTGATGCGAAGTGAGAGAAAGAGATTTTGCATATTCTCTGGCATTTCTCATGATCCGAAAGTTGCCTCAGCATAGTCGAGGTCTTCCAGTGTCTCGATCGAGTCAATATCCCGAAAGAATGACACCTTATCCATTTCAGAATCAAAAAATTCCTCATCAATCACATACGAAAGTTCGAGTTCTATCTTGCATCCTATTGCCTTTTTCTTCCCATTTTTGAGCTCTTCGACTTTCTCTTCGAGAAGCTGGAAATAGAGAGAAATTCCGACTTCTTTCGTCTTTCCAGACTGCCGGAATCCGAGAATATCTCCAGTTCCACGAATTTGCATATCACGCATTGCGATCTCGAACCCACTTCCGAGACTACTATGTTCTGCGAGTACCATCATTCGTTCTCGTTCATCGCTTGAGAGCTCGTGCTTTCGATACATGAGATAGCAGACTCCAGCGACATCTTTGCGGCCTATACGTCAGCGAATCTGATGAAGTTGTGCAAGTCAGAATTCTTCCGCATCGGAGATAATGATCGTATTCGCACCGAGGAAATTCACTCCATTTTCAATCACCGTGGTGGAGATGAGGATATCATATTCTCCTTTTTTGAATGCATGGATCCGATCCTCGATCATCTCTGGTGGGAGCTGACCATGAATGGTGATGATTTTTGGGGCCCCCCTTGACAAGGGGGGTTGGGGGGATCTTTCCTGAGTCTTGATCCTTTCGATTTCAAGAGCAATTCTTTCATATACTCATTCAGTATTTTCTTTTACTTCTATATTCGTAAATCTGAGTATATTGAGACTGTATTTCTCTTTTAATATATTTTCCCTTTCTTGGTCATAGATACGTGCTTCGATGCTCTCAAAGTGGGAATCTCAATCTACTTCAATTACAAGAGAATATTTACTGGAGTAGAAATCAACGATATAGTGATCAATAGGTTTTTGTCTGAGAAACTTTTCATCTATAAAAGATGAAAGAATTTTCTTCCACATTATTTTTTCACTTGCTGTCATATTTTTTCTCATTTCTTTCGCTCTTTCTATAAGATTTGGATTATAAGGAAGATGAGAGCCAGTGTATATGAGTCATTTTTCTTTACACTCATCAGCATCGAAGTGGGGAATAAATCCCCCCTGACCCTCTCGATCAGAAACCAATCCCCCCTGGCCCCCCTTGTTAAGGGGGGAAGAGGTGCGAGAATCTTTTAAGATTTCTTCTATCTCTTTCTCGACTATTGGAAGTGAACGGATGCGATTATGAAGGATAATGACTTGTCCTCCACGAGCAATTTCTTTTTCTATTGCTTTTTTTATGATACTCTCATCCCATCGAGTTATGAGAGTATCTATTGGCTTCTTTGCATGAGGAGGTGTCGAGAGGATGGAGATTTTTTTCATTCCTGAGAGTGCCATATTGAGACTCCTTGGGATAGGAGTGGCTGAGAGTGAAAGAATATCGATATGGGACTTCATTTTTTTGATAGTCTCTTTCTGACTCACTCAGAATCGATGTTCTTCATCGATCACGAGAAGTCCAAGCCTACGAAATCGAACATCTTCCGAGAGAAGTCTATGAGTTCCGACGACGAGATCGATAGTTCCTTCTCTGATTCCTTCGAGGATTTCTTTTTCTTCTCGAGAACTAGTCATACGAGTGAGTGAAGCGATCCGTACGCCGAATGCTCAGAGTCGCTCTTCGAAGGTTTCCCTATGTTCCTCAGCGAGAATGAGAAGTGGAGAAATACACGCGACTTGCATTCCTGAGAGGACAGCCTTGTAGATCGCATTCATTGCGACTTCTGTCTTTCAGAATCCGACATCTCCTGAGATAAGACGGTCCATTGGAGTCTCATCTTCCATATCGTTCCTGATTTCTTTGATGATCGAAGTCTGATCAGCAGTGTGAATATGGGAAAATGCTTTTTCGAATGCCTTTTCTTCCTTGGGAAAACTTTTGAAGCGAATTCATTTTTCGAGTTTTCTTTTCGCATCTGTGGCTAGGAGCTCATTCGCGATGATTGCGATTTCTTCTTCAGTTTTCGACAGAGCCCTTTCCCATTCTTTTCCCTCGAGCTTCATGAGAGGAGGATTCTCTTCGCCGACATATTTCGTCACACGGTTGAGTTCTGTGAGTGGTACAAATACCTTGTCAGAGAGTGCATATTCGATCTCCATATATTCTCGTTCGATGAGTCCAATGCGTTTTTTGAGAATCTGGATATATTTCCCGATTCCATGGTCTCGATGGACGATATGATCGAGAGGCTTTATTGAGAGGAGAAGGTCAAGATTTTTGATACTTCATTTTCGGATCCGATTTTGGATAAAAACCTTTCCGATACTATCATCTCAGATAAGGAGAAATGAATCTATCCCCCCGCCCTTCGGGCACCCCCCTTGACAAGGGGGGATGGGGGGATTCTTCCATTTTTCACCGAGAAGCGCAGTATTTTCACAGAGAAGAAAGCTCTCATATATATGACGAGATTCTTGTATTTTTACGTGCGTGAGACCATTTTCATCTACGAATTCCTGAAGTCGTTTCGCATATTTTGTGATAATGAGAGGCGATGAATATGATGAGAGAATCGTACAAAGTCCCTCGAGATCTTCGATGTGAAGCTCCCCGAGACCAAGCTTCTCACTTCATTCGAGAGAAAGAGATGAGAGCTCAAGTGTATCAACGAATTTTCAAGAGAGCTCTTCCCGTTCTTGCAAAAATTCGCAAGATATGAGAATGCCACTCCACGATGAGAAAAGAGAGAGAATCTCTTCATTGATCTTTACCAGAGTTGGAGGAGCAAATGGGATTTCTGATGGGAGGATAAGGTTTTTTCTATGATGGACCTGGTCGCCAACCCTCTCGATAATGCTCTCGATGGTATCATCGAAATATTCGATCATATATTCACTCATATCTCGCCAGATCCTGATGATAGAGCCATCACGACGATATGTCAAAGATTCTCCTGGATGTGTCGCTTGTGTATAGCTAAGAGAGAGGAGTCATTCGATGAGTGTTCCTGGTGGTATTGTCTCATTGAGTGACCAGCTTTTTGTGTATTTTCTCCGATTTTCCTCGAGATTTCCGTCTATACGAAGGATATCTGTATGGATGAGAACTATTCATTTCTCCTTCTCTTCGAGACAAAAAAGCTCTCCAGGATGAGAGAGTGCGAGGATTTCTCTCTCGAGAATCGCTGATCCAAGAGAAATTATTTCCTGATAGACTTTTAGGTTATCAGTGACGATGACAATTTTCTCATGGTCTCGAGCCCATTTTCCAGAGAGAAAAAGAGCAGCAGTCGTATGTGGAATAGGAGAGAGTCGAATAGGAGAGAAGGATTAGGAAGTAGAGGGATACAGAGGAGGTAGGAGATAGAAAAGAAAGAAGTAGTAGTAATTAAAATTAGAAATTCGTGATGAGTAATTATGATGAGTAATTATATCGAAACTGCTCGATTTTTCGTCATTCTGACACCCTTCTACGCGGGTGTAAACTCCAAAAATCCATTTATCACTATTATTAATTTCTATCTCCTACCTCCTCTAGCCTACCTCCTGTTCTACACTTTCATAATTTCTCCCTCTTTATGTTCGAGAAGTATATCAATCTCTTTGATAGCGAGGTCGATAGCCTTCTGAAGATCTGCCTCAAGTCCTTTTATAATATCTTCACTTTGAGTTTTTTCGGATTTTGCGGTATCAAGTTTTTTCTTGAAGTCTTGGCGGATATTGCGAATTGAGACTTTTCCTTCCTCAGCCATCTTACCCGCGATCTTTGCGAGATCACGACGCCGTTCTTCCGTCAGGGGGGGTATATTGATCATAAGCATTTCTCCATTATTATTTGGGTTAAGGCCAAGATTCGCATCACATATTCCTTTTTCGATATCCCGGATAATTGACTTATCCCAAGGCTGAATAGATATTGTCTGAGAGTCAAGTGTCGATACTGCAGCGACATTTCTGAGGGGTTGACTACTTCCATATGCCATGACGAAGACACCTTCGACGATTGCAGGGTTCGCCCGTCAAGCCTGGAGTTTCGCAAGCTCATTCTTATAGTGTTCCGTGGCTTTGGAAAGCTCTTGTTGAAGATTTGTAAGCATAGTGCTAGATTAATTAGAATACAAATGTACAAATAGTGTATTCAAAATAAGCCTTTATACAAGCTTTTTTTTGACAAACTTTCTCACGGGTATATGATGCCCCTTGTATATTTATATCTTATCTCTTCTTACTTATGAGATCTCTCTCTCTCTGTATGATTGCTGTCATGATGATGGCTCCTATCAGCTCTCTCTCAGCGGCAACAGGTGATGCTCCAGTGAATCCTCCAGATCCAGCTCTCCAATCAGCTCCAGTTGTTTCTCCTTCTGCCGGTTCTTCTCTCGGTGAATACAAAACAGTAAACTGTAATTCAAATTCTGCATTTACTGTCAATAGTTGTGATCAGTGTTTTGATGGTGGTAGTGTCAAGGTTGGAACTCGTATCACAGGTCTCTTTGACTCATGGACCAACCCTACTGCGAATGTTCTCATTGCTTACAAGGATGAACAAAAGACTCCAAATATGGTAAAATTCGGGAATTCGACTTGGACGACAACTCCAGCAAGTGAAGCAGGAGTCTGGAAATATTCAAGTGATGTGATATGGACGACTGCATGAACTGGATCAAAATCAAGCTTCACTCTCTCTCCATCAACAAAGGTAAAATTCCTCGATGCCGATATCGGTGCAGGATATACTCTCGATAAGACTGATAAGAAAAATGGTGATATGGTCGGAATGCTCAAGTTCCCACTCATTTCTCATTCTATCAATCTTCAGACAGCAGAAGAAAGCGCAGCAACTACTCACAATGAGTGTGTTGCCTATAAGCTCGATGCTCCTGTAGTAGTAGCTCCTGTGACTCCTGCTCCAGTGAAAGTCGTTCCACCAAAAGAAATGACAAAGACTGAGACAGGACCAGAGACACTTCTTCTGATCGCTGCAGCATTCTTCATCGCATTTGGACTTATGTTCACACTTCGCAGAAGAATATAATCTTTCTCTAAAATAATTATCAAAAATACCAATTCACATGAATTGGTATTTTTTTGTGAGTTTTCCGTGAATGAAGGGAATTGCCATTGACAAAATATAATTTTTTCCTAAAGTAATTTGGAATACGATTCTTCAGGAAAAGTAGGTGAATTTTTGTAAAAAACAAATAAATGTGGTATGGTATTAAGGATAAGCGAGAAATCGCTCCTTATATCTTAATTTTCTTTCTATGTTTACTATCATCGGTATCAAAAATCTCGGAAAAAGTGGGGTGAAGTGGATGAGTGATACTCCATCTAATGATGTTGGACTGTCAGTCACAAGAAAAGAGCTAGAATGGTTAAAGACTACAAATAATCATACAGATAAGGCTCAACTTATGCGCGCACTCGATCGTATTCGCGATGAAGGAAAGAAGATGAAATCAAGAAATGAATCTCAAAAAAGAGCTATCGCAGATCAGATGAATGTAGCACTAAAAGATGACTCTTGATTTAGTACAGAAGCAAAAGAAGAGATTAATAAACTTTTAGAAGAATTTAAGATTGATTTTAGAAAAGTAGAAACTAGTACTGCTACTGCCACACTTGCAGTAACTGCTACTACATCAAGGAAAACGAGCGAATTGGGCCAGACCTTTAAATGAATAAAAATTGAAACAGATACTAGTAAACCTGAATGAAAAATTCATGCACTTGCAAATATTCACATTGATGATGTTTTCTCAGAAGAAAATCAAGGCTACTATCTGACTGAGGTAGCCCTTGCAAATGCGATCCGAAATGTTGCTGGTACTACGGATGCATGAATAAAAAAAGTTTATAAAAATATCACTGGTAAAGACTTTACCAATCTTAATACAACTGAAATAAAAGATTTCCAAGACCACCTTACTGCCTCACTTGCATATCTACAGGCGATATGAGTAAATGCTGGACTTGAGCTTCTTCTTGCTGGCAAGCATAAGGAACTTACAGAGATTCTTGCAAATCTCCAAAAAGCTTGAAAACTCTCTTCTACCGCATTGACCACGGCATATTATGATAAAATATCTCCCACTCTCGTAAATGTAGTATCTTGAGTTTGAACTATCGTTGCATGAGTTGCAACAGGAGGACTAGTGACAGCTCTTCATGAAGACATGGGTCATATGTCTGCAGAGAAGGCATTAGCAGGACTCAAAGAAAAAGCAGATCGGTCATTTTCTGGCAAACTGTGGGATTTTTTAGTTGATGTTTTTAAGTGAGATGCGCTTGCGATCAGATTCTGAGAAGATGATGTTGGTAACTATAGTCGATACTATGAGAGTATCCTCAAATTTACGGAGTCAGTTACAAAAATCACAAGTACTACGGAATCTGAAAGTATTACAGATCCTGTATTAAAAGCTCTCTATCCGCAGATGCTAGCATTTCATATTCGTATGGGAGGATCGTTAGATCAACCTGGTTCACTTAAGGTATTTCAGAGAGCACTCATAGAATTATATATCTCTCAAGAGTGATACAAGCTCAAATGATCTGACTTAAGTGCACGAATTGGTATATGATTTATTGGAGGAGTTCGGCAGTGAATATCACAAAGTTCTGTACAATTTCCAGTGTCTCCAGAGCTCCAGAGTGGCCTTGAGAAGATATGAGTCCGTACGGAGCTCTCAGCTGATCAGATCTCAAGTTTGGGTATAAAGGTAGAAAAAACGAATCCAAAAGATAAATCTAGCAAGTATAAGTATACTTATCCAAGTACTCTTAAACAAGAAGCAAATGGTAGCTTTACAAAATGACTAGACACCACTAATGAATTCGATAAACATCAGAATATCAAGCTTGAAAAACAGTCTAATGGTTCTCTAAAATTTATCTTTTCTGACTCAAATAGAAAAGATGTGAAAAAAGATGAGAACGTAAAACTAGATGTTCCTGCTTCTAATGAGAATGTAGCAGAACTCCGTATCGATAAAATGAAAAGAGATGTACATAATCTCATGTTTTATACGGTAAACCGTGGTGGAAAACCAGAAGTATTTCGTGAATTTTTGGAAGGTCTTGGAAGTGGAGATGATGAAAAAATCCAGAGTGGATTGAGCAAGATTAGAGATCAGAAGGGTGGCTATGTAGTAATTGCAGATCAGTTAGGAACATTCTTAAAAGACCCGAAAATCAAGTGAGAACTCGTGACATATAAATTCGGAAGTCGATTGGGCAATTCTGTCGATGTGGGGGTTGATGGTTCAATTGACGAGAAGAAGCTTGCAAGATTATGGAGTGAGAGAAAGACAAGAAGGGTTCTTGAAGCAGAATGAAAGGTGGCAGGAAACAAAGGCCTTCCAGCGTTGAGCAGTGATACAGAATTCAATTCTAACTCTGTAAGTAACCTCTCAGGGGTATTTGCGTGACAATCAATGAGCAGTCTTGTCATATCGACACCAACCGGTGGGCCTCATATGATTGATGCGATTGATGGAAGCTTTCGAATCTTGTGAACAAATATTGCTATTGATGGTGAAAACAAAAAATGAGAGATTTTGGATGCCATGGAAAAACAAAATACAAAGTGACTTCATGATCGTGTGAAACTTTTGAATGATTTCCTTAAAAAGAATAATGTAAAAAACGGACAGACAGATGCAACTGTCGACGTGACAAAATATAAAGAATATATCAAAACTGGTGATATATCAAAACTGGGAGTGTGAGGACTTCAAGTAGATACGGCTGCAAAATTCATCGAAGCTCGTGCATGTATTCAGGGGAATCTTTGTCTCAATAGTATGTTCAGTATAGGTTGGCCAAAATTCAAACTCATATCTTCTACTCACACAGTCTATGAGCCTGCAGCTGTGGTTGTCGATGTGGAAAGATGAGTTCCAGTCACACCACTTGCAACTCCAATTGTATCAAGTACTGATTCTCGACTTGGACTTAATCCGGTTGTTGGATTTATTCGGAATAATGATAAATCAGGAAAAGTTACTACAGAACCTGGAAATCCGAGTGTTTCAACAAATACAGGAAATGTCACGATAAATCCAGGAAATACTTCTGGAGTTACTGTAACTCCAGGAAGTGGGTTCCAGCCTGTGGTTGCTCCAACTGGATGATTAAGCGGTGTTACCGTAACTCCAGGAAGTGGATTCAATACAAGTGCTACTGTAACACGACCAATACATGAAAGTAGTAGTACTGTATGAAATCTTGCTCAAGTTATAGTGGGTACTTCAGTAGCTATTCCAGATGCTCAAACAAAATATCCTAAATAAGATCAATAGCAAGTATTTTCAAACTAACGTGAATCTTCTTTTCACAAATAAATTTAGCATCATAATAATCTTACTATCAATATACTCCCTATGAAAACAATCATTCTTATCATTCTTATTCTTGCTGTTATAGCTTGAGGTTTTCTTTATTATCAAAATAAGACACCAAATAATCAACAACAACCGATTACTATACAGATTCCTATGACTGGATGATATATTACTTCATGAGAAATAGTAGCACCAGAACCTGGGGCACCCTCACCACTTCGTCAATAATTTTTCATCTTATGAGATTACTTTTTACACTCTTCCTGTTTTCTTTTGTCACTGGCACATTTGCTGCCACGTGTGATCAGAATTTTCCATCGGAAAAAATCCGTGCAGGAAGCACGCAGTACTTTACTGATGGTATCAACAATAATGGGACATATGATATTGGTGTGCAATGAGATGTCATAGACTTCACCAATATTTATGGTGGAGTTAGTCCAATATTCTCTTGGACAACGAATATGGTAAATGCTGGATATATCGTAGGTGCATGACAAACTAACGTTCCGATGTATGTCTCGAATTGATATACTGTTCCTATTCCTGGAGCAGGTTCAGTAAGACAATCCGATGCTATCAATATTATTTACCGTATAAAGTTCTATGAACTAAAATCTAGCACGAATATTGTGTGACCATATGACCATACTGAGTGTCAGCCATATGAGATCACCTGGTGTGGTGACGGTACCGTTGACTCCTCTGCTGGTGAAGTCTGTGACGATGGAGCCCAGAATGGACAACCAGGAAAATGTAGTGTAACCTGTGATAAGATAGTTACACCCTCAGCTTGTACCCCAGGTACAACCACTTGACCTCAATCATCTCCAGTAACTACCTCTACTCCAGGACTCTGTCCAGCATGAGAAGCAGTCGGATGATTCACGGCAAATACTGTAGGAAATCTTACAAACTATACATGGTCATGTGGATGATCACCTGTCGGTGGACTCTGTGCAGCAAGCTATACAATCTCTCCTACCCCAGTCTGTGGTGATGGAATCAAGAACGGAACAGAAGCTTGTGATTTTAATGATGAAACTCACGCTGGTTGGGGAAATGGCGGATGTAATTCATCCTGTGTTCCTATTACGATAAATCCTCCCAATCCAATATGTTCCACAACAGTGACTGGAACTCAGACATCACCTCTCACAACAGGACAATGTACCGTCGGTACAGTATATGGATTTACCGCTACTACCGCTGCAAATGGTACTATTAACTATACATGGTCATGTTATCATCCAGATATCTGTCCAACTCCAGGAACAACAGTCATCTCTCCACAGCCTCCATATTGTATCGCTCCGATATGTAATGCAAGCTATACTCCAATACAACCTACAAGCTTCGATCTTTCTATCAAGAAATATATAAATAGTATAGCAAATGATGCACAGACACAAGCAACAGCAGTCAATATTGGGACAGGGACAGCATTTACCTATATTGTCCGTGTCACAAACAATGGTGCAGCGACGGTGAATGGAACGACAACAGTCACTGATCCAGGACCAACTCCTGCTGGAGTAAGTGTGACAGGAGTCAGCGGTACCGGATGGACATGTTCCCGAGTAGGAAATGCTATCTCTTGTACAAGTACTGATGCTATTCTCAATACTCAGACATTTCCTGATATTATTATAGCAGCGACGACATCAACAGCGACAGGATATTTTACCAATACTTCGACGGTTGCGAATCCATGAGATACCAATCCTCTGAATAATACAGATGTGGCATATATAGGTGTCGGAATTCCTCCGACCAATGTTCCAGCATGTTCTATTATCACGCCAAGTCAAGCCATCACAAATCTTGATCCAAATGCTGCAATTACCTATTCTTGTAGTGCGACATGAGCTCTCGGTCTTCCAGCCAATCTCGAGTACAATATTTCTTGTGGTGGAAGCGATCTGACGGCAACATGGACAGGATCATCCACACGAGTATGTAATGCACCAAATGCATTTTCTGCATCACAGACTGTAAGTTGTGGCGTACGAGATAGGACCAATCCAACTGCAGTATTTACAGGATCATTCGCAGGAAGCTGTAGTGTCGTAGCAAGTACGAGAGGTGGTGGAGGAGGTGGATCTTCAAATGTCGGAAAGATTTGTGTCAATGGCATTGCATCATGTGCAAATTATAATAGCATGATTGCATGTACAAATGCAGGAATTCCTGCAGCACTATGCTATCCTGCTGATGCTGTATGACTTGCTCAGTGTCAGGCACAATCACTCTCATGTTGAGGTGGCTGAGGTGGTGGAGGTGGTGGAGGATTCTGTGGGGATGGTGTACTTCAGATTGGTGAAGAATGTGATGTAGTCGGAGCTTCATGGTGTGTCAATTGTAAACTCCAAGACTTGACCAATCCATGAGCTAATCCTATCACTGATATTTGGATGAATATCCCGACACTTTCTCATGCTCGTCTTGGATATTCTTGGCTTGATGGAGAAGCTGGAAAACTTCGTTTCGAAGAGAACCGTATGGTTCTCGGTGCTGGTACTCGAGCATTTACACTTGCAGATACAGTAGGATTTGGTATCAAGACACAATATGTTATTCCTCTTATTGTCGAGGCCAATAAATCAATCTGTCTCGATTCGACAGGAATTGGAATCAATCATACAAGAATCTGTACACAATTTGGAAACCTTGTAAGTAACGCCTATAAATTTACTCCTTATGGAAGTACGACACAATATGTCCTCATTGGGCGATGAGATTATCAGGTAAAAACTTCAGCTACAGGCTATTCTGGATATAGCTCGACAGCACCAAATAATGTCACACTCTTTCGCTGAGCACAATCATATAACAAGTCTACAGGATGATCTTCGACACTTCGAGAAGCTTTTACCGCGACCAGTACTATCGGAGCGAATGGAACCATCAGTCTTATAAATATTAGTGAATCAACACATGAAGATATTCCACTTGTCTCTCTCAATACACATGTCTCTGGTGCACGAGTCGGTGCGACATCGAGTACAGTCAATAGAAGTTTGGCTTCATACTTCCAATCAACAAGTGTTCTTGCGACATTTCTTGCAGGTTTCTCTGGAAATGTCAGCGGAATTGGAACGACTACGACTACGACGAATACTTCATCGACTACTAGTACTGCAGATATTAATCTTAATATTCTCAATTCTGGGAATAGAAATATTTCTACTCTTGCTGGTCTTGAATTACTTGCAGTCAATGGAAACAAAAATATTCTCGCACTTAAGAATGGAAATCTCATAATCGAGAATTGTGCTAATGGTATCCTTTCTCTCTCTGGAGTTCGTACCGTCATTGTAGAAAATGGAAATCTTATTATCAAATGCAATCTCGGATATGCTGATACGAGTGCAAGTTGGGCATTTATCGTAAAGGGTGGAAATATCATCGTCGATAAGAATGTCACCAATCTTGCAGGAGTCTATGTCACTATTCCTGTGAATTGAGTATGATGAGCGTTCCAGTCAGCAAATGGTACGACAACAAATATTCTCCGATTGAATGGAAGTATGTATGGAAATGCGAAGCCACTCTTCGATACACGGCTCTATGTACGAGGCACAAGCGCTTATGATATTATCACGACAGGAGTGATCCTCTCATACTCCAATCGTGCCCTCGTGAATCCACCACCACTTCTCTCGAGCTATCTCAATAACTATAGTGTGACACGAGTTGTGAAATAATTTTTTTTCTTATTTTCTTAACTTTTATTTTTATGGCAGATCTTGGACGTATGGGAACTAATTGAAGTGGATTTGAAGTAGGAGGAGGGAGTAATACTATGACGGGTGTAAAAAGAAAACTTACAGATGCTGAGTATACGCAGGCTATCGCCTGAATGACATCAGCAGATTTTGCATCAAATGATCCATGAATAGGAATTCTTACGGAAGAGGTACGAGCTCTGTGTGCTTCTGCTCTTGCTCCTTGAGTATAGATATCAATCAAGGCAAAAACCTCCAGAAATTTCTGGAGGTTTTTGCTTTATTAGAATTATCTCTTCTTTCTCGCACTCATGAGCTCATCTCGTATCTCTGCTGCACGTTCATAGTCGAGGTTCGCAGCGGCGACATCCATTTCGAGCTCAAGGCGTTTGATATAGACTTCTACATTTCCGATATGTCCACCATCAAAGGCGTCTCTTTTTTTCGAAGGAATACCGATTTCCTTGATGCTTGAGATAATTGTTTTTGGAGTGATACCATGCTTGATATTGTAATCTTCCTGTACTTTTCGTCTCCGATTTGTCTCCGCGATGGCATCAGTCATGGCGATAGATTCTTTCTTCCCATGAGAATACATGACGACATAGCCATTTACATTTCGGGAAGCACGTCCAATGATCTGGAGAAGAGAAGTTTTTGACCTGAGAAATCCGATTTTTTCAGCATCGAGAATCCCGATAAATGAAGTCTCAGGAAGATCGAGTCATTCTCGCATCAGGTTGACCCCCACGATGACATCGATCACTCCCATACGATAATCCCTGAGAATTTCGAGTCGCTCAAGCGTCTCGATCTCTGAGTGGAGATAGCGGACTTTGAGGCCATTTTCTGCAAGATATCGAGCGAGATCTTCGCTGGATTTCTTGGTAATAGTTGTGATAATTGCTCGTTCGCCACGAGATCTAGCTGCCGCGATATGTCGCATGAGAGAGTCGACCATGTACTCCATATCCTCGACGCTAATATGTGGATCGAGAAGACCAGTAGGACGGATGACTTGTTCAGCGATCACCGTGCTATGTTCGTATTCGTATGGTCCAGGAGTCGCAGACACATAGATAGTATCAGTGAGTTTTTTCTCGAATTCTTCGAATCGGAGCGGTCTATTCTCAAGCGCGGAAGGGAGGCGAAATCCATATCCGACAAGATTTTCTTTTCTCGCACGATCTCCAGCGTACATTCCCCGAATTTGCGGAATGGTGATATGAGATTCGTCGATGAAGGTGAGATGATTCTCTGGGAAGAAATCAATAAGCGTCGAAGGTGGAAGTCAAGGAATTCGACCTGATAAATACATCGAGTAGTTTTCTATTCCATTGACATATCCGACTTCTGCGAGCATTTCCATATCGTATTCGACGCGCATTTTGATTCGTTCTGCTTCGACGAGCTTTCCCATACTTTGGAAATAAGCAATCTGATTCTCGAGTTCTTGTTTTACTTTTGGCATGATCGCATCGACCATAGATTTGCTCGTGACAAAATGCTTCGCGGGGAAGATGACGACTTCTTTTTTTTCTTCGAGGATTCTATGAGTGAGGTATTCTGTTTTTGTGATACGCTCCAGAGTATCCCCGAAAAATTCAAGCCGAAGTATTTCCTCACTTGAGCTTGGCCATATTTCGAGCATATCGCCGAGTACGTGAAACATTCCACCCTTGAAGTCAGCGGTCGATCTACGAAATTGGAGATTGACGAGACTCGAGATAATTGCCTCGATCGTATAGTTTTCTCACGCGCGGAATTTGAGACATTGTTTTTCATATTCATCGACTTCACCAATACCATAGATACATGAGACAGATGCGACGATGATGACATCTTTTCTCGTGAGGAGTGATTCTGTTGCAGCGTGACGAAGTCGATCGATTTCTTCATTGATCGTTGCCTCTTTTTCTATATAGGATCATGTTTTTACTACATAGGCTTCTGGCTGATAATAGTCATAGTATGAAACAAAATAATGCACCGCATTTTCAGGAAAAAATTCTTTGAATTCTTGAGCAAGTTGTGCCGCAAGAGTTTTATTATGAGCAAGGATAAGAGCAGGTCTTTGAAGAGTTTCTATGATATTCGCCATAGTGAATGTTTTTCCAGATCCTGTGACTCAGAGAAGTGTTTCTTGTGAAGCACCACCCTTGAGTCCATCCAAGAGTTCTTGTATAGCTTTTGGCTGATCACCAGCTGGAGAATACGGTGAATGAAGATGGAAAGATGCCATAGAAAAAGGATAGAGTTTATTAGTATATCGAGAGTTTCTATTCTACAAAAAATTTCTTTTGACCAAGGGGTATTTATTTATATAATCACTAAAATTCACTTTTTATTCTTATGCGTATTTCATCACATGAGGTTTTACTCTCATGGAGATTATTCTTGCGATCACGGCCCTTGGCATACTCATAGCTGCGCTCATGCCGAATCTCACAGCATATCAGAAAAGAGGTCGTGATACCGGTAGGCTTTCTCATGTGAATTCACTTGGGAAGATGATCAACAACTATTATCTTGATAAAGAAGATTATCCAGATCATGCTGCTGGATGTGTCAATTCGACGGCTCTCTCAAAGTATGGAATTATTCCACTCGATCCAAGTAAGACGAATGATAATGGATGTGGTGTAAATCAGAATTATGCATATGGATCGAGCGCTCTTCTCATATCGAGTTCTGATGAATTTGCTCTTTTTGCGAAAATGGAGAATCTCAACGGATGAAACTTTAATACAGGAAGCATTGCTGGATTGACATGAACTTTAGATCAAGCTGCATTTACAACCTTGAGTACAGGCATGAAAAGATGATCATGACAGTATTATGCTATAATCAAATAATGTTTCATTGTAAGATTTCTTTGTAGATTTTCTCTGCATGTCCTGTTGCTTTTACATTCCTCCACTCTCGAAGGATTTTTCATGTAGTATCGAGAAGAAATGTGGATCGAATGACGCCAATATATGTCTTTCCATAATTCTTCTTTTCACCGATTACGTTGAATTGATCGTGAATTGTTCCGTCGCTATCAGAAATAAGCTCAATACCAAGATTACATGAGCTTGTGAATTTCTCATGAGACGCTACAGAATCTTGTGATACACCGATAATTTGGATACCAAGCTTAGCAAAATCTCACTTCAATCTCGTAAAATCTTGCGCTTCCATGGTACAGCCAGGAGTATTATCTTTCGGATAGAAATAGAGAAGTGTGAGCGGTGATTTTGCGAGCAATTGAGAGAGCATATTATCGAGAAGTTATAGAAAAATAAAGGTTATGGAGAGCAATTTTCGCTTCTATAAGATCTTCCTTATTTGATACTTCGAGATTTGCAAGACATCAAAGAAGATCATTGAGTGTACGAGGAGTTTTTAATACATAGATTCCTGTAAGTTCTTCGGTATCATTTCTCGGATCAAGGAGCAGACTCACTCGATATCCTACTTGTGTTGTTATCTGTGGATATAAGCAATCTTTCCCTTGATAATATCCAGTAATAATATCGACATCTCCTCCACGAAATCATGTTCATCCGAGAATACTTGGATCAATATCTGCTAGGGTACAAAGTCATTCATCAAATTCTTGAGTTCCTACTGTTGTAGGTACAACATGGAGATTATGAATAAGGAATTCATTCTTTTTGGTAGATCGTGAGTCTTGTGGAACTGGCGGAGTATATCTTGGAACTGGCGGATAATAGCTTGGGTTTCAGTATGATTGGGAAAGATTCGGATCGTGTAATATATTTCCTGTCATTTCTTCGATGATTTCCTCGATTCGATACGAGGTTATTCTTTTTTTTCTCCATGGCGCAAGCTTGCCATGATGGAGAGATTTGTCTTCTATTTCTTCCTCCCCAGAGAATGTGTCAGGCAGTCGTAACCCTTTGTATTTTTGCATAGAATGTATTCTATCGATAATTTCCCTTTTTCAACATTTTATTTCTAAAACAATAGTTAGCACTCTCATACAAAAAGTGCTAAAAAAGTTTTGACAGGATAAAAAATTCTGATAAAATGCCATCAATCCATTTTTGGAGAATATTTCTTAACTTTTATATATATGTGAAAGATTATCGGTATTGATCTCGGAACAACCAACTCATGTGTCGCCTTCATGGAAGGTGGACAAGCAAAAGTCATTCCGAATGCAGAAGGTGGACGCACGACACCATCAGTTGTCGCATCGAAGAAGGGTGAGACGATCGTCGGTATGCCAGCTCGTCGCCAAGCAGTGACGAATCCTGCAAATACTATCTATTCGGCAAAGCGCTTCATCGGACGAAAGTTCTCTGAAGTCACGGAAGAACTCAAGAGTGTTCCATTCAAAGTCACAAAAGGATCAGATGGAGGATGTCTCATCGAGTGGAATGGGAAGTGAGTCCGTCCAGAAGAAATATCTGCGAAAGTCCTCGAAAAACTCAAGGAAGACGCTGAAAAATTTCTCGGACAAAAAGTCACAGAAGCGGTCATCACTGTTCCTGCATACTTCAATGACTCTGAGCGACAGGCAACTATTACTGCGGGAAAAATTGCAGGACTTGATGTAAAGCGTATCGTCAATGAGCCGACAGCGGCAGCTCTCGCATATGGTGCGGATAAGACAAAAGATCAAAAAATTGCTGTCTATGATTTTGGTGGAGGAACATTCGATATTTCTATCCTCGAGATCGGCGCAGAAGGAACATTCGAAGTACTCGCAACCAATGGTGATACACATCTCGGAGGTGATGACTTTGATCAGAGAATATTCGAATATGTGATGGCTGAGTTCCAGAAGGAGACAGGGATTGATCTCCGTAAGGATGCTATGGCAGTCCAGCGTGTCCGTTCTGCTGCAGAAAAGGCAAAAATTGAACTCTCAGCAAGTACAGAGACAGAGATTAACGAACCCTTTATTGCAATGAATGACGGAGTTCCATCAAATCTTCTTGTCAAAATCTCTCGCGCGAAATTCGAAGAACTTATCACAGATCTTGTCGAACGTTCTCTCGAACCTTGTCGTAAGGTCATGAAGGATTCAGGACTTCAGGTGAATCAGATTCATGAAGTCATTCTCGTCGGAGGATCGACTCGTGTTCCGATGATCAAGAATAAAGTCGAGCAATTTTTCGCAAAAAAACCAAATGAGACAGTCAATCCAGATGAAGCAGTAGCACTCGGTGCAGCTATTCAGGCTGGTATCATCCAGGGTGATGTGAAGGATGTTCTCCTTCTTGATGTCACTCCACTTTCTCTCGGTATCGAGACACTCGGTGGTGTGATGACTCGCATGATCGAACGCAATACGACGATCCCAAGCTCGAAGTCTCAGGTCTACTCGACCGCTGCGGACAACCAAGATAGTGTAGAGATTCACATCCTCCAAGGTGAGCGTGAGATGGCGAATGATAACAAATCACTCGGACGATTTATCCTCTCAGGAATTGCTGGTGCTCCACGAGGTATTCCTCAGATCGAAGTCACACTCGACATCGATGCCTCAGGAGTTCTCCATGTGACAGCCAAGGACAAGGGAACTGGTAAAGAGCAGAAAATCACTGTCCAAGGATCGACTGGAATGAGTGATACTGAGGTCGAGAAGCTTATCAAAGAAGCTGAGGCGAATCGTGAAGTCGATAAGAAGAAAAAAGAAGCAATCGAAGCTCGTAACCATGCAGATTCTCTCGTCTATCAGTCCGAGAAAACACTCGAAGAAAGTAAGGGAAAATATGAAGAAGCTGATGGAGAAGATGCAAAAGTAAAACTCGAAGAACTCAAAAAAGTCCTCGCCAATGCTGATGCTGACAAAGATACTCTCGAATGAGCTACAAAATCTCTCTCTGATGTGATGATGAAGATCGGACAAGCGATCTATGCTCACGCGGGTGATGCAAAGCCAGAAGAAGCAGGGGAGAAGAAAAATGATGATGGATCAGTGGAGGCTGAAGTAGAAGAGAAATAGAAATATCTCAAAAAAAATTCCCACTCTCGAAAGAAGTGGGAATTCTTGCATTTACAAAGTAAATATGTTATTATTAAATATATTTATTAACATGCAAATATGCAACAACTACAAATTCCATTTTCTGATATCTTAGAAATTCTTGAAAAAAATAAACAAAAAAGATATAAATTATTGAATTGGAAATCAGGCTTTACAGAGTTACAGATATTTTTCCTTCTCAAGATTACTTATGATCTTACAGATAAGGATTTTGAATATCTTGTTGCATATCTTCTCGAGAAAGAGTGATATAGTGTTTCAACTTTTGGAAAATATCACAAGTGAATTGATGTGGAGGCTCGAAGAAATGGTAAAATCCTCAATATCCAATGCAAACAGTTCGCTAAGGCATATATTACCGATAAGCAGGCATGAGCATTTTGTGGTCAGATAAGCAAGATGCTCAAGTCAGCAAATAAGAATGAATCATTTTATTATCTTACTACAAGTTATATTACCCCTGATGCACGTGAGGTGTTTGCTCGTGATGGTATAAAGATTATTTCCAATAAAGAACTCCTCGAAAAGTGTCAGAAACGATGACTTTTTGCAGAGGAAGGATGGAAAGAACTTATTACCTATATTCGTAAAAAGCGTGTGGATGAACTCATAAAGAATCGTAAACTTGGTATAAGTAATTATGAGGAAATTAAAAAGTCACTCCGAACACAGAGAATCAATGAATTTAAGCATCATTTTCCAATTACGGTAAGAGGGAGTGAATGATTTAATGCTTATCTTTGAAATCAGTGATTTCTCAATTCATTCTTTCAGTATTAGGAATTTAACCTAAAATTCCTCCAGAAATTGGAGGGATTTTTCTTTTGCATTTTCCAGGGGATTCATATATAATTGAGTTAAATTTTAACCAAGTTCTGTTAAATTTTAACACAAATGAATAAACGAGAAAAATTACAATCCCAGATTTTTGATATCGTCAGTACTCATGCTGGTATATCGGCTCCAAATATAGCGAAGGAGGCCCATGTGAGTCGTGTGACAGCATATACATATCTCAAGGAACTCACGAGACTTGGCATAGTAGAATCTATCGGACAAGGAAGAGCAACTCTCTATAGGAGGATGAGTCCTCGAGATACACGTGCATTATTCAAGAAAAAATTGGAACCAATCTTGAATAATAGAGAAGATGATATTCTTACGGGTATAATACAAAGGACTCATGATGAACGGGGAGAAGAAGTGAATGTTGACTCAATTCGTTCGATTTTTGACGCATATTGTATGTATATTGATCCTATGAATCAGATATATACAGGTATACATGCGTTTGTTCTCTGGTGTCTCGATGAGAAACACGATTTTTCAGATCGAATTGAAGAAAAGGCTTTCGAATATTTTGAGATTATTGGTGGTATTGAGTACCAACGAAGAAAAAATAATTTTTTTGATGGAACACAGATATATAAGTCGAATCTTACGGGATGTATGGAAATTGCGATTGATCGATTTTATTTTCATGAGATATTTGCACTTCCAAATGGATTTGGTAGGACTCGTACAGCGATCGAACTTGCTTATGGAAAATCCAATGGAAATGAAAGACTTTTGAAACATGCTATAAGATCTTCCATTGAATCAATACGTATTTTTTCTGATACAGAAAAAGTGGATGGACTGGTGTATGTACCGCCAACAATGAGTAGGAATATCCAGTTTCGAGATGTGCTCGAGAAATCCCTACAATTAAAAATCCCTACTATAAAAGCTGAGAAGATACAGAATCCAACAAAAATTCGTATTGCGCAGAAGGATATTCATGGAAAAGAAGAAAAAATACAAAATGCGATTCAAAGCATGGAAGTATTTCTTCCAAAGAATATGAATTTTACTCATATACTTATTCTTGATGATAGCTTTACTACTGGTGCAACTCCGAATGCCATCGCATTAAAATTGCGAGACACTGGCTATAGAGGAAAAATTACAGTTATTACAATTTGCGGATCATTCTCTTATGATCTTGCAATCACAGAAGATGAGATATAGTTTCTTTTGTCACGATTTTCTTCTCTTCTTGCAGTTTCTGCTAAATTATGATATTATCTACATATGACAGAAACTATAGAATGACATAAAATCCCATGAGTAGATACGAAGGGCCTATTATGAACTTGAGAAGTTATATGGTGAGCTTGTAGGGAAGTAGATATTCTCTTAGAAGGAGGAATAGATAAGCTAGCTATTAGTCTGCAATGACTTCGCGCAGGGCAGATAATATCCTGAGGTATACCAGAGATGGGAAGACAAAAGAAGAAGTTTAGAGTCGTATCAAATGATATGATAAAATTAGTCCTTCAGGAAAGAGGGAAAAATGCGTCTGAGTGAATGCAGTATTATATTTTTACAGGTATTCCAAGATGAGAATATCCTGTGTATCTTTGTGGTGAAGAAAGGAGTAGTCCAATCTTTACCCTTATACTTGATCCAGATAATTTTCTTGTTTCTAAAAAAGAGAAATAATGTGAGTGCTATTTTCTTGGAGAAATGTAGTATATCGATATACTTCGCCTATCTTAACTCTTTCTTTTATGGCGACTATGTCACGAGAAGACTTCACTGATAAAGTCCAGGAGTATATCAAGCGTATCAATCAAATTGCTGAAGAACAAGGATATTCTGTCATGATGGCTTACTATATTGGTGGCTCTGAGGTGGAGAATTCTGATGATGATTTCATTATCGATTGGCGAAATATGAGCTTGAATGATAATCTCTATGCGATGTCTCGCTGGACTCAAGATGTGATGAATAACTTTGACGAGAGTGCCGATGAAGATAAGTGGGGGAAGGATGGACAGGACTTCATAGGGAAGTACTAATATTGCTCCCAGAATATCTGTTCTTTTATAATTCCTAATGTTTCGAGTTTTCCTCGAGCATCTTTTACCATAGTTGGTGATCCACAAAGATAGAATTCCTTATAGGGAATAATATTTTCTTCTGTGATCCAATCAGTCACATATCCACGAGTGGCATAATTCTGATCTTCTCGAGAAAGATAAGGAAGAAAGCTCAGGTCGAGAGTTTCCTTCAATAAATTCATCTCATCAAGATAGAAAAAGTCTTGCTCTTCCCGAACTCCATAGAGAAATGCTACTTTTTCTGAGAATTTTTGATTTGAGAGCCTATCTACCATACAATAAAGTGGAGCAAATCCTGTCCCTGTTCCGATAAAGCACTTACTCTGCGGAGTATCCTCAAGAGTGAAGTGACCAAGTGGAAGCATCCCAGAAAAAGGTGTACCAATTTCTGTATCGCAAATGACAGGACTTCATCTTCCTTCTGGTATGCGCTTGATAATAAGAGTGAAAGTGCTATCACTCTTTCATTCTATTTTATCTAAGGTGGAGATATTGAACTCTGATATCGAATATGCTCGAGAAAGTCATGGAGCAAGCTGGAACATGACATATTGACCAGGTTTCGGAATCTCTTTCCCAAGCTCAGGGCATGAGTACAAGAGCTCAAATACATCATGGGTAAGTATTTTTTTTGCGATGAGAGTGAATGAAGTTTTAATCATTGTAATAAGAAAGATGCTGAAGTATATTCAGTATAACGGGGAATATAATAAAATCTCCCTGATTATGGGGAGATTTTTTGTTTTTTCAAGAAGGAATTACGCAGCTTTATTTGATTTCCACCTTTGGGTTCAAAACCCCGTTGCTTTCAAGCCGATTGTAACTATTTGATTTCCACCTTTGGGTTCAAAACCCCGTTGCTTTCAAGCCGATTGTAACTATAGTGTCAAGTGTATGCAAGACTCTCTATAAATCAATATGACTTACCGAAAAGCTTCTCATGCAGTATATGACTGTAGGTATCACATAGTATGGATAACTAAATACAGAAGAAAATGTCTCGCAAAACCAATTCAAGAATCAGTACAAAGAATCATAGAATGAGTCTGTAAAGAACTCTACATTACACCAATAGCTATAGGTATGGAAGAAGATCATGTTCATGTATATCTCAGTATACCTCTCGTTCATCCAATTCCTCATGTTGTTCATCTCCTCAAATGAAGAAGTTCCCACATTCTCTTCAGAGAAGAAAGATTCAAAACTCACTTCAAGCAATTCTACTGGTGAGAAAAGAAATCTCTCTGGGCTGTCTGATATTTCTGTGCTACTGTTTGAGCTGTAGATCAAGATATAATTAAAGCTTATGTAGAACAACAATGACAAGAAGATATTCAGGGTGAAGAAATTGAATTATAACCCTTCCCAAACAAACTAAAGCCACGTGACTTTAGTCCGTGGCTAGATCCAAATTAACTTTTTACTCCTGAGAATCAGGATTGATAGAATCATTTGCTGCAGCGATTGCCTGAGTACGAAGAGCAACAAGTCCTGCATATTCTACTACTGAAAGATTCGATTCAGTACCAGTTAATCTTCTTATTAAGTCAATTGCTCATGCCATCAGAGACTGAGAACTAGAATTTGCTTGTTTGAGCGTCTCAAATCTTTCACGTGCTTCGGCGAGATTAACTACATTATTTACTGCAGTATTTGTTGCATTAGAAAATACGGCATCATTTGCTGCTTCTGGAGATTTTAGGGATGAAGTACTTTCAGTTTGGGTCATAATAAAATCTATGCCATTATTATAGCATAGATTTATTTTCTTGCAAACTATTCGTCATTTTCATCGAGTATTTCATCCTTTTTCTCGTCTTTCCCCTTTTTCTTTCCAGATTCAACTCGATCCACTTTTTCTTTGCGGACTTCTTTATCGATTTCTTTCATCATTTTTTCATTTGCCTTGAGGAAGTCACGAGCATTCTCTCTTCCTTGACCGAGGCGCGTCTCTCCATACGAATAGAATGCACCAGCCTTCTTGATGATACCACGAGCAGCGCCAATATCGAGAAGTTCTCAGGCATGAGAGATTCCTTCATTGAAGAGGACATCGATCTCGACTTCACGGAATGGTGGTGCAATCTTATTTTTCACGACTTTTACTTTCACTTTGTTTCCATATGCTTCCTTGTCGTCACCTGTTCCTGACTCGAGCTTTTCTTTGCGTCGGATATCAAGGCGCTGGGAAGCATAGAACTTCAGGGCATTTCCTCCTGTCGTCGTCTCAGGATTTCCAAACATGACACCAATCTTCATACGAATCTGATTGATGAATATGACGGTTGAATTCGATTTTCCGATCACTCCTGTGACTTTACGAAGAGCTTGAGACATGAGTCGAGCATGGAGTCCCATAAAAGAATCTCCCATATTTCCTTCGATCTCAGCCTTTGGTGTGAGCGCTGCTACAGAATCTACGACAATGAGATCGACTGCTCCAGATCGGACGAGCGCATCGACAATCTCGAGAGCCTGCTCTCCATAGTCTGGCTGAGAAATGATAAGCTCATCGATATTCACTCAGATTGCCTTTGCATAGGCAGGATCAAGTGCGTGCTCAGCATCGACAAAGGCAGCAGTGCCTCCGACTTTCTGACATTCTGCTATCGCATGAAGTGCGAGAGTCGTCTTTCCTGAGGATTCAGGACCATAGATCTCGACAATACGCCCTTTGGCATATCCTCCACCAAGAGCCTCATCAAGAGCAATTGACCCAGATCAGCAAGTTTCGACTTTCATATGTGTTTTTTCCCCGAGCTTCATCACAGATCCGGCACCAAATTGTTTTTCGATCATTAGGAGAGCTGATGCGAGAGCATCTTTGCGATTATCAGTCATAAGAAAAAATTATAAGATATGAATTATATGGAGCAGAACAGAGATCCACCTTCACAGGAATTATGAGTTAGGTGAGTATTTATATAATCAGAGAGACAAGAATCAGAAAGAGAATAATGGCGAGAAAACGGTTGGTGTAGGTGAGTATAAGTGTCATAATGTTTAAATAAAGAGATTGCCAGGAAACGATCGAACGAATATGCCTTGGATAAGAATGTTCCCGTCCATGTCATCGAGTATAATCGGCTTGTGCCGGGGATTATTCGAGTGAGGGATAAGGTAGCTCGTACCACGCTCTTGTCTGTATTCCTTCAGAGTAGCTTCATCATTGATGAGCGCCGCGACGATCTTGCCATTCTCTGGGATATTATTCTCCTCAAGGAGGACAAGATCACCATTTTCTATACCTTTCTGATTCATCGAATCACCCTGAGCTCGGAGGAAGAAATATTTCTTGGAAGCTGAGAGAAGCTTCGTAGAGACAGGAATCTCGGTCTCGATATTTTCTTCCGCGAATATCGGCATACCGCAGGCGATCGTCCCAATGAGAGGAATCCCTCGGACTTCATAGCTCTCAGAGCGGAAATCTGGAGACATCCTAATCTCATCATGTGAGTCCCGATAGAGCCATCCTTTGTTCATTATAGAGTCGAGCATGACAGAGATTGATCGAGGAGAGGCATATCAGAGGGATGTTTGGAGCGCACGGATTGTGAGCTTTTCTCCTCGTGATATGAAGTCACGAACTTTCTGGAGGACGAGTTGTTCTTTTGTGCTGAGTTTTTCCATAGATACATACAAAGTATACATTAGAGTATATATTTATTTATTTTGAATGCAAATCTTTTTTGAAAAATCCGCTTTTGGGCGGATTGAGTTCAGAGATTTTCCTTGTTTCCTACTCGAAGAATTTGATAGCACTCACTCCTATAGCACCAAGGATGAAGAGCGTGACAGTCATATATTTTTTCTGAGTCTGAGAGTGGATAACTGGAAGGAGATCAGCAGCGGCGACATAGAGAAGCGATCCTCATGCAAATGCCATAGCAAGACCCGTGAATATTCCTGAGACATTGGTAAGAATAGAATCTGAAAGCATGAATCCAATAGGAGCTGCAAGAGCAAAGATCGAAAAAAATAGAATCTGTATTTTTTTCTGGAGCTTACTCTCGCGAAAAATCGCAGCAAGTGAGAATGAGACAGGGATCTGGTGGAGAGCGACACTCGTGAGAACGACATAGCCAATCTCACTTGATACTCCAAATCCTGCTCGTATACCAAGTCCATCAAAAATAGTATGGATAAAAATCGCTATAAATGAAACTACTGCGACGTGATCATAGTGCTCATGTGGATCTTCGTGGGTATGATCTCCATGACCATGGTCGTGGGCATGAGGAGTGAGAATCTCTTCTATGAGATAGATAACGAGAAATCCGAGAATAAACGCATAGACGGCGTACTGTGTCTGTCCAAGTGCCTCAGGAAATATATGGACGAGTGAGACCGAGAGCATTGATCCAGCGCCAAGTCCGATAAGGAGATTCAGAATTGTCTGATTGACCTTCCTAAAAACATAGAGAAGAAGACCACTTGCTGATATAAGAGTGAGTATGAGAAGAGGGAAAAACATAGGTAGAATTAATGCTTTCTTTCATAGTGTTCTTTGAGTCCTTCGACTGTTCCAATGGCAATACGTTTTCCATGACAGACGGGACATTCATAGAGATATTCCCGGATTTTCTTTCAGATTTTCTGTGGCTCAAGTGCTATAGGCTCTACGCCTTTCCAACAATCCCGACAGAAAAAGGCAATCTCTCCGCGTTCAGGATTGAAGTTGTTTTCACGCTTTTTCCCAAAAGAGGGTACATTCACGAGATCAGTATAGGAAGTAGACAATTGAGCTAAAATTAGGAATTTAGATAGAGAAATGATATGGAAATAGAAGGGAAATGCAAGGATGTATTTTTCTTTTTTGGGAGTATACTTTCTTTTCATAACTGAAAAGAAACAAAAGGTTCTTCTTTGAGTGTCTCATTTTCGATTTTGTATGAACTTGCTTTCCTAAATCAGAAAAACTCGCTTCGTTCCTTGCTCAAACAGTTTCCAATTTTATACGGAAATCTTCGCTCACAAAATCTGAAAATTCATCAAATAAAGAAGCAAATCCAGGGGAAATTTATGGTTTACTCGAAGATACTTTCGAAAAATCATTTTGGTGCTTTTTTCCCTCATTGGAGCTCGAGAAGAGCAGAATAGAGTTTTTTCTCATCGGCAGAAATCTTCGTCGGTATATCGATCACATAGTGAATAATAAGATCTCACTTTGCACCTTTTCGGTCAAGGCGTGAAAGTCCTTCGCTCGCGAATTTGAGAGTATCATCTCACTGAGTTCATTTTCCTATAGTGAGAGTCTTCTTTCCAAGGATAGGAATCTCGATCTCTTTTTCTCCACCAAGTGTTGCTTCTGCAGGAGAAATCGCGACATGATAGTGGAGTGTATGTCCATCACGTTCGAGTCCACCTTCGCGATCTGGAACAGAGAATGCTACATAGAGGTCACCATTCCCATCAGCACCACTATGTCCTTCACTTCGAATTTTGATACTCATACCATCTTCAATTCCAGCAGGAATCTCAATATCTTTTTTTATGACTGACTCACCATATTTCTTTCCATGACATGATGTACACTTCTCTATAATCATCTCTCCAGTTCCGCCACATTTTCCACATGAGTGAGCCTGTTCGATGACACCAAAAACTGTCCGTACTTGTTCGCGGACTTGACCACTTCCATGACACTGTGTACATTTTTCTGTCTTTCATCATTTTCCACTACAGGTATCACAACTCACACGACGACGATATTCGATCTTGCGACTATTTCACCGGATCGCATCCTCGAGAGAAATCTTCATCTGAATTTCAATATCTTCGCCTATATCTGCTCTTTTCCGAGTACTACCTCATCCGAATCCTCATCCAAAAAATGAAGAGAAAATATCTCCAATATCCACATCAAAACCCTGATGAAATCCACCACTTCAGAATCCTCACGTACTATGATTGTCCATAGTTCCATGTCGATCATAGTGTGCCTTTTTCCCGTCATCAGAGAGTACAGAGTAGGCTTCATTGAGTTTCTTGAATTCCACCTCTTTTGTCTTATCTCCACCGTGCCGATCAGGATGGAGTTCCATTGCCTTTTTCCGATAGGCTTTTTTTATTTCTTCTGGAGTAGCTTCCCGAGTGATCTCGAGAATGCTATAGTATTCGAATTGCATGAAAAGAGAGGTTACGCATCCATAAACACAAGATACATTGGTTTCTGTATTTTAAAAACAAATTCCAATGTGTAGGTGTGACGGCTTTGATTTTTAAAATTACACATATTTTGCGATCGCTGTCTCAAGGGAAGCGACATCCTGGATACCGACAAATTTCTCTACAGGCTGACCATCCTTGAATATGATAATCGTAGGAATAGACATGATACGAAATTGACTTGGAGTCTGTGGATCATTATCGACATTATGCTTCATGATTTTTGCTTTTCCTTCAGTTTTCTTCGCAAGCTCTTCGAGTCGAGGAAGCATGACTTGGCATGGACCACACCACTCAGCCCAGAAGTCGACAAGAGTCACTCAAGAAGCAATATTGGATGCAAAAGCTGCATCAGTAGAAATAATAGGAGATGACATACAATGATAAATGAACAAGTAAGAATTAACAATAATAAGTTCACGAGGAACAAATAATTTTTAACAGGCGTATTCTATAAAAAAACTCTGGAAAAGCAAGTGAAATAATGAGAATCATTCTCATAAAAAATCCCCTTTCATTTTATGGAGAGAAGAAAGGGGATGAATGAAGGTTCTATTTATTTTTTTCCAGCCATGAGCCAATTATACGCCTCCCAGAGAGCAGCAAGTCCTACGAGAACATAGACAACCATTACCACCTGAGGCCATGCTCCGAAGAGCGAATTGACAGCATTCATTCCGAATGCTTCAAGTCCCCAATTCAAACCTCCGACAATGAGCAAAATGCGCGCAAGCAAATTGACAGTAGCCATAAAGGAAAAATAAAAGGATAAAGTGTGCATATGCACGAAGGAATTGTATTCTTTTCGCGAAATTATGCAAATATCCATAAGAGATCTATTTCCCTAAAGGGATTTCTATCGTCACTCCAGCTCGTGTTTCTCTATTCGCGCCTTCAATAGCCTGAGTAAATACTCATACAGACCATTGAGCTCAAACTCTATCTCATCGAGAGATTTGATTGAGATGGTAGACGATTCAATCAATACCATTTGCATGGATGCTGGTAGGATTTCATGGAAGGATATTTCCTGCTATTCTTCCCGCATTCCTTTTCCATTCTTCCCGCATTGCATTATCTCTTGATTCTAGAGTAGGTGTGGAATCATTTCATGTCAATGTTCATTGTACTTTTTCTCATACACTCCTTGATATTTTAGTTACAGGAAGGGCTCAGCCAGGTTGTCCTTCTGAGGTATTTTCGAGAGCTCATACGGGTCAGATCATTCCGATTGCTAGTGCAAGAGGGATTATATTTTTCATGAGAAAGAATTCTTAGTAAGAAGCATGATTCCGTCGTCAGGATCAGTATTCATAATAGTATAATGAATTGTATTCTCGTCAAGAAAATCATAGAGATTTTGCATCTTGTCTCGAAATTTCACGACATCATCGACGACGATCAGTGCGCCAGAAGTCATCTTCGGAAGAGTAAGAAGAAGGTAGTCGAGATACTCCTTCTTCATCGCATCGATATAGATGAAGTCGAAAAAATTATCAGCAAGTGCTGGAATGACTACCCGAGCATCTCACCAGATCGCATGAATATTCTTGGTCTTGCAATTCTTGAAGTTGGTCACAGCATCGATATGCATATTCCATGCTTGCTCTATCGTCGTGATAGACTTCACTTCTGACTTCTCATTTTCAGAGAGGGGAGTCGAAGAGGAAGATTCAAAAAAAACAGAAGCAAATTGCAGTGTTGAATATCCATTCGCTGTTCCGATCTCGAGAATATGCTTTGGATTTTTTTCCTGAATAAGTTTCTTAAGGTATTCTGCATTCTCTTCCGAAATATTCGGAATCTCTCGTTCGAGTCAGATTTTCTTGAGATTTTTAAGTGTGAGAGTGATGATTTGGGAGGACATAGTGGTAGTATATTTATTTTCTTCATGTTATCCATTCTTCGATGTCTTCACGGATTTCTGATATAAGCCCGACATCTCTGAGGTCTGCAAAGTGGAAATCGGGGACTCATGATTGGCGGACACCATAGACTTCTCCAGGACCACGGAGCTCGAGATCGATCTCAGCCAGCTCGAATCCATCACCAGTTTTTTCCATAGCGCGGAGTCGCTTAGTCTTGTATTCCTTGGTCGTGAAGAGGTAGCAATAGCTCTGGTCATCACCGCGACCGACACGCCCACGAAATTGGTGAAGCTGTGAGAGTCAAAATCTTTCCGCAGCCTCGATACACATCACAGTCGCATTTGGATTATCCACTCAGACTTCCACGACAGAAGTAGACGAGAGAATATGGATTTTATTTTCATAGAATTCTTGCATGATTCGATCCTTTTCTTTTCCGCTCATTTTTCCATGGATGAGTCCGATCGTGAGCTTCGGAAAGACAGAAGATAGAGTGATCTGCATCTCGACAGCACTTGCGATCTCGAGAGTTTCAGATTCTTGTACAAGTGGAGAAATCCAATAGACTTGTCTGCCTTGTCGTACTTCCTCTTCGATAAATCGATATGCTTCGACTCGCTGATCTTCACGAAGTACTCGTGTATGGATTGGCTTTCTTCCTGCTGGGTATTCATCGAGTACGGATACATCCTGATCCCCATAGATAGTCAGCGCGAGTGTTCGTGGTATCGGAGTGGCTGACATATTGAGTCTATGGGGAACCAAAGCTCCTTGAGAAAGGAGCTGGCGAACCGAAGGTGAGACTGAGGATTGGTGTTTCTGAATTTCTGTAATAGTTTTTAATAGATTCGCATACACTCATTCCAGATTCTTTGTTGCTTCGTCATTGAGAAATCGAATTACGACAATTCATTCTTTTTCAAGGGCACATGTTCGAGATTTATCATATTCTTCATTTCCGATATGACTTTCTCCATCAATCTCAATAGCGAGCCTTAGCTCGTGACAGTAGAAATCGACTATATAGTCGAGAAGTGGTTTTTGCCTGAGAAATCGAAATCAAGATAACTTATCTCTCCTCAGAAGGTTATACCAAATATTCTTTTCAGGTCAGGTCATTTCCTTTCTGAGTTCTTTTGCTTTTTCTTCGAGATCAGAACGAAATTCGATATGCTGTTTTTCCTGAGACTCCAATCCTCCGTCTCTCGTTTCACTCAAGCCACCTCCTTTCTCAAGGAGGTTTCGGGAACAATATTCTTCGAGTATTTTTCTCTGCTCGACTCAGAATCGATGTTGCTCATCGACGACGACAAATCCGAGAGAATGGAATTGTACAGAATCCTGGATGAGCGCATGGGTTCCGAAAATAATATCTGTCTGTCCAGACTTGAGTCTCTCGCGTGCATCTTCCTTCATCCGTGGAGTGAGTGATCCGACAAGAAGATCTGATCTGATTCACCACTTCATGAGCCATGCTTCGCTTCCTGCGAAATGTTGTCGGGCAAGGATTTCTGTCGGTGCCATGATAGCTACTTGGATTCAAGTATTTGTCATTGCGAGGAGATTTTTCTGTTCCTGTGAAAAATCGACGTGGCAATCCATGTTTCAGTTTTCTGGATCGCTTCGTTCCTCGCGATGACGAGAATTATTCTTTCGAGATATAATAATAGCATGTATCGAAGCAATAAGTGCTACGATCGTCTTTCCTGTACCGACATCTCACTGCAGAAGTCGCGCCATAGAATGAGGCTTCTCCATATCTTTGAGAATCTGGAATAGGACTATTTTTTGTTTATCTGTGAGAGAAAAAGGAAGATCAGCAATGATTGACTTTATGAGATCAGTATCGAGAGGAATCGGTGGTGCGAGTCCTTCTGAGCTTGTTCTGGCACTATATTTTTTCTCGACTCAGATAAGCTGGAATTGGTAGAGTTCTTCATATCCGAGTTCTCTCTTTGCTCGTTCGAAATCTTCGATGGATAGAGGAAAATGAATAGATCGGACATTCTCATTTCTTCTTTTATGCTTTCGTTTTTCTCTGATTGATTCTGGAATAACTTCAGAAATCTCAGCAAGAAAAGGCTTCATATATGCCATCTTTTCTCGTATCCATGTGCCAGGAATATAGTTCACATCAGAATATACAGGCATTATCTCTTGTCTCTTCGGAGAAAAATGCTCGATCTCAGCACTCGGAAAAGAGAGGCGACCATATTCATATTTTGGCTTTCCATAGAGAAGGATAGCATCTCACTTAGCGAATTTCGAGAGAATAATTCTCTGATTGAACCATACAGCTTCTGCATGGGAACCATCACTATCAGTGATGACTGCCTTGATGAGAAGTTTTTTGTTGCGAGTCATCTCACTCGTGAGAAGTTCGAGAGTACATTTTATCGCTTGCTTTTCCTGGATACTGAGCATTGAGAACTTTGTCAGAGTACGTCACTCTTATCTTCATAGTCACGTGGAAAAAGTGAGCAAAAATCACTCACCGTCTCGACTCAGGCTTCCTTGAGTTTCTTGATATAAATATCCGTCGTATGGAGAATGGATTTGGTGAGAAGCATTTCTAGGGAATAGTGATTCTCAGATAGAGTATAGAAAAGGGGAGAAAAGGCAAGATGGCCAAAAATAAAAAAAGCCCCGCGTGATGCGGGAACTCTAATGTGTTGGTAGCCACGACCAGCTTTTCAGCAGTCATACTTACCATATTTTGTTACCCCATCATTATTTGTGATGGTGGAGATAATGGATCACCGCCTTTCAGATGTTGACGACCCAACCGGAAGACCTGAAGTGCTTTTGTGCACAGGATGTCACAGACACCCTGAGTTGCAACTTCTTGCAATGCCGTTTCAATCCTGGCGGCAGAGAGACTGCCTCCGAGCTCCCAACGCTTTTTCAGACCACTGTCGCACGAATGCAGCAGTGATTTCCAAGTGGGAACCTGGTTTTACCAAGTTCCCGAGGGCGGTATCTACCGCAATAGCCTTTTGACGTGCCATTTTTTGTATCTCCAGTCTTTGAAATCGAGCCTTTCCCATACCTTACGGGTCTAGTCTGCCTCATTCATTGACGTGGAGAATATATTCTAATACCAATACTTGTCAAATTATATTTTTACTTTTTATTATGAAAATGATTCTCATAAAGATTGAAGAGTATATTTTGCTTGCGTTTTTCATGAGATAGATATAATGCTGGCATGACACAAAAAGATATCATCCAGATTCTCACTACTCCTGATATCCGTGGACTTTTTCGTGAATATGGGATATCTCATCTTTCACTTTTCGGATCGTATGCGCGATGAACGGATCAGGCTGAGAGTGATGTAGATCTTCTCTATGAGCGTGCTCCGTGAGCTCGGATTTCTCTATTTCGCCTGCTTGCACTCAAGTCTGAGATCGAAAAAAGAATAAATAAACCCATTGATATTGTCACAAAGGAGGCAATTCATCCTCGACTGAGAAACTCTATTCTGGAGGATATTACCCCGATTTTCTAGCATGTGATCGAAAAATCTTTCCATCTATATTCTTGTTGCAACTGATGCTATTGATACGATCGAATCATACGCTTGAGAGATTTCGATGGAGGAGTTTTATGAGAATACTATGTGTCATGATGCATGTCTGATGCAGTTTCAGCACCTCGGTGAGACTCTCGCAAAAATGACTCGTGAATTTCCTCATGAATTTCCAAAAGAAATATTCGAGGCTATTGGGTTTCGAAATTTTATTGCTCATGATTATATTGGTATCGAACTGGCTACGGTCTATGATACGATCTTTCAGGATCTTCCTGTTCTACGAAAAGTTCTTAATTCTTTACTTTAAAATATGTTCTCACTCACACCACTTCCATATTCTCTCGATGCACTTGCTCCTCATATTTCCAGGGAGACACTCGAATATCATCATGGGAAGCATCTCCAGACATATGTCGATAATCTGAACAAGCTCACACCAGAGACAGAATATGCGACGCTCTCACTCGAGGATATTATTCGAAAAGCTCCAGCTGGATGAATATTCAATAATGCAGCGCAAGTCTACAATCATGTATTTTATTTTGAGACACTGAGCTCAGTCGCCAATCATATTCCATCGAAAGAGCTCTATGATACGATAAATGCACGATGGGGAACGCTCGATACATTTCGAGCTGAATTCACTCGTATGGCACTTTCGAACTTCGGCTCTGGATGGACATGGCTCGTCCGAAAGACAGACGGAAGTCTCGATATTGTAAATACGATGAATGCAGCGACTCCGCTCACTGGAGAAGATACTCCGCTTCTGAATTGTGATGTATGGGAACATGCGTACTATATCGACTACCGCAATGCACGAGCAAAATATATGGAGAACTTTTGGAAAGTAGTAAATTGGAAGAAAATCTCTGAGAGATATGGAGAGTAATAATATCCCCGTTTTTTTTATCATCAAAAAATCCGCTATTCGTAGCGGATTTTTTCTTTTCAATTATTTCTTCCTCACGATCGAGAGAATGCGCGTGAGAAAAAGACTCACGCAAGCAATAATGACAAAGAGAATAATTTTCCCAATAGTATCAAGGAAAATAGCCGCTACTCAGAAGGAGAGAGTGAGGAAATATATGATATTGCGAATACTCGCATGAGAGAGTCCGAGCTCGAGAAGTCGGAAATGAAGATGATTTGTCTGATCTCATTTCATAGGATTCTTTCCTTTATAGATGCGGAGACTGATGACATAGACAAAGTCGATGAGATAGATTCCAATGACAGACATTGCCGTTGCTATTTTTCCTCAGGCGATGATAGCAAGTGTCGCGATAAAAAAAGCCAGAATGATCGTTCCAGAGTCTCCCATAATTCCGAGTCGTCGGATATCAAGACGCGTGACGAGAAAAGTGACGGGTATGAGAACAGAGAGAATGATAAGAATAAATTGACTATTTTCTTGGGATGCTTCACTCGTGTCGGTCAGATAGAGTTTTATAGCAAGACTTGCGAGAATGATGAAACTAATGAGAGAAAATCCTCAAGTGAGTCACGGTATGCCATCGGAGAAATTGATGCTATTGAATACAAGGACATACCAGAATACTGTGAGAAGGAGTGGTATATAATATATAGTATAGATATCCTGACCAATAGGAACCTGGAAAAAATAATCATTGAGAGAAGTGACCCCGCCAAAGATATTGGAAATATAGCTAATCTTGATACTCGTCACACCGATCACGAGGCCAACACCTATTTGCATGAGAAGGCGTACCATCGGCGGAACACTCCATCGACTTTTTCCTATCGTATCGAGATCATCCATGAAGCTCACAATTCCTATGATAGCAGCGAGAATGAGGACAATATGAAGCTTGTGATCAAGTGATGCTGGTATTTCGAAAAAATAGGGAATCATCGGTGAAATCAGAAGAAGCGTGATAATGATAGAAATACCAATACCATATGGCACAGGAGTTCGTCATTTTTCTGTCTTGTAGAGATGAGGACGATCGAGGATCGCATACTTCTTCCATGCTCCTTCGACGACCATGAGGACGATATACCCTATGGCTGAAGAAGTGAGAAAAAGGAGAATGAGTGCAAGAGGAAAGGACATTGAAGGACGGATAATAAATGGAATGATGGAAGTCTAAATCTGAGGAAGTTCATTTTTTCTTTTTGCTCGGCGTTTTTCTTTTTGCTCTATTTTATCTTCGATCTCTTTTCGCTTGTCTCGCATATATCGATTCCAGCCATCACGCTGGAAGAAATAAATATATAGTCATACTCATACAATTATTACGAGCATTATTTTTCCGAGATTATCGAGGATAGACTCGTAGTTATCGATAAAAAATATACCAAGAAGATTGACAGAGACTGCCCAGACAATAGATCCGATCATGTTGTATATCCAGAAATTTCATTCCTTCATTCCATTTGCTCATGCAATAAATGGAACAAATGATCGAGTGAAATTATGAAATTTCCCGAGAACAATATACCAAAATCCATTTTTTTCTATCTGTCCATGAAGGATGTTCGTCTCAGTCTTTCCGAGTCCGATCCAGTCTCCATATCTCTCGATGATCTCTGTTCCATACCATTTTCCTATCCAGTAGCCGAGATAATTTCCGAGCATAGCTCCGAAGATCGCGACAACTATAGTGATAAGAAGGTGAGTCTTTCCCCAGAATCCTCAGACCAATATCATGATATTCATTCCTGGTACGGCGGTCCCGATGATCGGGAGTGATTCGATACACGCAGAAGAAAAGGCGACAAGATAATTCCAGTTTCCGAGAGTCTTGATGAGTGCCTCGATCCAGGTGATCGCGTCTTTGATCCATTCTGGTCGGAGAAAGGAAATAAGAACAATCGCAAGAGTCAAAAATGCGAAGAACATAGTAAGTGCCTTCGCGAGATAAGAAAAAAATCGCTTCAAATTGTGCATGAAGCGATAATAGCGAAATCATTCATAAGCGCAAGGAGAAAGCACTATTTTTTCAATATTTATTTTTGGAATTTTTTATCGAACGCCGCCTTCTCTTCAGGTGTCATTTCTCGCATCGGAGGACCGTTGGTCGTGATCTCTACTTTTATATCCTTATCATTGGTGATGGTCTCTGTGCGCATTACTTTTGGATTCCATTCACTTCCAGTCTGTATACTTCCTGTCTCTTCTACTATACCTGTGGATGTATGCTTTGTCGTTGCTTTGGGTCAGAAAGAGATATCTATATCAGTCGATGGGTATGAGAAATATATAAACATACCGACAAAGAGCGCAAGAATGAATCCTATAATGATGAGAGTTTTTCTTTGCATATAGATACTTTTATGAAATATTCTTCTAAAAAAGAGAGAATGATAGAGATATTCTCATATTTTTTTGTGGAAAATCAAATCTTTTTGACAAAAGAAGAGCAAAGGGATATATTTGTAGAGAATATTTCTTTGCCTTCTTCATATTATGCAATCAAAACAATTTCGATATATACTCTTCTTTTCTCTCTTCGCTCTTTTTGGAGTCTCACTTGCTGTGTATGCGGCAATCTCTTTTGATTCTGCTGGGAATAGTGGCATATGGTATGGTCCCAATAATGGTACAAATACTGAAAAAAATGCCAGCTATACATTGGATACTGACTATTCAGGATTCAAATGTATATGAACAGAAGCTCCACCAACGAATACTATGGCACCACCTACATATTCACCTGGTACAAGCGCAGGAGCAGGATGATATGCTTCGTAAATTTCTCTAATCTTTTTCTTTATGAAACGATTTTCCATCATATCCTCATTGATATTTTTGTGATATATATGCCTATCATCACCTGTATTTGCGCTTATCGATAGCAATGGCTGGGTACTTTCTCATGATTGGGGTACACTCGGGCAATATTATTCTGCAGACAAGGAAGCAAAAATATATAAGGATACTTTCGGATCATTTTCCGCAACGAAGAATCAATGAGATTATGATCTTCGTATTCGTCAGGAAATCACAGTATTCAAGTGATATAGCGATATGCTATGTCCACTAGATCCGACAAGAGACTGGCAAGTAGACCCATTTCCATGACTTACGACAAATGAGAATCTTTGCTATACTTGTGTTGATACTGATACATATACGGCAGATTTTAGGTGCTGAACAAATCCTACCTACGACTGTATCCCAAGTACTCAAGCGACTTGTACCATGCCTGCTGCAGGTTGCGTAGTCAATGGTTGTGGTGGCGGAGATTCCTCATGTACTCTCTACAAGCGAACTTGTTCATCGAATCCAGGCGGAGGGCCGACATGACATATCCTCACAAAAGGGTGAATATCGAAACTTTTCACTGCATGAAATTTTCCGAATGAATGGGGAATGAATAATACATGTTCTCCATGAGCCCCAAATCTCTGACTTGTTGTATATAATACGCAATCTAAGAATTATAAGTGGGATGAGATTGGACCGACATGTGAACGCCAGGCATTTTGATGATTATGATGAGGATATTTTATAGATACACCAGCACTCAATAAGATCCGCGCAAGTGGTGGTGGAACAGATAATACTCTTATCTATCAGTGTTCATCTGCCGATTGTGGAACACTGAGTGGGAATACATATACTGGTGCATGGACCAACTATAATGTGATTGGACAATGGAATTGTGTGGATGATCAGTATGGTGCATGATGTAAGAATACTGACCTGATAGTATCACCATTTCTTACTCATCTTCAAGGAACATATTCACTCGCATCTGATCTTGCTCGTCTGACGGATAAGGCAGAGAATACGCCAAATAACGACACTTCCATTTCTACTACGGATAATTGTGATTCTAATGTAAATCAACCATATGATATTGCTCGAAGTTGCTACTATACAATCGAACAAGGAAAGATAGGTGCTGTAATGAATAATCCAGCAAATGCTGCTAGTCTTAACGCTCTTAAAACTTATGGTACATTAAATACATATACAACTGCTACATGAGGAGACCTCTATAGTATGCTTGTTACTATGAGTGGTGGGGTTATACCAGCAGTATGAACTCCAGCTTTCTGAACGAGTATTACCAATCTTCGTGAGGCAAGTCGATTCTTGTTTTGCCCATGAAAAAATAACTATAATAACTGAGGGGCAGATACTAACAATGTATGTCTTCATAATCTCTATAATCTCGATGCTGGTAAATGTAAATATACTCCTCTCTATTCGAGCACATCTGCCCATGCGCCACTCATCGACAAAATTAAGCCGACAATCAGCATTACAGCAAATATTGGATGAGATAGTGTAAAATTACTCGACCAGGAGAATAATATATGAGAGGCCAATCCAATTGAGTCATTTCTTGCTGGTACAGGAGTTATAGCCATATCAATTCTTGATAAAAATAATAGTAATTATTCTGGTAATACATCTGTACCAAATTGGTTAGATTTTAATGGAATTTCTGGGCTGGATTCTGTTACGTTTTCGATAGATAGAACTCATGATGATAAAGGAGTTGCTATAACAAATATCAATGTAATGTCAGGTACATTTATGTTGAGTGGTAGTACATACAATCCAAAAGGATTATTTACAAATGCACATGTCTTTAACAACACATATACAATACCTGAGACACTATCAAGTTGATTCAAAAAAGCAGGAACATATAAAATAATAGTTAGGATCATGGACGCTGCATGAAATCTTAATGAAGAAATTGTGAATTTTAAGGTTATTCCAAATGATATTGAAGCTTGTACTCCAGGTACAATCTCAGGTTCTCTATCATCTACAATAACCATTGCGACTCCGTGACTCTGTCCACCGAAAGTGGCATCCGGATTATTCAGCTCAATTACTACAGGAGATACTACAGACTATAAATGGTCATGTGGATGATCTACTGGACGCTGTACGGCAAGCTATAAAAAGCCTGTAGTCTGTGGTGATGGTATCAAGGACAAAACTGAACTCTGTGATTTCAAAGATGCAACTCACGCTGGTTGGGGAACTGAAACCCCAGGATGTAATAATTCTTGTCAGCCAGTGAATCTTCCTGGTCCGGCATGTGATTCTTCTCGTACTGGTCCACAGTCATCCTCTCTTTCTATAGGATATTGCGCAACAGCTGATACTCCGTCAGGATTCATTGCAACTGGAACAAATCCAATCAATTATTCTTGGTCATGTGGTTCGGTGAATTGTACCGCGAGCTATATTCCTCCTTCTTCTTCATCTTGCACCCCAGGTACCACTACAGGACCTCAATCATCTCCAGTAACTGCCTCTACTTCATGACTCTGTCCAGTAGGACAAGATATAGGAGTATTTATAAGTAATACTGTTTGACTTACCACCAATTATAGCTGGTCATGTGGATGATCCCCTGTAGGTGGACTCTGTGCAGCAAGCTTTGTACCCCCAAATTCCTGTATTACAAATCCAGTATTTCCGGGCTGTTGCCCTATTTATTCAGAAGATTCAAGATGTATTATTGGCGCAACTCCATTCGGAAAGAGTATAAGTCGACTCGTAGATCCTTCATTAGGCTATTATAAATCATGAACAACGATACAACCAGCGGATATTATCTATACAATCAGTGGTACAACTATCCAGCCATGATCTATATGATCCAATGATGCATATGCGAATGGAATGGATAGTAATCTCTATGTTTTACACTTAGGTGATAAGTTTCTAGTTAATGATGTGCGCTTCCGAAATCTCTATGATTTCAGACTCTCTAGTACCGGAATTTATCTTGATTCTGTGTCCAAGACATGAACGAGTGCTCTCTGGGTTGATGTATGAGCTGGTTATATGAATACACCACAAACTGTCATGACAGATACGAATGGGAATATATTTTTCCGTATAAAATCGTATACTCCATGAGAGTATACAGAGCAGTATAGCTATACATATTATGCTTGGGATAGATTTTGAGCTGAAACAGGATCACTTAAGTCAGATACATTTCCTACAGCTGTTACGAGTACTGGAGAATTCTTCCATATCTTCACCTGATCTCTCGAACTCTATACGAGCAATCGTATCGATCTCGGTACGCATAATGATGTCCGTCTCGGTATTGATGCGACGACCACCACTCAAAATCCAGCTATTACCAGTTTTACTGTAGAGAATTTCATGGAATCTCTTGTATCACTAGCCCCAACACTTTTTCAGATTACAGATACAGGAGCAGGAGTAGCATACAACTCAGGTTTTTCGTTTACGAGTAAATATCCCAATCCTGGACATCTCTCTGGCGCAGTAAGTACATTTACACCCGAACAAATCAGTACCCAATTCTTCGATACCCTTGAAGTAAAGACATGGCCATTTATTACTTTACCGTTCGTATCAGGACCGATAGCAAAGTATTATCTCACAACAACAAAAGATAATTATGGTTCTGGTATTATATTTGGCACTGGTGTTCTCAATCGTATCTACGTCGCAGGGAATAAGCGCTCTGTAGGAAAGGAATGATATGTCGATACTTCCAATAGTCTCGGTGCTGTCAATAGTGCAGATCTCCGAAATAGGATCAGGAAAAATGTCGCTCTTCTCATACGAAATCGAGAAAATCCAGAAGATCAAATTATAGGACGATTTAAATATGTTAAAGGTGATAAGAAACTATCAGAGTTAATGGCATTGCCTGATAAAAATGACTGGGATACACTTGTCATACAGTGAGGGAATCTCATTATTGACCAGAACTTCAATACAGGGGCTATAGGGGCGAAGCTCGCAGATCTTATCCATAAAGGAATTATCGTCTTCGCTAATGATACACGAACAGCTGGTGGAAATATTTATATCACACCAAATGTCTCATTTATCTGATGAGCACTCTTCGCTGAAGAGTCAGTCATGAGTGCTAATTCATCATGAACTCCGTACACAGTCTCTAATAGTGCTCGTACAAAAGACCTTTCCAATCAGCTCGTATTCTATGGTGGAATCTACTCAAAAAATACGATCTGATGAGCCGTACTTGCTGATGTAACAACGGGAAAATATATCCTTCCATGGGGAACAAATATTACAAATGTGACGCTTAATGATGCAGTACGATATGATCTTGCATTCCTCCGTATGGCGAATCAGTGACAAAATATATTGCTCAATGGAGGCAGAAATGAATTCGTCGTCATCCTTGCCGATACACGCAATATCACTGATCCACTTCCAGGCTGGAAATAGAAAATGTCATATTTTAGATACGCTTCCTGCGAACATTTCTTTGACAAACACACACATCTCTATAGTATCACTTCATGAAAGCAATTTCTTCTTCACTTCTCGTGCTCATTATTCTTCCTATTCTGGGAGGTTTTTGAGCGTAAGACTTGATCAAAACGTTTCCAATCCCTCCCTCAAAAGGAGGGTTTTTATTTTCTCACTTTCTTTTCTATGTCATTCCATCAGCCAGATAGATCGAATGCACCAGCCCCATGCCTCAATAATATTTATGAGCAGGCAATAGCATGAGGAGAATTTGATCCAAGAGATTTTATGCTTCCTGTAGTATCTGATATTGCAAAAGGTGTACAAAGTCTTGCAACAGCTATCATTGGAAATGATGGTCGACACCATTGATTTCGTACGCAAAAGGTGCAGCATATCACGGATGCTATGCATACACGAATAGCAAGGACACACACTGCACTGAAAAATCCAGAGGATAGAGCCTAGTAATTCTCGGTCCAAAAAATAGAAGAAACCACACAGATCAAATATTTCAAAGATAAGAATACATAGATTCTCGCAAAATGATATTGCATAACAGAGAAAATAGTATAAAATCTTCACTTCTATATTATTTCTATGTGATCTCTTCTCTCCGCTTGATATATAATAGCAAATTCGCGAGAAAAAAACCTCCATGAAGATTCTGTATTTGTTCTATGAAATGTGATCAGTACACTTCCAGATACATTCGATAGACCAGCATCTGAAACACATCAGTATTCGATACGTATACGCACAGCTAGTGCAGTAAAGTCTATTGTATGAATAATTATTGGATTTAGTCTCGGAGATGGAAGAGTGATCGTTAATAAATGAGACATCCTGGATTGTATAGATCGAGTAAAATGAAAGATTGCCATATTGTATATGGCGAATGGTAAATCTGAGAGTATTGATCTACATGAGGTTGCATCAATCATTCCAGAATATTGAACTACAAGAATGCAATAATTGGACAATATTCTATTGCTAAATTATAAATTATAATTATAATACAATTCAAATTTATAATTTCCTATGCCTGAAGTACCATATTATTCACTCAGTGGAGATCCCCTTATCACGAAGCCAACAATTATTTCAGGAGCTACTTCTGGAGAGGTCGTAGATATACTTGATCTTTCTTATGAGTATCTGACTTCTATGAGACATGAGCTTATAGTAGAATATGGAATCCTCTGATATGAAGAGATACTACTAAATTCTATCTGGCAGTCAAAATCTATTGTTTCATTCTCAGATTTTTGTGAATTTCCAGAAATAAGACAAAATTTCCACTTACTTTTTTGTCCTCATGGAATGTCTTTTCCAGCTCTGAGTAATCAGTGATTCTACAAGACTTTCGCACAGAATAATCAAAATGAAGAACTAAATAATAAACTTATAGGTATATTTAGCAAAGGATCACATTTTGATGAGAGAACATTAGAGGACATGAGGTTATTATATCAAGCATATACAATTATGATTTCTTATGATGAAGTAGGATCAAATCATGCACTCTTCCATTAAAAATCCGTGTTTCAGACCGTAATTCTTGAAAATAGTTCTATGATAAAACCGACTTTGGACTCTCATATACGAAAAGATAATTCCCTCGGAGGAGCAGATTTTCATATGGAAGTGATGGGACATATTCGACGAGAAGTTGATCGAATTTGAGGACTTTCTGAGGGTGGAGTTTCCACGAGAAGCATTTCCGATATTATGGTGAATATTTGTCATTTTGTAGATGAATGTGTATCAGAATGAAAAATAACAGAAAAAAATAAGGATAAGGCATTATCATACAATATTCCATTCTGGACCCAAGCACTCCTGAAGAAGTCAGAAACAATATTACAATTTGATACTTGGGATAAGACGACATACGATGAGAATAAGCAAATGTTTCCGATGATTCCTCTGACAAAAAATGCTATATTGAATGAGCTTATTCGCTTTGTTCCAAATAATCTCATATGGTGATACCTCCTAAAAAATAAAGACGAAGTCCAAGCTCAATATGATAATCTCATAGATCAGATCGAGAAAAGAGGATTTAAGAAAGTTGTTTTTCTTGGAAATCATGCGACATGGCTCAATCATCCTATGGCAGCATATTTTCTCACTCGAAGACAAGATTCACCGATACAGCCACATCTCCTCAATACTATCGTTGGCCCAGCTATACCTACTACAAGACTCACTACTATTGGTGCTACTCTGTGGTCGAAGGTTATCAAGACATGGCCAGATACAGAGCGTTGAATGACAGAATTTCCCAATAAAAACCGAGTCAGGGCAAATTTTTCAGCTAAGATACATGAGACTAATGAGCATAAAGAGGCATATTATCTAATATCTCCAGCATGAACGACTGACATTCAGAGAGATGGGAGAAATATTATTCCAAAGCCATCAGTTGGGACAATGGATCTCCTAGAATATCTGAGATTGGAACGATTTACTTTCATTGTTCTCTCTACCAATGATCTCGAGATCATGCAGTGAAATGCTTCACTCAAGCCATGAAATGCCTATGTGAGATGGGAAATATGCAAGAACCTGGTAAGTGCGCTAGAATCATTACCAAAACTTGTGGTCGATAAGGATGGAAAATCGATATGAATGTGGGAATAGTGTATATTTCAAATGTGCATTTGATTCTTAAAGTTTCTGAATGATAAGTGTCGCTGCTCTAAAATACCTGCGAACCAGTTTGCTATCAATAACCCTTCCAACTTTAGCTTGCCGGAATTCTCATTCAACAGAATTTCTTATAGTTCTCCATTGATCTGAAAAACTCTGAACAAGAGAAGAATGATCCACAACATGCTCGATTTCACTATTTTGATTCATTTTTTTCTCTGTAACATATCGCAATATGAGGAGGCCATTTATTTTTACCCAAGATTGCAGACCTTCCACTAGAGTATTCTGTCGATCTTTATTGAGTTCTTCAATAAGCCCAGAGCACATAATGAGATCATAGCATCTTCTCTGAAATAAAACCTGAAAAACATCGATACACTCACGAGTTATATTTGTTCATACACCTTTACTAGACTGTTCTAAATAGCTAAGAGCATCCGGTGATATATCCATGGCAGTTACTTCTCCATGTTGAGATAAGGGGAATGTATATCGGCCATCTCAAGAAGCTAGATCGAGAATGTTAGGGTTATTTCTGTTTTTTAGGAATTCTCAGGCAAGTTGGAGCAATTCCTCATTTGGTTGTCCATAGACACCTCCTTCAGTGTATTGCTTCTCTTTCCAGAATTCATTCCAGTCACGCTCTCTATTCATAATTTGTAAATTCATAAAATAATATACCGAAATATTTGGTATATTAAATATTAAATAAGTTTTGTCAATATAATAAATTGACTAATCTAAAATAGATTTTTTAGTTGACTATTTCTTGTAGAGAAATATACTCATATTTTTCTACAACTTACCATATATCATATGTCTTCAGTTGCTACGGAGTTCAAACTTTGGGATAAGAGTCCAGATCCATGAGCTTGGATCCTCTATGGAACTCGATATAGTCAGGAAGTACTGGAAGCCAAGCAAGCACAGATGGTTGCAATTCTTGAAGAAATATTTGAATTTCAAGATAGAGGTGAAGATATTGCAGTATCACCAAAAGAAGATGGGGTATTGGCTTCGCGTGAAAAACTTTTATTGGAAGAGCTTGCGTGTATTAATGAGGCTCTTGAATTTCATAAGAATCGACCACATTGGGCATGAAAATGACTAAACAATCTCCTTAGGCATGATGCCCGTATGGAAATATCTCGAGAAAGTGCAAGGAATCTCGTCTGATTATATAATTCTATCGATATGGGCTTGGGACAGATTATTCGTGATCTCACGGTTGCTCAAGACCAAAATGAAGTTATGACAAGAAGTCAGCAACGATTATTTGCTACATTTATAAAAAGTAAGATTCGAGCCATTGAACTCCTTCAGGGGAAACATATTATAATAAATCCTTAGGAAATCTTGTGAATTACAGAGCTTTCGTCATTATCTCTTCTTTTATTCGAGCGACGAATTCATCGATTTCTTCTGTTGTCTGTGCTTTTGTCTTGAAGTTACGGACTGCAAGTGTGCGGGCGTTCATCTCTTGTTCACCAACGACAAGTATATATTTGGCATGCTCTGTTTCTGCGTTTCTGATTTTCTTCCCAAGAGAATCTGATGAATCATCAAAATTCACACGAAGACCCGCCTGTTGGAGGAGCTTGTATACTTCTTCTGCATATCCAAAGAACGATTCGCCTACTGGAATGATACGCACTTGTTCTGGTGCGAGCCAGAGCGGAAATATTCCAGCAAAATGCTCGATCATGATTCCCATAAATCGCTCGAGACTTCATGAGATGGCACGATGAATCACGACAGGTCGTTCTTCTTCTCACTTTTCATTTGTAAAATTCGAGCTCAAAACGATTTGGAAGATTGAAGTCACACTGGATTGTCGCAAGTTGCCATTCTCGACCGATTGCATCACGGAACATGAAGTCTAATTTTGGTCCATAGAATGCTGCTTCTCCTTCCATGCGTTTATAATTCAGATTGTTTTCTTGTGCAGCTTCTTCAAGTGATCATTCAGCGATCTTCCATACATCATCAGTTCCGAGATACTTCTCAGGGATGAGAGGATCGCGAACCGAGAGTGATACCCAATATCCGTCCATCATTCCCATAGTGGTATAGAACTCTTTGATGATTCCGACAATTGTTTTCACTTCATCTTTTATCTGTGATACACGACAGAAAAGGTGTCCATCATCTTGAGTGATCGATCTGACACGAGTGAGACCTGAGAGTTGGCCTGTTTTCTCATCACGATAGACGGTTGCAGGCTCAAAATATCGAACTGGCATGTCTCGATAGGAGAATTGATTATCAGCAAATATCTGCATATGATGCGGACAATTCATAGGCTTCATGATGAATTTCTCTTCTTTTCCACTCACGCGGAAGAGTTCATCACCGAATTTTGCTGCATGACCAGAAGTTTCATAGAGACATTCTTTTGCGATATGAGGAGTCCAGACTCGACTATATCCTTTTCCAGCATGAAGCTCCCAGAGATAGTCTTCGATTGCTTTGCGAATGATCATTCCATTTGGTTGCATGACTACACTTCCAGCGCCAACCATTGCGAATCTTCCTATGGTGACTCCTGGGAGAATGGTGGCATTTGCACCAACGCTCGCACCTTTTTGTACGGTGATTCCATCGAAGTGCGCTGGATAGACCTTTGATCTGGGCATCATGTCATTTGTGAAAGTTGCGTTAGGTCCAATAAACACATCATCTTCAATGCGAGTTCCATCCCACAGAAATACACCAGACTTCAAGGTCACATTGTTTCCAACGATGACGTCGCCCTCAATCAAAGTATGCGCGCAGATATTACAATTGCTTCCAATCTTCGCCTTTTCGAAAACAACACTAAACTGCCATATTCTGGTGTCTTGACCGATATCGGTGCTTCTAACATCAGCAAGCGGGTGAATTTTTGACATTTACACCTTACCTAAGAAATCATCATAATCACGAATATAATCATTTTCATCATAATGTTCGCTGGCAAGAACCAGCAATACGCAATCAGGACTAAAATCATGCATTTCACGCCAGACCAAATCGCCAATCAGAAGTCCTTTGGTGGGTGAGTCTAACCAAGCTTCTTCCCGATTTTTGCCGTCGTCTAAAATCATGCGGCATTTACCTGTGACACAAACTGCAACTTGTTGGAGCTTGTGATGCGCATGAAAGCCTCGCGCTACACCTTGCTGGGTGCCAAAAATATAGTAAACGCGCTTAATTTCGAAAGGAACCGTATCACTGCCTTCCAAGGCAACAAGCGATCCGCGGTCATCTCCAAGTGGAGGAAAACTAACCCAATTCAGAAGGCTCATTTACGATTCGCCATGTAGATTTTAAGTTGATTTAATTTGATCATTTGTCAGTTTAGTGTTTTGTCTAAGAGATAAATTAACTCGGCATTTGAATATTTGGGATGAGCATTCAGTCTGTATTTCGAATTTTCTTCACAAATTCAATCCGATTTCTTGTCACATCATCCAGCGAGCTATCTGGCTGTTCACCTTTAAGTATCGGCAATATATAGTGCGCCAGCGATTTACCTAATTCTACACCCCATTGATCAAATGCGTTGATGCGCCAGAGATGAGCTTGGACAAAAATTTTGTGTTCGTAGGCTGCAAGTAAGAGTCCGATATAAAATGGATCTTGCTTTGGCAAAATAATCATCGTCGAACGTTGCCCGCCTAAGCAAGTTTTATGAGGCTCAGTCGGGTATTGACGACCTTCCGCGAGCGCAGCGCTTTGGGCAAAGCAATTTGCCAGCAACTGGTCTTGATGTCCAGCAAAAACATGAGGGTCTTCAGCGATCGCGATAAAATCGGTCGGAATTTGCCGATTTCCTTGATGGAGCATTTGAAAATAGGCATGTTGGCCATTACTACCGACACTGCCAAAAACAGCTTGGGCGGTGCGATAAGAGATAGGATTGCCGTCGATGTCAACTCCTTTGCCATTCGACTCCATTTCCAACTGCTGCAGATAAGCTGGAAATGACCTTAAACCATGACAATATGGCGCAATCGATAATCCCGCCGCATGATTGTCTTCAATATTCCAAATACCGATGAGACCCATTAAAACGGGGATATTTGCCGCTAATGGCGCAGAAAAAAAGTGTTCGTCCATGGCTCGTGCGCCAGCGAGTAACTCTTCAAAACGATCCATACCAATCGCAATCGCAATCGGTAACCCAACCGCCGACCATAAAGAGAAGCGCCCACCGACCCAATCCCAAAACTTAAAAATATGATCCGAAGGGATGCCAAATGCGATTGCTTTTTGTGACTCGGCAGTGATACCAACAAAGTGATGGGCAATGATATTTTTGGGTTCTTGTTGAAGTTTTTGTTCTAGCCAATGTTGAGCTGCATATGCGTTTTGGATCGTTTCAAACGTGGTAAAAGTTTTACTCGTAATTAAAAATAATGTTTCTTCCGCATCGATCTGCTGTAAGACTTCATTCAAATCATCCGCATCAATATTAGCCACAAAGAAAATTTTGATATCAGTTGTTTTATAACGAGCGAGTGCTTCTGTCACCATGCTTGAACCGAGGTTAGAGCCACCTACGCCAATATTTACGATGGAGCGGATCGGCTTTCCTGTGACACCATGTATTTTGCCTGCATGTAACTTGGCGACAAATTGACGCATTTGTGTCCGCACAGCAACCGCTTCCTCGACATGCGTAGTCATCGCAGCTGAAGGTTGGTTGGGTAGTGCGCGCAAGGCAGTATGCAGGACTTGGCGCTGTTCGGTTGTGTTCTGAATTAAGCCAGTTTGTAGCTGCTGAATGGCTTGTTGTAGTTCGGTTTGGCGAGCGCGTTCAAGCAAGGTTTGCCATTGCGGTTCGCAGATTATTTGATTGGTGAAATCAAATAAGGCATCTTGATAGATAATGTTGAAGTGTTTGAGAGAGCTTGCGTTCATCGAATCATCTAGCAATAAAAAAAAGAAAGCCAGCGACTTATGCGCCTTGGCAGGAGTAAATCAAGACCTATCCACTGTCAGTGATTATTATACGAACCTAATAACTGCATACCTTTGCGGTCATTGGATGGGCGCGGATCTTAATACGCGCCCATGCTACGCACAAGTTGAGTTTTGTTGTCTTTAAAACAAAATTAGAATACGTCAGCATCTTTGAAAAAAGAAGCTTTTTGATCCTTACCTGACAGCAATGGTTCGCCAGTATACTGCCAATCGATGGCCAACTCAGGATCATTCCAGAGGATTGATCGTTCATAGGTTGGTGCATAGGTATTGGTCGTTTTATACAAAAATTCTGCTGTTTCAGACAGTGTGACAAAACCGTGCGCAAATCCTTCTGGCACCCAAAGCTGCTTACGATTTTCAGCCGATAGTATTTCACCAACCCATTGACCGAATGTCGGTGAGTTTTTGCGAATATCGACGGCAACATCGAACACTTCACCTTGTACGACACGAACCAACTTACCCTGAGCCATAGGGTTTAGCTGATAGTGCAACCCGCGAAGTACGCCACGTTGTGATTTGGAATGGTTATCTTGGACAAAATGACGCTTTATGCCAGTTGCTTCTTCAAATGCAGATTGAGAAAAACTTTCATAAAAAAAACCGCGTTCATCACCAAAAAAATTTGGTGTAAATAAAACCACATCTGGAATTGAGAGTCTCAAAGATTGCATTAGAATATTTGCTCTTTCAAGAGGTTTAATAGATATTGCCCATAGCCATTTTTTGCTAAAGGTTTCGCCAGTTCCGCTAATTGTTCGCGGCTGATCCACTCGTTATGGAAAGCGATTTCTTCAGGACAAGCAATCTTCAAGCCTTGACGTTTTTCAACCGTAGCGATGAATTGGCTTGCTTCGAGTAAAGAATCGTGAGTGCCTGTATCCAACCACGCATGCCCACGCCCCATCAATTCAACGGAGAGCTGACCTTGATCTAAGTACAATTGGTTGAGATCGGTAATCTCTAGCTCGCCACGGTGTGACGGTTTAATTTGTTTTGCGAGTTGGACTACGTTTTTATCATAAAAATAGAGGCCAGTGATGGCATAGTTTGATTTTGGATGAGTCGGTTTTTCTTCAAGTGATAATACTTTGCCTGTCGTATCAAACTCAGCAACGCCATAACGCTCTGGATCGTGTACATGGTAAGCAAATACGGTTGCACCTGATTCTTTAGCGCTCGCATTGGCAAGCAGTTGGCTAAAATCATGGCCAAAGAAAATGTTATCGCCAAGCACGAGTGCGCAGTGATCATCACCAATAAACTCTTCACCTAAAATGAACGCTTGAGCCAAGCCATCAGGACTAGGCTGCACGACATAGCTGAGTTCCAGACCCCATTGGCTACCATCACCAAGAAGTTGTTGGTACCTTGGAATGTCTTGCGGGGTAGAAATGATCAAAATTTCACGAATGCCTGCCAGCATCAGCGTGGACAATGGGTAATAGACCATTGGTTTGTCATAGACAGGCAATAATTGCTTTGAGATTGCCAGCGTTGCTGGATGTAAGCGCGTGCCTGAGCCACCAGCTAAAATAATTCCTTTACGTTTCATAGTCTTACTCTAATTTGTTTTTGATAAAAAAGTTGATAAAAATTATGGGTGGATGCTAATTTAATAATCTATGGCTGAAGTTCGTGGACTAAGCGTTGAACATGGTATTGCCAATTGGGGAGCTGAATATTGAATCGCTCGCGCAACTTGGAGGTATCGAGTCGTGAATTTTGTGGTCGAGCTGCAGGAACAGGATAGGCTGATGCTGGGATTGGATTGACCTGATGGGCTTTGAGCTGTGCGCCCTGTCGAATCGCTTCTGAGATCACAAATTGCGCATATCCATGCCAGCTGGTTTCACCCGCAGCCACCAAATGATAGATTCCTGATGCAGACGCTGCTAGCGCTGTGTCATGCTGTAAGCGGTAGATGGTAAGCGCAGTCACATCCGCAATGAGCTCTGCACTCGTCGGTGCGCCAAATTGATCGGCAACGACATTCAAACTGTCACGTTCAGCTGCAAGACGGAGCATAGTTTTGGCAAAGTTTCCACCGCGACTGGCAAAAACCCAACTGGTTCGGAAAACTAAATGTCGGCAACCCGATGCAATGATCGCGCGTTCGCCGTCACGTTTCGTTTGACCGTAAACACTGAGTGGTGCAGTCGGGTCTTGTTCAGAATAAAAACCATTTTTGTGACCGTCAAAAACATAGTCAGTAGAATAGTGAATCAGCCATGCGTTCAGCTTTTTACATTCTTCAGCCAGTATAGCCAGTGACTGAGTATTCACACGCGCAGCGCTCAGGATATCACTTTCCGCTTTATCAACCGCAGTATAAGCAGCGGCATTGACGATGATGTCTGGCGCATAGTTGCGTATAAGTTCACGTAACGATTCTGGGTCATCTAAGTTTGCTTCCCTGCGATCACAGGCGCGTAATTCTCCGAGTGGACTTAACGCGCGTTGTAATTCCCAGCCGACTTGACCGTTTTTACCCAGTAATAGAATTTTTAACATTGCTGTGCTCATTCTGACCAATTTATGCTTGGTACTGCTGGTTAACCCAGTCGCGGTAAGCGCCGCTGGTGACATTACTCACCCATTGCTGATTGGCAAGGTACCATTGAACCGTTTTGCGGATGCCTGTTTCAAAGGTCTCCGCAGGTTTCCAGCCGAGTTCGCGTTCAAGTTTAGTCGCATCAATCGCATAGCGACGATCATGCCCCGCACGGTCTTTCACAAAGGTGATTTGGGTTGAATAAGATTGTCCATCGGCACGCGGTTGCAGTTCATCTAAAATGGTGCAAAGCGTATTCACCACATCGAGGTTCGCTTTTTCATTCCAGCCGCCGACATTATACGTTTCACCTAATGTACCGCGTGCGAGTACGCGACGAATTGCGCTGCAATGATCTGTCACATACAACCAATCACGAATTTGTTGTCCATCACCATAGATCGGTAGACTTTTACCATTTAGTGCATTTAGGATGCACAGTGGAATTAGTTTTTCTGGAAAATGATAAGGACCGTAATTGTTTGAGCAATTGGTCGTGAGTACTGGTAAACCATAGGTATGGTGATAGGCGCGAACTAAATGATCAGATGCCGCTTTACTTGCAGAGTAAGGGCTGTTTGGTTCATAACGGTTGGTTTCGCTAAATGCGGGATCCGTTTTGCTCAGTGAACCATACACTTCGTCGGTTGAAACATGCAGAAAACGGAATGCATTTTTAGCGGTTTCATCGAGATTAGACCAATAGGTACGAACCGTTTCGAGCAGTTTAAAGGTGCCGACAATATTGGTTTGGATAAATTCATCGGGGCCCGTAATCGAACGGTCGACATGACTTTCTGCGGCAAAGTTTAGTACAGCACGCACCTGATGTTTAGCCAATAATTCGCTAATCACTGCGGTATTTGCAATATCCGAGTGGACAAAAATATGCTGAGGATTGGCCGTAACGGATGCTAAATTTTCGAGATTACCCGCATAGGTCAGTTTATCAAGGCTAATCACGAGTTCGTCATGATGGGCAAGCCAATCCAAGACAAAGTTACCACCAATAAAGCCTGCCGCGCCTGTTACCAATATTGCCATTATTCAGTTTCCGTCAACAATTCTGTTGTATGTGATCTTAGTCGCTATGTTCTTTGAAGCTATAAGTTTAGTAGCTATTTTGTGGTTTTGAACCAATGAGTTGTTGTATTTCTGCGGTGCGCGACGTCATCAGCGCATGCGCATGCACACCGCGTGCTTCGACATTTAAGCGCATCAGAGGCTCAGTATTCGAAGCGCGCAGATTAAAGCGCCAGTCTGAAAATGACAAGCTCATGCCGTCGGTTTCGTCAATTTCTGGCTGCTCGGCAGTGTAATGTTGCAGAATTTTCTTAATAATCTCGGCACTGTTATCAACCCTAAAGTTAATTTCACCACTACACGGATAGGTTTCCATGCGTTCGCTAATCAATGTTGATAACCCTTTACCGGTGTTACTGACCAAATTGACCGCGAGTAACCATGGAATCATGCCGCTGTCGCAATAAGCAAAATCGCGGAAATAGTGATGAGCACTCATTTCGCCACCATAAATAGCATTTTCATTGCGCATGCGTTCTTTAATGAACGCATGTCCTGTTTTGCATTGAATCGCTTGTCCGCCTTCTTTTTCTGCAATATCAATGGTATTCCATATCAGGCGTGGATCATGAATAATCTTCTCGCCTGGATTTTTGAGTAAGAATGCTTGAGCCAGCAGACCCACAATGTAATAGCCTTCAATGAATGCGCCATGCTCATCAAACAAGAAGCAGCGATCAAAGTCACCATCCCAAGCCACCCCAAAATCAGCTTGATGTGTTTTCACCGCATCACTGGTCGCTGCACGGTTCTCAAGTAAAATCGGGTTAGGAATTCCATTTGGAAAACTCCCATCTGCTTCGTGATGAATTTTAATAAACGAAATCGGAATATTGAGTGTCGTAAATCGGCGCTCTAACGCATCAATTACATGTCCTGCCGCGCCATTGCCCGCATTGACCACAATCTTCAGTGGTTTGACATTTGGAATATCTAAATAGGTCAAAAGATGACTAATATAATCTTTGAGGATCGAGATTTCGGTGAGCGTGCCTTTTTGGGTCACTGGCGCAAAATCGTTCTTTTCTGCGAGGGCTTTGATATCGAGTAACCCAGTATCACCACTAATCGGTTGGGCATTTTTCTTAACCAGTTTCATGCCGTTATAATCCATTGGATTATGGCTTGCGGTCACTTCGATGCCGCCATCGACATCCAAATGAAATGCCGCAAAATAAACTTCTTCAGTACCCGTCATACCGATATCCAGCACATCTACGCCACTATCCATTAAGCCTTGCGCCACAGCCATTTTTAGTGCATGGCTTGTTTCACGGATATCCGCGCCGACGACGATTTTTTTCGGTTGTAGGAGTTGCCCATATGCGCGACCAATGCGGTATGCAATCGACTCGTTGAGTTCAGTGCCGAGTTTGCCTCGAATGTCATAGGCTTTAAAACAGGTCAACGGCATAAGAAGTGCTCATTATAAATATGGGGTAATATGATACAGAAAAGACGATCAAAATGAATGTCGTAAATTGGTTGCGAAGTATGTCACAGTAGGTTCCCAGCGTCATCTGCGTGTCGTGATTGAACCGATGATTTATGCAAAAATAACTCAATATGCTAACAATTTACGCATTGCTTCAGGCACACCTGCGGCAAACGCCTCAATGTCACTCATCCAGCGTGTTGGCGCAAAGTGATTTTCAAGTATTTTTACCTTATCGCTGTGTGTGTCAAAGTGTATCGCCTGCAATTCCCAATGAAAATGAGTAAATGTATGACGTATTTTTTTGCTTTGAATACCCTTTATTAATCTTAAATTTTCTAAAGTCTCTTCAATATCACCCTCTATGACTGGCAAGCTCCATAAACCGCCCCAAAGACCTTCAGATGGACGCTGTTGCCAGAGTAATTGTTGATTGTGCTGGATCAAGAGCACGATTGCATGGCGCGTTGGCGTGGCTTTGCGCGCAGGTTTCTGCGGCAACTCTAAGACACGATTGGTTTTGAACGCGTCACAATCTGCTTGCATTGGGCAATACAAACACAAGGTCTTTTTCGGCGTGCAAATGGTTGCGCCTAAATCCATGATCGCTTGGTTATAGTCGTGCGCACGAGTTTGCGGTGTAAGTTGTTCAGCAATGTGCCAGATATTTTTAATAAATGCACTGCTCGTGCTATCGCCTTCCAAACCCAAATATCGACTCAGCACACGCTTTACATTGCCATCCATGATGACGCCGAATTGACGTAAACCGAGCGACATGAGTGCGCCAGCGGTTGAAGGCCCAACACCAGAAAGTTCAATCCATTCCTCAAGCGTTGTTGGAAATTGACCTTTTTCAGCCACGACGCCTGCGGCCTTATGTAAATTTCTCGCGCGCGCGTAATAACCCAGTCCTGCCCAGAACGGTGCAACATCATTCCAATCCGCTTGACCTAGATCTTGAACCGTCGGGAAGCGCTGCATAAAACGATCAAAATATTGCAGGACTGTTTTGACTTGCGTCTGCTGGAGCATGATTTCAGAAACCCAGACTTTGTATGGATCATCGGTGACTTGCCATGGCAAGTCATGCCGACCGTGTTGCTCAAACCATGCGAGGAGGCGTTCGGAGAACTGTTGATCAGCAGGTTTCGGCGTGTAAGCAATTTCGGTCATGTACATTATTCATCATTTTAAAAGGTATCTTAATGTGCCGTAACCATAGCCCTTGAGCGGCTTAAAGGCTATAGTTCACTTCTATTATTTTGTGTGATCTGGATTGCTGCCATGAATAGCCTTACTACACCCGTTCCTTCTGCTCATGACGTTGAGGCACAAGACCTCACACGTATTTTGCCGGCCTCGCGCAAGGTGTATATCCAAGGTTCTACACCAGATATTCAAGTGCCAATGCGTGAAATTAGCTTAACCGATACACCAACTGGTTTGGGCGGTGAAAAAAATCCGCCTGTGTTGGTCTATGACACATCAGGCATGTATAGCGATCCTGCTGTTGCGATTGATTTGACCAAAGGCTTGCCTGATTTGCGTTCCAAGTGGATTGAAGCGCGTGGCGATACTGAAAAATTGTCAGGTCTTTCTTCTGAGTTTGGTCGTCAGCGTGCCAAAGACATTAAAACGGCTGATTTACGCTTTGCGCATATTCAAAATCCGCGCCGTGCAAAAGCGGGTCAGAACGTGACCCAGATGCATTACGCGCGTCAAGGCATTATCACGCCAGAGATGGAATACATCGCGATTCGCGAAACCCAGCGTCAATACGAAGGGACTGATTTGCGTCAGCATGAAGGTCAGAACTTTGGCGCGCATTTGCCACGTCAAATCACGCCTGAATTTGTGCGTAGTGAAGTGGCTGCTGGCCGTGCAATTATTCCAGCCAACATTAACCATCCTGAAGCCGAGCCGATGATTATTGGCCGTAACTTTTTGGTGAAAATTAATGCCAATATTGGTAACTCTGCGCTGGGTTCCTCGATTGATGAAGAAGTCGCCAAGATGACGTGGTCAACCCGTTGGGGTGCGGACACCATTATGGATTTATCGACTGGTAAAAACATCCATGAAACCCGTGAATGGATTATTCGTAATTCGCCAGTGCCAATTGGTACTGTACCCATTTACCAAGCACTAGAAAAAGTCGATGGCGTTGCGGAAGATCTGACATGGGAAATCTTCCGCGACACATTAATTGAACAAGCCGAGCAGGGCGTGGATTATTTCACGATTCATGCGGGCGTGTTGCTACGTTATGTGCCATTAACGGCTAATCGCTTGACTGGCATCGTGTCGCGCGGTGGCTCGATCATGGCGCAATGGTGCTTGGCGCATCATCAAGAAAACTTCCTGTACACTCATTTCGAAGAAATCTGTGAAATCATGAAAGCCTACGACGTGTCGTTCAGCCTCGGCGATGGCTTACGTCCGGGCTGTATTCAAGATGCCAATGATGAAGCGCAATTCGGTGAACTGCGTGCGCTGGGTGAGTTGACCCAAATTGCTTGGAAACATGATGTTCAAGTCATGATCGAAGGGCCGGGTCATGTGCCAATGCATATGATCAAAGAAAACATGGATTTGCAGCTCGAAGTTTGCGGTGAAGCGCCGTTCTATACGCTTGGCCCACTGACCACTGATATTGCACCAGGTTACGATCACATCACCAGTGCGATTGGCGCGGCGATGATTGGTTGGTACGGTACTGCGATGCTGTGCTATGTCACGCCGAAAGAGCATTTGGGTCTACCAAACAAGAAAGACGTGAAAGACGGCATCATTACCTACAAGATCGCGGCTCATGCTGCTGACTTGGCAAAAGGTCATCCAGGTGCGCAAGTACGTGACAATGCCTTGTCGAAAGCACGTTTCGAGTTCCGTTGGGATGATCAATTCAATCTGGCACTTGATCCAGATACCGCACGTGAATATCACGATGAAACCTTACCAAAAGATGCACATAAATCGGCGCATTTCTGCTCAATGTGTGGCCCGAAATTCTGTTCGATGAAAATCACTCAGAACGTGCGTGACTATGCGGCGAAACAAGGTTTAAGTGAAACTGATGCCGTGCAAAAAGGCATGGAAGAAATGTCTGCGGTGTATCACGAACAAGGTAGTCAGTTGTATAAAGAAGTTTAAAACGACTTTGAATTGAAATTATCGCCGTCCCAATTAAGTGGTGGCGGCGATAAATTAATAATAAAAAGGTACACAGTGTGCTGAAATATATAGTCTTATTTTTTTCTTTAACGAACACTTGTTTTGCTTTGCAACCTTTAGAGGATGCTGCACTTGGGTCTGCAAATGTTGCTAAAGAAATAAACACCCCAAACCAAAGCCCTGATTTTGCGAAGAGCTCAGAAAGTCCAATTATAAAAGTTTATTTAACGGATGAGCAGAAACAGTTTAGGCAGGATCTTGAAAAGAATACAGGCAAACTCTATGCGATTTATAAAGAGCAAATAAAAAAACATAGCCTGCCAGATAGGGAATGTATTCGTTTCAACTTTAAAATTGAAAGAACAGGTGTTGTGAAGACGATTGAGGCTGAAAAGAAAGATATTTCTGTTGAAAACACTGAACTAATCACTAACATTATTAATATGTTTGAAAAAAGTCTATTTTCAAGCAGATCCTCTGATTATTCAGAAACTCAAAAATTTTGTCTTTGGTTTTGAATACGCAATAAAATCAGCCTTCATTTTGATAGCCATTTTTTATTCTTAAAAAGTAAATTATTTAACGAGTGATTGTGCGATTTAATGATTTTTAAATAGACGTTGTCAATCATGAGCAAGTTATTGGAGATCGTAATGAAATTTTTAACGAAACGATAATTGGATTGGCGACATAGAATCTTTGATTGACCAAGACAAGACTTTTATTGCTGTTGGAATGGGACATTTGGGAGGAGAAAATGGAATTCTAAACTTGCTATCCGAAAAAGGATATAGATTAAAAAGAGTGAAATAAAAATATGCATTCTAACAAAAACTCCTATGAAAAGCCTTAGTCCAGTTCTCTAAAGTTCAAATAAAGGACCTCAACTCCAATACATTGTATTTATAAATCAGTATTATGAAATTAAACTTATTGTCTTGTGATGCTCAAAGACCGGATAGAAGAGCGATAGCCAAATGTATTTCAGAGATTTCATCTAACATAGATGAATCATTGTCGAATGAACTTACAGAGATACTCTTAGAAGGAGACGCTGTAGATATTGAGTTAGAAGACAGAAACTCTGGTTCTGCTTTGAGAGCTTTGCGAAAACTTAGTATTGACTACGAAATTATGGAATGAGCTCAACCTCCAATTAAAAATCTAGTCCAAATACATTAAATTCCAAATAAAAGGATTGATAAGAAAAAAGTGCTGGTCCCATCTGAACTTTTAGCTAATTGGAGCCAATTATCACCAGCATTCTTCTTAGTAAATCTTTTATTGGATATATTTATTAGGTATGTTACTCAAAAAAGAATACCATGAATCGTAGGCTACTATTAAGTTTAATTGGGCTAGGTCCTTTGGCACTGATTTCTTCCAAAATCCCAACCTATGATAGCCCAATGATGCATATTCTTATCAAAAGATGGAAAAAGTCTAAAGAATACACAATGGCAGTGCTCGATGCGATGCCAGAAGATAATTTAGAATTTAGGCCCTCAGAGGAACAGATGAGTTTTGCCCAACACTTCATGCATCTTGGCTATACAAACAACGCTTTCATAGGAGTGTTACTTGATTCCAGAACCTATCCGGATTTTGACATTCTTAAGGAAGCTAAATTCTTCCTCGAGCGTCCAGACCCAATAAACCTATTTCAGCCGGACCAATTGCAAAAAAGGGACCATCAAAAAAAAACAAAACCCTAGTATCAAAATACGTTGTTGATACTTTTGACTATGTCATTTCAAGTTTAGAACTGGTAAATGATGAAGTTTTAACGCAAGGAGAAAATAAAGAGAAACCTTGGTACCTGGCCGGCCACACCAACCTAGATCTTATTTTGCGAAGTGAAAGTCATACAGCACATCACAGAGCCCAAGCTATTTGCTATTTACGAATGAATGGTATTAGACCTCCAGGATACTCTAAGAACAATACACTTTAAATAACCAAAGTTCAAAAAACAATGAGCACTTTTCGATATGAGTAATTTAAAAACAGATATATGTGAGAACATTCAAAAACATACTTTTATTTCAAAAGAAGATATTCTTTTTCTCATATATGATTTCTGTTGCAATCGGAATTTTGCTTGGAGGAAAACTCACTACTATCGGATTCTGTTTTATAATAATCGCACCTCTAGTTCAATACTACGTTTATGAAATAAGAAATAAAAATGAATATTACTTCTATTATAATTTAGGATTAGGTACTCTTAAATTATGGGGTTCTACCTTCATAATAGCTTTTTTTAATCTGTTGATATTATCTTTAATATGAGCAAACTACATATTGACAGTTTGACAAAATCCTACGATAACAAGGTAATACTTAGTGATATATTCCTTTCGTGTGAAAAAGGAGAAATAAAAGGTTTGATCGGAAGAAATGGTTCTGGAAAATCTACTCTTCTAAAAATAATATTTGGGACAGTAAGGGCTGAATCCAGATTTGTGAGAATAGGTGAAAAAATAATCAGGAATATTTCAGACGGTAGAAATTTGATTAATTATTTGCCCCAAGACAATTTCCTTCCAAATAATGTAAAAATAAAAACATTAATAACACTTTTTCTTCCCAAAGAAATTCTAGAGAAAATATACTGCCTATTTAATAACGAACATATAAAACCGCTATTAGGTAAACATAATCAAGATTTATCTGGTGGTGAAAAAGAATATTGGAAATATTACTGGTTATTCATTCAAATGCAGAATACATTTTACTAGATGAACCTTTTAACGGAGTAAGCCCGATTGTAAGAGATTATATAATAGAATATATCAAAAAAATGAAATCATCGAAAGGTTATATTATTACCGACCACGACTATGAAAATGTAATCAATTTAGCCGACAATATTTTTTACTTGCAGAATGGATATTTGAAACAAATCAATGACAAAAGTGAATTGGTTGAATTAGGCTATCTAACAGAAGCTACATACAATGCGGTGTTCGATAATAAAACTTAATTCAATTCTCTATAGTTAAAAAAAAGGATAAAATATGGAATTATGGAAAGTAGTTTGCGATAGAACCTCTGGAAAAGTATTGAGAGGAATGAATATTGAAGTTATTACTGATGGAACAGAACCAACTTCCAACGACATCTTAGTCTCAGTAAACAAAAAGTACGATTTAAACCTCAACAGTTTATCCATTTCCAGAGAGAATTGGTCAATGGAAAAGCTCTCATAAGTTCAATAAAACGATGAATATAATCCAATATCATACTTCCTTTTTTTTCTTGATTTATGAGGAGGGGGTAGGGCAATACGCAAGAATGTTGCGACAGAAAGGCAAGAGAAATTTATTAATGATTCGCTTTGAGGAAATATAGAATTAGTTTTTTAACGTAAATCAGCGTGAATGAAAAAATAATTTCAAATTTTTTTATTACTTCTCACAGGAAATTCAATCGCCCAATCATCAGACTTGTCGTTGCCGATAGTCTTTACGCTCCTCGGCAATTATACAGAGGCCATAAATGAATACGCCAAGGACAATAGGGCAAATTCAAATCTACAGATTGCCCGCGCATACAATGCTATTGGAAATTATGACAAGGCCATCATTCAATATGAGAGTGTTATTGCAAATAACCCTTCCCTTGCAAGAAGCCCCAGATTTGAATTGGGAAAATTATTATTAAAGACCAATAAGACCCAAGAGGCCGTTTATCAGTTTTATGATTTAATACAGGAAGGTAAAGAAATACAATACTATTTATTCTATGGAAAGTAGTATTGAACTGGATAGCTTCAAAGAGGGGATCCAATTTCTTAAAACCGCCTATAATCTCGATAATGAACATTTGCGAAGT
>CAVXMT010000001.1:0-237788 GCA_963763105.1 uncultured Candidatus Altimarinota bacterium | reverse complement strand
AAGCAGAGGATGCGATGATGAATGCTCCAGCAGAGGTGGATGAGATTCAACTCCGAGAGTTACATATCAAGGTAAGGGAGACGAATAAGTAGTATTGATTTTCCTAGATTAAGAATATACTTTATGGGTAGTTTTTATTATTAACTAGTTTTTTATGCTCGACGTAATGAAGATGTCCTTGATGCATCCAGAATATCAATACAGAGCATTTATCAATAAAGATATTTCAGCAAATGTAATCTTTGATCTTGATCAATTACTTCAATTTCTTTATACACATAAAAAACTCTATAGCTGATTTTTTTATATCGGTTGACTAATACTAAGTATTATGGCGCTTTTATATTATATTTATTTAGCTTACTCATATAATTTAGGTTGGACTATTATTACTCTTTGAATAATTGCTTTTGTTATATGAATGTGATTGTCATGAAAAAATGCTAAATTTAGACATATTGGTTATTTTGTTATAGCGTTCCTCCTATTTAACCTGTTTAATCTTTCGAACTGGCCATTATTGTTATGTTGCTTGGTTTGGATAATATCAGTGTTAGATTACTATTTAACAGTTAGAATAGTCCTTAATATTTTAACTAAAGACAAAGAATTATTTATGCAATCCATAGATAATAGATTATTTACTGTTTATTTTGACGATGATAATATAAATGAATCAGAAAAGTTTATGAAATTTGAATGAATAAACGAAGTTCCTCGCGATCAGAAATTAATAAACGAAGTATTTGGTGGTAATATTAATGTGAAGAATTAAATATGATCAGTCTTTTAAAGGATATTATTATTTTAGGGTCTAAACCAGTTACGGGTTAAATTTTCTGAGTAATTTTAAGATTTCTTTATAGATATCTTTTCATTGTATACGACAATTATATCGAAATTCAGATTCTTTCAAGAAGTAATAAAAGTAAGCTTTCTTGATTCAATTGAATTGAGAGAGTCTTCTTTTTGTGAAGCTCCAAAATGACTCAATTCAGTTAATATGCTGGTTTCATCTCGCAAACTCATTGGCTCCATGATGTACTCTGTAGTGTTTCTCATATCCAATATCTACCAATCCATCATATGCAGGCCAACCATCACTATTGATCTCAGTATCTTCAATCTTTACTTTTCATCTGATAATTGGAACCAAAGTTTTAGCTTTCACATCAGGAACTATCTCAGTATAGACTTTTCCATTTCTTTTGAGGAGTCCAAATACTATTGTCTTCATTCCAGCTCATCTTCATCTCTTTCATCTCACTCTAGTGGGTCAGAAATAACTTTCATCTACCTCAATAGAACCTGTCCATATTTCTGCTTTTTCTGCTTCACAGAGAGCTGAGATAGCTTTTCTGATATATCTATACCAATCTTGAGTAGTTTTAGGATTAAGTCATGTTAGATTCGCTGTAATATCTGAGGTAAAATCCAGAGAAAAATAGCGAACTATTTCTCTTATTTTTGCATCTCAAATTCGTGATTTTTTTCGATAGAGAGTTTTTCTGATCATAGAGCCAGTATATGGGGTAAAGAATTACCGTCAACTGGTTTAGACCCTATTTTAAATGTAAAAATTAACGTTTATAACACTATTTACTATAAAGATTTATCTCAAAGAAAAGATAAGTATAAAAAAATTCTAGAAAATAATCAACAACTTTGGGAATTGTATATCCTATCTCAATCAATTATACCTTTTCTTATGCAGAAGAATGAATACTTATTCCCCAATATAGTACATTCAGTTGAGAATAAATGTATGCCTGACTTTTACTTCTGAGATAATAATTCTGAAGAATTCCCTTCTTGATTATATGAAATGACCGAGATATGTGAATATAATGCTAAGAAATGAGGTTTCCAAGGCCTTGATCCAGAGACAGTTCTTGAAAAAATTGATTCTGCAATATGAGTAAAAAGAACAAAGACTTATGATTTTAAAGATTGATTGGCGTGACTAATTATAGTTGCAATTAGTGTAACATCTAGAATTAATATTGATGCTATTATAAAAAAAATTAAAGATAACAAGACCAATAAGTTTCAAGTTACAGCGTTTCTTGCATGGACACAAAGAAATAAGGCATTAATTATTATATTTAATAGAATATCAAATAAGACTTATATTATATCTCTAGAGGAGATAGAAGGATATTTCGATATTAAGGAGAAAGTCTATTAATGATAGCTTCATTTTTGTCTTCATGAAAATATTATGATACAATATCCTCATGGCAATATCCTCTCCTGAAATCCCATCAAACAATTCACAAAAATTACCAGTACGGCCTGATATCAATCAGGAACTTTTTTCTGAATATAAAGAACGGTATCTCAATAAAAAAGAATGAGTAAAAAAAGAAACCCATTCTTGGCTTTCTGATCTTACTTCAAAGATAGTAGATTCATTTTCGACTCCAAGGTTACCAGAAAAAATCCAAGAGCCAAAATATGATCAGCTCAAAATGTCGCTCATTGCACAGGAATATCTCAACAAGAATCATTCCGAAATCAAAAAGGAAAACCCAGATAAATCATGTATTATTATCTATCTTCCTGGAAAAGAAAAAAGCCAGGCAAAAAAACTCTGTATTCCTCGTTCCAATCATGAAAGCAAGACCTTATATGTTTCAGGATTTTCGTTGACGCCTGTTCCAAAATCAAATGGATATAATACTGAGTATATTATCAAAGATAATAAAGGGAATGACTGGACCCAGCTTGCTATATTATTTCCCGCAGAGAATCCAAAATATAATAAAAAACATATATTCGAAAATAATCTTCGAACTTCTGAAGCTGACCTAAAAAGATTGAATGCAAGTCTTGGAAAAGTTCCGAAGACAAAGAAGGCCCTCGAAATACGAAAACAACTCCAGACAAAAATAGAAGAACAGAAATGAAAAATCGCTGATTTTAAGGCTAAAATCGCAACACTTGGAAATCAGGAACAATATACTCATTTCTCATATATTCCTTATCGTGAATGACTCAATACTTCGGAAAATCAGAAACTTTGATTCGAATATCTTTCTGAGACCATGAAGAAAACATATGAACATCAAGTTGGGAATACTTCACTCTGAAAGATACATAGTAAAATTCCACAGCTTTCTATTGCTGAAGCATTACCTTGGCAGTATCCATTTATCCTCAATCTCATAGAACGTATGGATTTCGAGGTATATTTTGATAGTACTGGAAAGAATATCAAGTCGAAAGATATTCTGGATCCAATAATGAATGCACAATTAGAGAAGTCTCTTACTACATTTGGAGCCAATACATCAAATGCCTTTAATTGGCAAAAGAGTAAAGTATGAGCTCAGTGAGTAGGGCAGATTATGCTTCCTACATACTATCTTTTTTGGAAAGATAAAAAATATGGAGATCTTTTTCCTGAAGCAGATTTTGATACTGCTTCTCGAGATCATGAGACAAGCTTTCGTCTCCAGGTATCACATTTTGATGATCAGTTATTTCAGTTTCCTGATACTATCAAGAAGAATTGGAAGAGCCTTATCAAGAGTCCAAGAACTGATATAGGAACTGGTCCAAGAACTGATATAGGAATTATCGCACTTCTTGCTGCAGGATACAATGGCTCCATGACCAGAATTATGGAAGAAGTGTTCGGAAAAGATTACAAGAAATCCTCTTTTAATAAAGATGAATATAAAAAAAATGAATATGAGAGAAAACTTTCTATAGCAAATATATTAAAATCTATGAAAGAAACAAAGGAAGCTTCTATTAAAAAAATTCAATGATCCAATAAGCCAAGAAAGATTTTTAATAAAAAGACAAAGAAGTATACGGAGCTTCCACCAGCGCCACTTACTATTGATCAGAATGAAAAAATAGCCAGGATTACCGCTCGATATAGAGAATCTATGACATATGTACTAAAATCTGAGTATGTATGGTGATATCTAAAGAAAAATTATAGAAATCAATTTTAGGATTTTTGGCACTATTGTATCTTAGATATAAGGATTTCTTTTTCTTTTTTTGTCATTTGTTTTATCTCATACTCTCGCTTGCATGCTTCACTTCGAGTGTTGTATTCTTCAGAATAGATGAGCTCTACGGGTTGTCGCATACAAGTATACTTCGCTCATTTTTTACTCGTATTATGTTCCTTGATTCGTCGATCAAGGTTGGTCGTGATTCCCGTATAGAGCGTCAGGTCTGCACAGCGGAGAATGTAGGTAAAATATTCTGACAAAATATATAAATTTATATATTGAGAACCTTATTCCAACTCTAGATATTCATCGATTCTCACTTGCCAGACGAATTCATCAATATGCGAGACCATAATCATCGTTCCTTCATATTCGTCGAGTGCCTTAGCAATTATTGGTAAATGACGGAAGTTGATATGATTGGTTGGCTCATCGAGGATGAGAAGTCCTGGTTTTTCGAGAGCAAGTTTTGCGAACATGACGAGTCATTTTTGTCATTCTGATAGCGCTCCAATAGGTGTTGCCATGAGTTCACCAGTGATAAGGAATCCTGATGCGAAAGATCGGAGATCTTTATCGAGTGCAGTACGTCCTGAGGCTTCAAAGAGACAATCATAGACTTTCTGAGAAAAATCGAGAGTCGAGAAGTCTTGGCGATAATATCAGATCTTTACATTATCTCCGATTTTGACTCCTGTCGCGGTTCATTTTGCTATCGATTCGAGAAGTGTCGACTTTCCTATGCCATTTGGTCCTGAGAGGAGGAGATGGCGATTCTTTCCGAGAGAGACATCGACGGCTTTCTCGACAGCGATATGATCTCTGATAATTTGGAGACTGGTGATTTTTATGATTTCCCCACCGATACCTTCTTGATTTGGAATCTTGAAATCTCGAATTGTCTTATCTTCACGACGCACATCACCCTTACTTGCTTCGAGTTCTTCAGCTTTTTCTACCATCTTCTTGGCTACAGCTCGGAGTTTTCCTCATTTATGAGCAAAAACATTTGCTTGATCTTTATTCGTTTGGATTTCTTTCTCGAGTCGACTATTCTCACGATTCTGTGATTCTATCTTGCGCTCGACTTGCTCGACAGCATCATGATAATTTCCGACAAATTGCTCTACTTTTCTCGTAAAAATATCAAGATAGAGAATTCCATCGGTAAATGAATTCAAGAATTCCGCATCATGTGAGATGACGAGTACAGTGTTATCATAGTTCTGGAGAAATTCTGTAAGATGCCAGATACCAGCGCTATCAAGATTATTGGTCGGCTCATCAAGGAGAAGAATATCGGGATGTTGGATGAGAGCTCCAGCAAGAAGAAGTCGAGCCTGTTGTCATCCAGAAAAGCTTGAAACAGTTCGATCGAGAAACATTGCAAATACTTGTTCTTTTGTCTGAATAGATCCGACTGGTATACTTGGAATAAAATTGACGGCTTCAAGTACACTATGAATATCTCTATCGATATTATGAGCATCACTTCGTGAATATTTACGAAAATATTCTTGTATGGACATTTCTTTATCTTCTTTTGGCATCACTTGCTTCGCGATAGCAATATGTTTGCCATTCGTTATAAGAATGCGTCATTCGTTTACTTTATATTCTCCAGTAATCATTTTGAAAATGGTTGACTTCCCAGCACCATTTTGTCCCATGAGAGTGATTTTTGCTCATTCCCGTACAGAAAAGCTGGTCTCATCGAGAAGCCACTTTGGAGCGACATATCAGTATGTCACTTCATCAAATCGGATAATAACGTCTCACTTTGCCATAAGAAAATCAGAATTAAGAAGAAAAATAGAAATTTCGCGAAAATTGTATCGAAAAACCCAGAAAATTCAAAGTTAAGTTTTCCAATTCTTTTTTGTCAATTCAATCCCTCTGTCGGTTTTGATTATCTCGGGAAAATATGATACGATTCTTTTATATCTCTTTACTTTCTCTCATGCTCATCCATTCCACCAATCCTTCACTTGATTTTGCTCCTCTTGGATCTGTCGAATCTACTCCAGAGTCTGAGATTGTCCGTATTGTTGATTATTCAAAAAAAGTTCAAAAAGATTGGGCAGAAACCCCACTTGAGAAGAGGATTTCTCTTCTCCGAAGTCTCTATAGTGATTTTTTCGAAAAAAAAGAACAAATAGCGCAAAGTGTCGCAAGTGAGATGGGAATGCCGATTCGACTGGCTCGAGATGAAGTCCAATACGGACTCAACTATTATCTCTGGTATCTCGATAATGCCTCCCAATATCTTTCTCCAGAAATAGTCTTCGAAAATGAGGGTGAAATCCATACTGTTTTCTATGAACCAAAATGAGTTATCGCGGCAATTACACCTTGGAATTATCCATTTATGCTTTGCGTCTGGGCATGTATACAACCACTTCTTGCTGGAAATACCGTCGTATGGAAGATATCAAAAGAAGTTATTCTGACAGGAAAAATCATAGGATCTCTTATAGAAAAATCTTCACTTCCAGTTGGGGTCTGGACAGAAATATTTGGAGATGGGTCTATCGGAAATATATTGACAGATCAAAATATAGATGGTATCACTTTCACAGGAAGCACGACCGTAGGGAATTCTCTCTCAAAGAAAGCTCTCGAGAAAGGGATCACAGCAGTTATGGAACTCGGATGATCTGCACCAGGAATTGTCTGTGCAGATGCCGATATTGATAGCGTGATTGAGACGATATATTTTATGCGATTTTCCAATTCTGGACAAATGTGTGACGGACTCAAGCGTCTTATCGTCCATCAATCACGATACGATGAGCTCGTCGAAAAACTCTCTCTTAAAATACAATCCAAAAAAATAGGAAATGCACTCGATGAATCCACAGATATTGGTCCTATTATTTCAGCACATCAGCTCTCTATTCTCGATAAGCAACTCAAGGATTCACTCTCTCTTGGGGCAAAAATCCTCTTCGAACAAAAACCAGATACTATACTCCATGGGGCATATATGCCAATATCTCTTCTTGGAAATATTACACATGATATGCCGGTATGGAAAGAAGAAGTTTTTGGTCCCATACTTCCTATTGTTTCATACACGACACTTCACGAGGCAATCGAATTCGCAAATGATACAGTATATGGACTCTGATCTTATGTATTCACAGAAAGTAATGATACATTTCACTATCTTGCTCGGCATATCAAGAGTGGTATGGTACAGCACAATAATATAAATTATTGTATTCCATCCAATCCATTCGGCGGATACAAGGCTTCTGGAATTGGTCGTGAACACGGGAAATGAGTGATTCCATGAACTCTGTAATATAAAAGTTATCTCGGAACCTAAGAAATAGCTTTTATGAATTTTTCCTTATTTTTCATCATCACCGCCTCAGTCTTGTATTTGATATGATTTATTCCATATATTTATCATGTCTTTCATGGAAGAGTTGTTCCACATCCTTTTAGCTGGACGGTATGGTTTCTTTTTGCTCTTCAGAGCGGATATTTGATAGTTTTATTGGAAGGATTTTCATATTCCATGATCCCCATTCTTATACGTTCATCCGCATTATTTATCTGATCAATACTCTGATGGTATTATTTTAGGAGAATTTCTACAAGAAAAATTGATTATACAGCACTCTCACTTGCAATCTTTACTATTATTGTCAGTAAGCTTCTTGGAGCGAGTCAGACAATGATACTGATGATTATTATCGATTTTCTTGTACTTTTCCCAACTTTGAGAAAGATATGGGTCAATCCAATATCAGAAGATCCACTTGCATGGCTTATGGCAGGGTTTTCCCAACTATTTATGATTTTTTCTTTTACTAATATAAGTTTTGAAAGTTGTGGATATTTTATTTATAATGTTTTTGCCAATATTTTGGTAGCAATTCTTATATATCGTCGGACACAGTATTTTTCGAGTATACACTATTTCCTAAAGAGAATATTCAATTTCTTTGCCTTAAAAAAGAAATTATGGTAGAGTATTTTTTTATTAATTTTTAATTTATTTTATGAAGGAAAAAAAGAGAAAAGTTCTCGATTACACGGCTAAATGGCTTGATATTATTAAGACAAAACAAAATCCAACTTCTGAAGAGGCAAGCTGGATCATCACAGAATCACTCAATAATTTTCGTGAACATTTTAATTCAGGATGGCTTGATTATCGTAAGAGTGTCACACTTGCAGATCATTGTGGTATTATTCCTGGTGATTGTGTCGCGGTCGAATGGAAAGGGAAATGAGCTATATTTCAAGATGTTCTTGGTCGAGAATATATCGACTGGCTTGGTGGATTTGGCATGATGAGTCATGGCTGGTCTCATCCGGATGTTATCTCTGCTGTACAAGCCCAGCTTCTTCATACTCCAATGCCATCTCAAGAACTCATTGATCCACTTCGTGGCGTACTCGCAAAGGTACTGACAGATATAACTCCTGGTGATTTGAAGTATGCATTCTTTGCAGGAAGTGGGACTGAAGCCAATGAATGAGCGATCAAGCTCGCGAAAATGTATACAAAAAAAGCTGGATTTATCGTCGCAGTAAAAGGATTCCATGGAAAAACAATGGGGTCACTCTCAATGATTGGGAAAAAAGACTATCGCGAACCAGTGTGACCACTCTATGGTGGACCTGTTTATCATGTTCCGTTTGGTGATGCAGAAGCAGTAGAGCGACAACTTGAGATTTGTGAAGCCGTAGGAATTGGAATTGCCGCCGTCATGATGGAACCAATTCAGGGTGAAGCATGAGCGATTGTCCCTCCTGATGATTTCTGGCCACGTATTCGTGCAGCGACAAAGAAGCATTGAGTCCTTCTTATTGCTGATGAAGTACAGACTGGACTTGGTCGTACAGGGAAACTCTGGGGAGTAGACCATTGGGGGGTTGTTCCTGATATCATGACAATGGCGAAGGCTCTCGGTGGTGGTGTGATGCCAATATCCGCTTTTGTCTCTACAGAAGAGATCTGGCAATGTATGATGCATCCAAATCCATTTATCCATACGACAACAACAGGAGGATGAGCACTTGCGTGTAGTGCTGCAATCGCTGCGATCCATGTAGTTCTTCGGGATGATTATGCGAAACAAGCAAAAGAAAAGTGAGAATACATCATGAAACATCTTGAAAAACTTGTAGTAAAATACCCACAAATCTATGAGTCAATCTCTGGGAAGTGACTTCTTATTGCTCAGCATTTTCGATCCGCAGAGATTGGATATCAGGTCACAGCTGAACTCTTCAAAAATGGAGTTCTTATCGCCTGAACCCTGAATAGTGCCATCACGAGTCGTATCGAACCACCTATAATAATTACCTATGAAGAGATTGATAGAGGTATCGTAGCTCTCAAGAAATCTCTCAAAACAGTTTCTAAAAATCTTTCCAAGTAAACCTCAAAAATGTGCAATACATTTTAATGAGAATAATTCTCATTATTCTTTGATTTCATTGAAAATTAGGGTACACTCATTTTACTTATTATTTATTTACTTATTATTTCTATGGCTACCAATAATCCATTTCTTTCCGCTCAGACCCAGATGCGCGCTGCTTATAAATTTCTCGAAGGGAAATATGATAGCCAGTTTGAGAAGATTCTCTTTCCAGAACGTATTATCGAAGTTGCTATCCCAGTTCAGATGGACGATGGAACTACTCGTATTTTTACTGGATATCGTAGTCAGCACAATAATGCTCGTGGTCCATACAAAGGAGGAATTCGCTACCATCAAGATGTAAATAAAGATGAAGTGATGGCGCTCTCAGAATGGATGAGTATCAAGTGTGCAACTCTCGATCTTCCACTTGGTGGAGGGAAGTGAGGCATTATCGTCAATCCAAAAGAACTCTCAGAATGAGAGCTCGAGCGACTTTCTCGTGGTTGGGTCCAAAAGCTCTATAAGTATATCGGTCCACTCGATGATGTTCCAGCACCGGACGTCAATACAAATGGTCAGATCATGGCATGGATGGTAGACGAATATTCTAAACTCGTCGGACACTGGACACCAGGAACATTCACAGGAAAGCCACTTTCTATAGGATGATCTCTTGGTCGTGATACAGCGACAGCTCAAGGTGGGCTCTATGTACTCGAAGCATATATACTATCAAAAAATGATTCACTTGTCTGAAAAAAAATAGTCATTCAATGAGCTGGAAATGCTGGTCTCAATATGATCGAACTTATATCAAAAACTGGAGCTATTCTCATCGGAACGTCTGATTCTCATGGTGCAATATTTGACCAAAATGGTCTAAATATCGAACAAATTGTCACACTTAAAAAGAATAAGAAAGCTCTTGCAGAATACAAATGAGGGAAACAGATCTCAAATCCTGAGCTTCTCGAACTTCCATGTGATATTCTCATTCCTGCAGCTCTCGAAAATCAGATCACTTCAGAGAATGCTTCGAAGATCCAAGCAAAACTCATCATGGAACTTGCTAATGGTCCAATCACTCCTGATGCTGATACGACATTATTTTCCAAGTGAATTACTGTAATTCCAGATATTCTCGCGAATGCAGGAGGTGTGACAGTGTCCTATTTCGAACAAGTACAGAATAATGCGAATTATTTCTGGTCACGTGCAGAAGTCCAAGAAAAACTCAAGCTCAAAATGGAGACAGCCCTTGCAGGAGTATTGAGATCAGCAAACGAGCATACAGTCATGCTTCGAACTGGTGCCTACGTCGTCGCAATGGAAAGAATACTCGAGGCAATGAAGGTGAGAGGAGAATAGCTCATTTAATCTGGAGAGCATACTATTTCTATTATTTTAACTCATGGAATAGGAACATATCCATCTTGTCAGAATTTAGTTCTTTCATAAAGCCTTATTTCTTTTCAATGGAGTACACCATTCCATATATATTCCCTTACATCATCTGTAAATTTTAAAAAAGCACAGTTTGTAGCTTTATCAACGGGGGCACTCGATTCGCGATCATAGGTTGAATTGATAGTCCTCCCATTTTGAAGTAGAATTCGCATTATTGATATTCATTCACTAAGAATATCTCTACTAAGAATATTTGTAGTATAATTCTGGGTGGATAACTGTTGTAGTTCGCTCGAGCGTCTATCTTGGACTGTCTCAGAAAAATGATCATGGCCTGGTAATTCTAGCATATTTCTTGGTAAAAATTTATGTTCGCTCGGGCAATATATAGAAGTATTTGAATGAGTCAAATTTTTGAAAAATCCTTCATAACTGAAGGATTTTTTAATAGTCACCGAGTACTCGAATCTGAGTTGCAAATTGCTCTAATTCTGCGAATGCCTGTTGTATAGACAGTAGTTCTATTCGTCCATCGATATCCATCCAGAACATATATTCAAAAGGAGTATCTTTTACGGGAATAGATTCAATCTTTGTGATATTAATATCTCGATTTGCAAATACCCCAAGACATTTATGAAGCGCGCCAGGGATACTCTTAAGTCGAAAAAGGAGAGATATTTTACCCTTCTTATTATAATTCTTATATTGTCATTCGAGTCAGACAAGAAAAAACCGGGTGGTATTTTCTTCTTGATCTTGAATATTCTTCTCTAGAATATTGAGTCCATATATTTCAGCTGCAAACTCAGAACAGATAACTCAGTATGAAAGATTTTCCAATGTACTTACATATTGTGCGCTTCCAGCAGTATCTCTATGATTTTCTGTTTCCCAAGAGTGAGATTTGGTATATTTTTCTGTCTGTATAAGAGCCTGATAGTGTGAAAAAACCTTTCTTATTGTTCCAATATCTTTCGAAATTGACGCAAGGCAATGATGAACAGGAAGGAAATATTCATCACAGATGTGACCGTTATATTTTGTGAGATTGAAATAGTTCTCATACACGGATCCTGCATAACTATTCTCTATTGGTATTATACCAAAACCTGATTTTACAGTAGATTCAAACACTTCGGTAAAATTCTTCACTCAAATAACTTGAGGTGTTCAGAGAAATTTGGCATAGTGGTTGGCGACTATATGAGAATAAGCACCAGGAACTCACTGATAATAAATAGGGGATGGCATAGAAAAAAGAATTATGTGGATTTATGATGATTTTATTTTTCGATGTTGAGAGCGTATTCGTGGATCCTGTTCCAGATATCTACTATAAAGTCAGAATCGATATTATTCTCGTTTGCCTTTTTAATCCTCTTTTCTAGAACTTCTTCCCATCGAGCTGGTTGGAGAGGAGGAAGATTGATAGTTTTTTTATATTTACCAATCTGTTTTACAACTTCAAATCGTTTTGAGAGAAGTTCGATAAGTTGGTCGTCGATATCATCGATTTGTTTTCGAAATTTGGAAAGAATAGGCATATATGATGAGATGAAAGAGTAGATTTTTATAATGCTTTTTTTATATGTTCATCGAAGGCACTTGAGATATTCAATGCTTTATCGAGGAAATTTTGTCAGACATGTTTCTTTATTATATCGAATTCTCTAGAGAAATCTTCACTTCTCTCGGATTGTATTATTCAGGTAAGTTCTGAAAAGTATGATAGTATTTCTGGAAGTATTTCTTCCTTGTATATAGTATTTTGCATTTGCATATCAGTATAGAGAGAAGCTTCTTGGTTGAGAAATCGTGCCAATATACAGAGTTGCATTCGAGAATTTGGAGTGGAAATTCGCATAATCTCTTCGATATTAATTCCTCGTTTTGTGAGAATATGTCCGAACATAAGATTCATGATGTGTACCGTTGATTGCACGATTGCAACGAGTTCATCGTGCTTCCTGGATGAGAGTTCTATGAGGTTTGCTCAGTCTCCTTTCCAGAGATTGTAGAGGAATTCCCATTTTTCACCCGGACATACTGGATCAAAAGCAATATTCTGATCTCGAATGTCAGTAACCCATGGTCCGAACATTGGATGAGTTGCAACTACTTCCCCGGAAGCATATTGAGAAAGAGCTCGAGTTGCTTCTGTTTTGATTCCTGTAAAATCAAGAAGCAATTTACCAGGTGGGATATGAGGAATGAGATTCCCAACCGTCTTTATCGTCGAACGAATACCAACAGAGATAATGATAATGTCTGCCAGTTTTACTGCCTCTTCTGGAGTGATTTTGGTCGAACGAGATGCAACAATGACTTGGAGTCATTTTCTTTCAAAATAGCGTTTCCAAAGTTGTCAGAATTTCGAAGTTCAACCAATGATAGTGATAATAGGTTTATGCATAGAATTCACAGATTTTAAAAATTTTTAACATTACCAAAGGCATATCGGATATAGTTTCCATCACTGAGTTCAATGCCAACTCCAATGATTCCTGTTAGCGCAAATATCTCTTCTTTGGATAGATATCATCGAATCTTCAGAAGAACATAGATTCACTCTCTATCGGACACAGCAGGGCTTGAATCAAAATCAAAGAGTTCGGAAAAATTATGTTTCATATATTCGACAAACCTCATACGTTCTAGAGACCAGAATTCATAGACCTTGTTTTGGAAATCAAAAATACTAGAGTTTCCGAGAAGATGGATAGAGAACTCATCGAGCATCTTAGAGAATCCAGCTTTAGTCAGTGCAGTATATCGCTTGAGCTCACTTGAAAGAAGAGGATTGAGAGTCCAGGTCCATCCAATTCTAATCCCTGTTGTCCCGAGAGTTTTTGAGATACTTTCAGTAAAGATAATCCTCTCCATGATGGATTTATCCGCAAATATATTCTGGAAGAGTTTATGAGATTCACTATCTGGCAGGAGTCCAACGTATACATTATCAAGGATAAAATAGCATTTGCATCAAACTCGTGAATTCATTGGAGAATTTGAGACAAATTTCCATTACCTACCTTATTTCCTGTAGGATTTCCTACAGGAGTGATATAAAATACATTTGTTTGATCAATCTCTAAACCTCCTTCTTTATAGAGACTCCTTACCTGTTCCAGAGAGATAAAAAAATCATCAGGCTCCGGTTTTTTTATAATCAAACAATTTTCCTTTTCGAGAATCATCTCAGCGATTTTTACGTTGGCAATGAAACTGGCTTCAGGATAGAGAACGTTTCCTTCTTTCACCTCGCAAGAATCTTCAGAGTGTTTAAAATGGCTACAAATGAATCAGTTCCACCGTAACTTGGGATAATCTGATCCTCCACAGGAATAGTGAGAAGAGATAGATCATAATAGCGTGACATATATTTTACTATATTCGAACGGAGTTCCAGACTTCATAGTCCAGTGAGGTCATATCCTTGAAGTTTTCATATACTTATTCCGAGAGACTCTATGGATGAGCTCTTGCCATTCTATTTCGAGATCATCAAAATACTTGATATCCCCAATCGCAAGTATTTTACAGAGATCATTACTTCAAGTGCGAACCATTATTTCATTGGTAATTTGTCCAATGATGGTTGCACGTCGAATATCATTTGGATAGGTATTTTTTAGTTCAGTATCTTGAAAAAGTTTTACGATGAGATCCTCCTTGCCAAGAATTTTTATTGAATTGTTCTATATATTGAGTGACGATAGAGGAATGCATATAATGTGGATAAAAAATTATTGTTTACTTCTCTGAAGTAAGTAGAGATCCAGCAAATCTATAGCGGTCATGGCTTCAATGACGGGAACAACGCGTGGCAAGATGCATGGATCATGCCGTCCTGTAATGGCAAAATCTACGGAATTTCCATGAATATCTACTGTTTTCTGCTCAGTATATATACTGGAAGTGGGCTTGATAGCTACACGAAAAACTACATCTTCTCAGGTGGTGATCCCACCGAGCACTCCACCGTAACGATTGTGTTCAGAATGTATTTTTTTATCTTCATTCACAAATCATTCATTGTACGTCTTTCCGGTGAGGTCAGTGACTCCGAAGCCTGCACCATATTCGAATCCAAGTACTCCACCGATTGAGAGCATACTCGAGGCAAGACGAGACTTTATCTTATCGAAAACAGGTTCACCGAGACCCGCAGGAACTCCCATAGAGATACACTCTATAATTCCTCCGATACTATTTCCATCTTTTTGCATAGCTTCAACCAAGGCAATCATCTGATCAGATACACTCGAATCTGCCGTTCGGAGCTTATTCTGTTCGATAAAATCAAAGTCGATATTTTTCGCTTCGACTCTCCAACCTGTTTGGTAAAAGCGACGATTTTCACTCCGAGCCTTTCCAATAAAAACTGTTTAGCAATAGCTCCAGCGATCACTCGAGAGAGAGTTTCTCTTCAGCTGCTTCGTCCACCTCCTCGATAGTCTCTCACTCCATACTTCAAGTGATAGGTGAGATCCGCATGATTGGACCAAAGAGGTCCTTGATATTACTATAGTCTCCTGATTTTTGATCACTATTTTTCACTATGATAGTGACTGGATGTCCGGTGGTTTTTCACTCAAAAAGTCCAGAAAGAACTTCAAAATTTTCGTCATCTTCTTTTCTTTGTGTGGTAATATTGCTTTGTCCTGGTTTTCTGCGAGCGAGTTCATTCCGGATATTTCCCATATCAATCAAAAAAATTTGAGGGTAATCCATCAATCACAACTCAGAAGGCTATTCCATGAGATTCTCCAAAAGTGGTAATTCGAAAAAGTTGTCAGTGAGAGTTCATAAGAATAGGGTTATTGGGAAGTAAGAAGAGAGCTTATAACTTGAGAGAGATTTCCAATAGAATTTACTTCCTGAAATACATCCATTTTCGATGAATTAGTATTTTCTCTCTGAAGCATGGATTCCTCCTGAGAAATTCACCAGGTAGATAATACTCAGATTTTTCTTCATGCAAAATGAGCATTTCAGAGAGCATTCATATCATGACAGGCATCTCATATCATAAGAATATTATTAACAGAGCCTATCGTTTCTATAGCAATCTCTATGAGTCTTCATGAGGGTTTTAATTCAGAAGCAGATACTCTATCTCATCCTATCATGAATTCAAAGTATGTTGATATTTTTCAAAACCCATCTTCTCTAACATCCTTTTCATTTTTATTACTTACAATTCCGACAACTCTGTTTGGTAGTCCTCTGACTCTTTCCAATTGTTCTCATATTCATAAGAATATTTCGGGTTTTATCAATGAATCTCTTTTTACCTGCATGAATGTCTTATAGTAATTTTCTCATATGGTTTTTCATAATATCTCTTCGAGACGATCTCGAACTTTTCTTCCTTGATTTTTTGAAGATCGAAAAATTTTTATAAATTCTGGATATGATACGGTGTTTCAATATATTCTAAATGTCTCTTTTAAGATATCATTTGTTGGTCCTTCAATATCACAGAGGGTTCTGTCCCAGTCGAATAATATTAAGTCAGGGTTTTGCATATTTTGAGTAAGTTAAGTTTTATAAAGGAATTGTTTCGAGAATATTTTTTATGCAGTCTTCTGGAGTTTTGGTATTTATGAATTTATAATTATAAAGTGATGAATAATACGAAATTCTTTCTTCATACACATATTCCAATTCTTCAATAATATTATTTCCAGTAAGTGAATTCCTTCTTTTTCAGTTTTGCTGATCTTTTCATATTCTTTCTCCCATGATTTGTATGGAACAATCAATAAATATGAGAATATTGTTTTGATTTATCTTAAGGATATCCCTGTTTCTCTCGAAGATCACAGTTCATCATCACAGGGAAATAACTTTCTTTTCTTCTATTAGGAGCAGCTGAGAGAGAAACCTGTATTCTTTTTCTCGGAAAGCTTCCCATCAATACCGTCATACAAAATTTGATACTGGCATCTTTAGATTCTCTTCCATAACTTCATCAAGGTCATAAAAGAATATCAGAGATTTTCAGAGAGGAGTTTTCATATGGTAGTTTTTCCTGATCAGCGCATACCGTAGAGAATAGGAGTTTTCATATATTGTAAGTTATGAGATATATAGAATTTTTCACTAAGAAAGAAACGGAAAAAGAAAAGAAAATAAATCCCTCATTTTTTGAGGGATTTATTTCTTTGCTTTCTACCTTATATTAGGCAATAAGAAAATTTCCCTTTCATTTGGAAATAGAAGTAATAGAAGAAAAAATTCTCTGTGATGTTGGATATTTGGTTTTTCATATGATGCAGTTAATTGATTTTAAAAAAATCCTCCAATTGTTTGAAGGATTTTCGATTTTATAGATTTAACACTATCAAAAATAATCCTTCGTTTATTGGAAGAAATAATAGAAATAAGAAGTTTGAGTTGTATGCATATTTTTGACAATTATCGAGGTAAATTTACTTATATTCTTAGTATTGTCAAAAGATTCGGAATTAAATAATATGAAATATTCATATACTTGCGTTATCCTCGGCTCAATAGGCATAAACTTCACTAAGTAAGTTTCTAGTTATTTGTTCACAAGAGATATTTTGTCTGGCCATTTCACATATTTTTGCTTTTGGAATAGTAGGTTTTTCATAGATACATTCATCAATACCATCAGAAAATAGAAGTATAGTATCTCAAGAATTGATATCAAATTCTCAAAAGAATATTCCATTTTCAATTGGGAGCCTATTCCGTAATCATGAGTATGAAAAACTTCAAATCCAGGACTGAATCATGGGTGCATGAAATGTATAATCATTTCTCAAAATGAAAAATCTACAATCACCATATGAGATTATTTTTATCTTCTTCTTTATTATCTCAAAGGCTAATAAACTTGTTTCAGGAGTTATATCCGTTATGCCATTTAAATTAGATCTTCCATAGATCTTCCATATTTCCTCTTCCATTTTCTTAACAAAAGTTACTGTTTCAGTTTGATTATTTGGGAATCGAAGAGTACTATCTAGAAAAGTATTATGAATAATTTCTGATGCTCAATCTCACCAATGCCCATCGCATAAACATATTCTAAGAATGTGTTTAGTATCGATAGCTCATATAAAATCTTCATTTATTGGTTTTTTCAATCACTTTGTTGTAGCAATACATCAATGAATATTAAATCAATTTAGATCACAGGCAATGGTTCTGAATTTCGCTCAGGGAGTAGAATCTGTATTCATAGTGTACGAATAATATTACTAAAATGACTGGTTGGTGCGATTCTGACAGGAAGAGAAATAGTATGGATACATTTAGATAATCGAATTATATGAATAGATAGCATTTCCTGAAATTTATTAAAATCAATAGCTGAACTAAACTTGAGATGTATATTTGTATTTTCGGTTGGTTTTATTTTTATGATTTGGTTAATATTTTCAATAAAGATTTCCTGGGAAATCTTACCGTCTTTCCCATTATTAATATTATTATCATTGGGCTGATTGAGCATTCTTAATTGTAAAATAGTTATTTTTTCATCTTCTATAACAAACTCCATATCTACTGACCCGAAGATCTGGAATGATTTTTTCCCAATCTGAAATAAGTCCTTATGGATTTTATCTTTAAATCTATTATTTTCATAATCAAAAGATATACTTGTAGTTTCTTCATTGAGTGTATTGACGTTTGATGTTGATATATCTAGTTCTATTCATGATTCAGTTGCAAAGAGAGATCAGTGTGCTCATTGCGAAAATGGTTGTACGAGAACGGTCATAAGAGGAGTATGACAAAGGCCTAATTTGGTTCTAAAGATAATAGCTTTTTCTGAGAAAAATGATGCAATGACCCCCTTAAAGGCTATTTCGATATCTAATCAACTATTCCTTGCTTTGAGGCTTTCATATATTCCAGGAGCAGATCAAATATCTTCTACATCTTCTGTGAGGGCAGAGGATCGAAAGATGAGATTCTCTTGATTTATAAATTGGTCATCTAAGTTTTCTCTTAGATATTCTGGCATATCCGATTTATTTATTCTTTTAATTAGTCATCTTCATAGCTCAATCGCCATCTCAATAGTTGATGAATTTTCTAATAATCGTAAATTTTCTGAAAATTCTGGTATGTTATATAGCCATTCTTGTACCATTACCCATGAAATATAATGAGTTTGTATCACTAAGGAATTTCAAAAAATCTCTTGCGCAAGAAATATTCACATACCCTTTCATCCCACTTGTTGTAAATCAATATGAGTTGAATCTTTTCAGAGAAACTTCAAATCACCATCCCTTTTCGTTATTCAGGAATTCTCCAAGAGAGTTGAAGTTTTTTGTCGTGTCTTTTCAATAGTTTCCATGAGTTTAGGATCAAAAGAATGATTGATAAACATTTGAAGTAGAAATCGTCCCCTTGCAGATGTTGCGTCAATCTTTACAAGCTGTTCTTGTATCATAGAGAACCAATCTCTTTCCTTCTCAGAAATAAGTGAAGGATTATTGGATACGAGATCAAATAATGTTGAGGCAGTATGACAAACGGCGTCATAATTCATCATTTTTCCAGAAAAATTATCAGCTTGCCTCTTAATTGGTAGCCAAATTCATAAAACGGATTCGCGCATTTATATCAGCGTCAATAGAATTGATATTTCCAGAATCAATGCCTCTCTTATGTGAATTCTTCAATATTTCAATTGATGTGTCCAAGTCTCAATAGTCATCTCCTTTAGATCAATGTATCCCCCCCAAAATTTTACTTGCAAATATGCATTCTGATAAAGAGATTCAGAGTTTTCTGATATGAGATTCAAGAGTATGAATCTTTTACCATCCAAACTAGATTCATCCCTATGAAAAGCCATTCGAATTTGATCTATAGTAATTTCAATCTTATCCCAATTGTCACATTTTATACATATAGAATAGAATATATTAGGTAGAATAATGGCTATAAAATCAATCTCTCCTCAAGAAGCAGAAATATAGGATCAATTCTTTTTATTATCAATCATTGCTTCAATGCAGTAGAATGGTTCAAATCGGGAAAATGCCAACTCCATTCTCGTAAAGAGTTCTGAGGCATGTTCATACAGATCATCTGAATTATGTGCAGAATTAAATACCTCTTGTAGATATTTATCTTGTAATCATATAAATGCAAGCCATTTTTTCATAGCCACCAACCTTTTAAGATGATTGTGATTTATTTCCTCTCATTCCAAGATATTTAATATTCGAGTTGGCCAAACCTTGAATATACCTTTTTTTTTATCTTTATTAAGTATGAAAAATTCATCATCTTCATTATTTGAAAAGTGGAACTGTGGTTGTAAAGGGAACCCATTGAATGTTTCCATGAGTCTTCATGTCATTTGTTTCATAAATAATTATAGTAGAAAATAGTAAAGAATGATTAGATTTATATATACTAATCTTTCAATCCCTTGTTATTAAACTTATCCATAAATATTTTACTGTATTCTTTATTTGCCATAAGCGCAAATATGGTAATGTTATCATCCTGTGTTACACTTTCATCAATTATTTGTAATCAGGATGTCTGAGCAGTATTAGTGCTACATATTATTCCTTCACCGAATGATAAATCATGTATTTTTTCACTTGTTGAATTGGTAGCGACACCCATAATTCAGATACTATTGAGATAACCTTCACATTGCTTAAGTGCTTGGGGATGTGAATACACAGTTTTTATATCTCAGATACTTTCTCCATAAGCTGATGCAAGGCAGTGGTCAATTTGCAATCTTACAAACAATAATGTTCGCAAGAAATCCTGATTTTTTACTAAACCTTCATATGAGTCTTTTACTACTCATCCATAGGTATTGTGCATCGGAATTAATCAATAAAAACTTTGGACAGTCGCTTCTATTACACTACTGATATCATCTTTATACTCTATAGTAAATCAGAGTCGTCTATTTACTTTTTTAGCAGCTTTTGATGAATAAGAACCATCGGGTCATAATGCGAATATTTTAGACATATAATGTTCAATAAGTGATAGAAGATAATAATTTTTCTTTCCTTTTCTCAGCAAAAGATTCTTTTCTTCGCATGATGCGAAATCAAAATCTTTTATATTTATCCCATTCAGAGAAAATGAGTTCGAATCGATGAGTTTTTTCATCTCTCACTTCGAAGAGAAGATATTCTTTTCTATACATGATTCGATAACTCAATTGAGCGAAAATCCTTTTAATGGTATTTTAATATGTTCTAATTCCCCAGAAAAGTAAGACTACAACATCATCATCTATTTGTAGATCCCCTTTATCTCATCAGAAGAGAAGTTTATTCGCTCGTAAAATGCTTTCCAATGATCCAGATCCATGTATCATCTTAGTTATTTCTTCTGCAAGTTTGCGTTTGAAGAGTTCTACTTTCAGGACATTCCCTTGCACTTATAATGAGTTTTTCGATCTCATTCAGTGGAAGAAAAGTATAGAGTTTGATAAATTTCTCAGCGTCTTCATCTGATACATTGAGCCAAAATTGATAAAATTTGTAGGGGCTTGTTTTCTTTGGATCAAGCCATATATTTCCACCTTCGGTTTTCCCAAATTTAGTTCCATCAGCTTTTGTTATGAGGGGGCAGGTAAGTCAATAGACAGAGTTTCAGGTACGCTTCTTGACAAGATCAATACCAGCAACAATATTTCACCATTGGTCAGATCCTCAGATTTGAAGATTGCAGCCTTTTGTCTGATTCAAATAGACAAAATCATAAGCTTGTAAAAGAGCATAAGAAAATTCAGTAAACGACATTCCTTCATTCTCATTCTCGATACGAGATCTTACGGAATCCCTTGCAAGCATACTATTGATTGAGAAATGTTTCCCAACATCACGAAGAAAATCAAGTATATTAAAATCCTTGAACCATTCATAATTATTGACAACCTCAATCGAATTTTCCTTATTACTATTAAGTATTTTATCTACTTGGATAGCAATCTGAGATAGGTTGTATTGTACCATCTCGTTAGTAAGAAGCACCCTTTCATTACTTTTAAATGAAGGATCTCCGATCATTCCAGTTGCTCCCCCAACTAACAGTATAGGATTATGTCCATATCGTTTAAAATGAGAGAGCATCAACATAGGAATAAGGTGTCCTATATGTAGAGAATCAGCTGTTGGATCTGTTCCAACATAGAGAGTTATCTTTTTAGTATCGAGAATTTCTGCCATATTTTGGTCAGAACTTTGATATACAAAACCACGTGCCTGGAGTTCATTGAATAGACCATTTTTAGTATTCATAAAAAAATTAAGTTATAGAATTATTTAGAGAGTTCTCTTACCTTTTTGATAAATCAGATAAAGTTTCCTTCATTTGTTTCAGGATTCATTGGTACCGCTCGGAAACATTTTTTACCATCTATTGTTGTATCTCAAACATAGTAAGTTCCATCATAATATAGTCGTTCCTTGAGAATTTTATTTATCTTATTAAGCTCATCTTCATTATCTATTTCTTCAGGGTGATATCGAAAACATATAAGATTGAGAGGTGAATCTCATGAGAGTATTTCAAAATCAGAAGTTTCCTGTAATAGTCTCTTGAATATCTGAGTATTCTCAATGGTTGTTTTGACTAATTCCCTGAGTCATTCTTTTCAAAAATATTTTATTGTAGACCATAATTGAAATACTCATGCAGTTCATCGTGATCATTCAAGTGTATATCTCCCATGATTTTCATTTGATGAATTCTCATCCATAATATATGCAGCTGAGTGTTCAAGATAATCTTGAGAAGTCTTTTCTTTAAAGATAATTCATCAACAACTGTAGTTAGTATAAAGCATCTTGTGGCCATCTATGGTAACGGAATCTGCCTTATTGATAGACTTGAAGTATGTTGATTTTATCTCATCATCCACGAGATATCCTCATCCATGAGCTCCATCTACATGGACATATATTTCTCTTCCATTTTGACCATGATTTTTTGCTATATTGATAACTCCATCAATATCATGAATATGTCATTTCTCTGTTGTGCCTGCTGTTATAAATATTCCAATTATAAGCTTTTTGTCTTTTTCAGCTTTTTTAATAGTTTCTTTCAGAAAATCTAAATCCAATATGAATTCATCTTTCTTGTATGGAATCTCTATGACCTTTTTTCTACCAATTCATAGTTCCGCGGCATTTTTTGCTACTGAATAGTGATTATCTTCCCCTCACAAGATAATTACATCTTGATAATTCGCTCCATGTAATGAGTTGTATATCTTTAAAGAGTCTTCTATTCCATAGTCTGATACATTTCTGAGAACTTTATTTCTTGCCACCGTCATTGCTGTTCGATTTGCCATAGTTCATCATGATAGAATAGATCATCCTGCATTATGAATATCATATCAGATCATATCTGCAAGAAATCCTATTGTTTGATTTTCCATTTGAGTAAAAACTGGTGCTACTTCTTCCGCAATAAGATTTTGGTTCAAAATATTCGAGATATGGCTTGCAAATATTGCAGGAATATTTCGAGATGGATGCATTTGTCCAAAGAAATTCGGGGATCCGAAGTTGATGTTTGGTCACCCTTCAAGAACTATATCAGAGAAATCAACCTTTCAGTTTCATTTTTCAGGAAATTCCTCAATTGGGAATGAAATAGAGATATCCCTGAGGGGTATGGATGAATTTATTATTGCTTTTTCATCCATGAGGCACCTGAATACTTTTTCAGAAACATTTTGAATACAGGCAGAGATATGATTATAATTTCATTGATTTAGAAATCAATATGGATAAATTTTATGGAATTGAGACCTTACAGAAGGAGTTGAATTCATCGTGATAGGAATTCAATTCTCTGTAACTTCATCATCCAAAATTAGAGATGTATTCATACAATAAAAATTAAATAATTAAAGCGTCATCGTTATACTTTTCCTCTCAAAGAAAAAAACGGAAAAAGTAAAGAAATTTTTGTAGTACTACGAGAAGCGTAGTAGGGGATTATAAATTTACTGATAAATAAATTTAATATTTGTAAAATCCACTCAGTTGACATAGAAATGGAGGGAAGGATATGAAGTATTCACGCTTAAAAAGAAGAATATTGGATACTCTCATGAATAACGCTCATCGAATCTATATAATACTCTATCATTATGAGGGTAATAAGGAGAATAAGTATGATGAACAAATGAGAGAATTTCATAAGCAGATAGCTATGAGATATATTCATCGATGATTTTTTGTTGTTCTTTTGAAGATTTCTGAGATAGGGGAGTCGCGAGGAATTCGAGGAGCTCTCGAGTCTCTTTCTGAAGGTGAATTCTTTCAAAAAGAATAGAATGATAGAGCTCATCATATACTTCACTAAAATATTGATACATTGCATGAGTATCTCAGCCGGCCTCATCTATGAGCTCATGAGCAAGCTCACGAATAATCGCATTGATGTCTATATTTATCTCGATCTGTATGAGTCTTGCGAGTTTCTCAGGATGTGAAAAATGCTCTTTGTAATACATAAATAGTAGGTCCTCAAATGAGGAATCCTACGATAAAAGTCCATGCAAAGAAAAAAACGGAAAAAGGAAAGAAAAAGTTAAGAATTTATTTATTGAGGAATATAAGTAGTCAGATTTTGAAGTTTTTGATAAGTTTCTAGAGCCTCTAATATTCTATTCTCAACAATCAATACTTTGGCATTGCTTACTTCCTTTTTTATTTCAGTAGCTACAGGTTCTTTTATTTCTATAAGATAACGTAAATAAATATCTAGAGCATCGAATAACTTACCATGTTTTATTAATAAATTTCATCATTTCATTGCTCATTTCCTTGATTCTGAGGTATTGATTTCCATAAGTGCGACACAAACTCTCCATGCATCATAAAATTGTTTCTCGACTATTAATATTTCTACTCATTTTATAGCTGCATTGATAGACTTCTGATCACCTGTTCGTGCCAGTGTCATATAATTACTTCATGCAAAATCAAATCTTCATTCATTCATAAGTGCCTCTGCACATTTCACCGCCTCCTCTAAAGCGCGAGGAATACCATAACGAGCAAGCTTCATATATAAGCTAAATGCAAAATCAAATCTTCCTTCATGTCCTCCTCCATTCATAAGTGCCTCTGCACATTTCACCGCCTCCTCTAAAGCGCGAGGAAATCTATTGTGTTTCGCAAGTATGATGTAAATATTTCCTGCTATTTCAATGAATCCCTCACTCAAAAGCCTCTCAATATACACTGATACTAAATCTAATGTCACTGTGGAGTTAGCTTTGGCAAGTTCTGAATAAAAGAATCGTAAATCAAAGAGGCTTAATTGTTTCTCTATCATTTTTATTCAATTAATCGCAATATTTATCAATTCAGGAGTATTTATCTCTAAGAGCATTGTGTAAATACTTAGCGCCTTACTTACTTCACCCTCTTTAATTAATATTTCCACTCATTTATTGGCCAAATTTATAGCTTCGGGGGATCAATTTATCATCAAGCTCTGACAAATTAATGATATCTCAAGGGGCTGGGATTCAACCTTTGACGCTACTGAATGATGAGCCAATGCTTCTATACATTTAAAAGCTAGATTTGCTGATTGAGATGTCTTAATTCTTGCATAGATATTTCAAGCGTTGTAAATATCTCATTTCTCATAAAATATTTCTGCTCAATTAATTGCCAGATTTATAGCGTTAGGCGTGCCAATATCTATTAATAATAAATATCTTGAAATTTCCGCAATTTTCGAGTTATTTATATAGTATGATCTGGGGCGTACCCTTTGTATTTGGTGTGCCTGTTGTATCTTGGTTATGAATATATTTGATACTTCAGTATCGGCACACTTATTAGTTTTTATAAATCTTTTCATTCCTTCGAATTTTTCTATTATCCCAAATAGGTTCCAGTAATATATATTTTTCATGTATCTGTCGAAGATTTGTTTTATAGGAATTTCTTTTCTAACTTCTCCAGGTATTTTATAGAGAATTCCTAATCACATAAAGAAATTCTCTCCAAATATATCATCATTCTTTAGAATTCCTTTTTCTCACAAAAAATCTGCCAAGGTATTCCACCTTTTCTCATTGGCTAATAATTCACCATAGAACGTAACCACCGGATGAAATCCTCTCCAGTCGTTCCAGTTTCCTCGCATTTTCTCTTCTCGATAATTATAGATTGCCTGATTTCATTCACTATCCTGCATATTTACAAAATGCCTCGCTAAAAAAAACTCATAGAATGATCTATGGATGAACTCATATTGACCATTCCCCATATTTTTAAATAAAATACTTAGATGAATATCAAAATCCTCATCAGTTTCTTTTTGTGGTTTTTCAGAATGAATATCAAATGCATATTGACCTAATTGAGTCATCCAGCTTTCCATATCATTTCTAGAGAAAGCCTGACACTTTATTTCTTTTGCATGTTTTGTTAGGATAAATCTCACAACATTTTCATAGAGATCAGATTTATTGCGGATATTCTCGAGAGATATGATTCCTAACTTCTCATATTCCATTTTTTCTTCATCTCCCATTTTCGCAAGTAGTGTTATGAGTGTAAGAAGAAGGGGATTACTTTTTACTTCATTATCGAGGTTGTTCTTCTCGAGAATAGAATGAACTCTCTCAAGGCCTTCATTATTTCATTCGAATCGAGACTTGAGAAATAGTTCACTGTCCATCAGATCGAGTATGAGAGTAGTAAAACCCTCATTCTTATCTCAATATTCTGATTCACGAGATGTAATGATACAATCTCAAGTGAAGCTCTTAATTAAGCTCTTAATATAATCCTTACTTCCTATTTTTACCTCATCAATGGCATCAATACAGAGTATAGCTCATCTTCTTTTCGCATCGGTGAAAATACTTTCAAGCTTCTTTTTTTCTAAGCTTTCAAGCTCCTTTGATTCATAGAAGATAACTTCCTTATTCTGAAGTATAGCATATTTGATGAATTCAGTGAGCCAGATACTTTTTCCTTGTCATACATGAGCTCGTAAGAGGTATTTTCATCAAGGATTCAATATCTGCTCCAAATTGATGAATTTTTTTGTCATTTCTTCCTTTTCTTCTCATTTCTCAGATTTATTTTTTATCTCTAAATAGTATGTACTACGCTCCAGAATAGCTCCAGAAGTATTTTTCTTGATCATTTCATCAAGTGAACGAGACTGAATATCGGTAGCAGTCAGATAGACTTTCTGATTTGAAACAATCTTTTTATATTCAATACTTCATAGGTATCTTTCAATCAATACCTGATCACTCATCTCCATCCATATTTCACTCCTACATATGAATAATTGCCTAAAGATTCTCATAACTTTTTCATTTTTCATATTTTGTAATATTATTTTCCTCTCTTCCTGAGATATGCCTGAACAATCAGGGGAGAGATAATATTTTTCTATGACATCATATTTTCCTATACGAAGAAGATTTGTAAGGCAGAAAACTCGGATACTTGTTGGGGTATTACTTTGAGTAAAGTATTTTGAATATAATTCAGAATGTTTATAAAAATATGCATTCACATAATTCTGTACTTCCCAGAGTTGGATTTTTCTAGTATTGAAGCGACCAAATATGTTTTCCAATTCTTTCTCTCATTCAAGAGTCTTCAATATTTCCTTGTAGTTTTTTTTATCGATTCTTAGTATTCATCTATTATTAGTATAGTTAATAGGATTCCCACTTTTATCAAAATCAAAAGTAACAATTCCCCCTGGTTTCATTCATCGAGCATCAATATTGATAGAGCATTTTCCTTGCCCAAAGAGTGTCTCTTCCATTGCCGCAATATTGGACTTATGAACAACGCAGATGATATTAATATTTCAAGTACTTCATCTCAATGATTTTCATAATTCAGCAGTAAAATGTGATGTATCATGTGCAGTTTTCAGTTTTCTTCTGGTATCTATAGTATCATCTTTATCTGTCGTATCAAGGCCATCAATATTACTTAGTATATTTCCAGGTAGAATTTCTAATTCATTAATTAATATTTCAGCAGATTTTGTCACTCGTCTCACCTTTATTTCCCGCGTTCATTCACAGTATAGTAAATAAGTATTCTCCTTGTTTACTCATAATCTTTGCAATTCTTGAGCTATTTCTCTATATTGTTCCTTTGCTCATTCACAAAGCTCCGCTTCATCTTTTTGAAGATTCTTCCCTCATTCTTCTTCTACACTCATTCCATGACGAATACAGTAGACTCGAACCTTCACTGCATTATTTCAGAGCTGTTCTTCTACAATATTCTGTTCAACAAGGGTTAATCCCGATTTTCCAGACACAAAGGGAAATTCATATTGAACAAGATTCTTTTCTTGAGAAATCATAAGAGGATTATCTACTATTTCCATTACATTTTGCTCAGTTCATGCAACAATACCCTGACTTAAAACATGGGCTTTCTGCTGAACTCAATCGAATAGGAAGACTATCTTTACTATCCAACGCCATAGAGAAGAATTAGTAAATATAGAGTTTATAATATAGTAAACTCTATTTTTGTCAAATAAAAAAGCCTACATTCTAACACCAAACGCAACTTTTTAGACACTCTTTCATCAAAATAAAGGATTGGTGTAAAATAGAAGTCATTCTATTTTACTTTCTTACTTTGTTTCGGTATATGTCACAGCTCACAGAACATGAACTCTATAGTATAGAAGATAAAATCAAGGAAGGCTATAAAGATATTCAGATTGCCACATATATAAAAAGAGATAAATCTATTATCTCTCGTCTCTTTCAGAAATACCAGAGAAATACATTTTCTGCATCATTTGTTATTTCTGATCGATTCAAAATAAAAAGCAGTAACACTCAACAACATTCCAGGATAGAACCATGAGGTGATCTTGAGAAATATATTCTTTCCAAAATAAAGAAGAGATTTTCTCCCGAACAAATTGCAGGATTATGGCATAAAAATACTGGAGAATATCTTTCTAAAGATACGATATATGATTGGATATACATCCATCACTCTGATCTTGTGAAGAAATACTTCAGAAGAAAATGAAAAAAATATAGAAATCGGAAAAAGGAACAATTACTGAATCCAGATAAGTACCAGATACAAGATAGACGAATGATTGATGAACGACCAAAGATTGCCCAAGAGAGGAAAAGAATAGGAGATTGGGAATGAGATACAGTGATCTGAAAAGATAGGAGTGGAGCTATCCTCACTATGGTAGATAGAAAGAGTGGCTACCTCAAGATACTACCAACTCAAGAGATGAAAGCATGCACAGGGAGTGACAGATACTCTGTCATCTTTCTGGAAGCACCTTCCACAGAATAAACGAAAAACTCTCACCCTAGATAACGGGAGAGAGTTTGCAGAACACAAGATGATTGAATTTGAAACAGGAACAAGAGTGTATTTTGCTCATCCATATCATTCCTGGGAACGATGAACCAATGAGAATACGAACTGACTCATCAGACAATATCTTCCTAAGAAAACAGACTTCTCACATATTACTCAAGAGACTTGGATAAAATTGAAAGGGAGATAAACTCAAGACCAAGAAAAAGACTCAACTATTCTACTCCATACCAAGTATTTTGGTGAAAGAGAAAAAGTTGCATTTCAGATTAGAATTTAAGGAAATAATATAAAGTACTTATGAGTTCCTTTTTAAAATATTTTCTACTTTTTGAGAGTATTGAAGAAGTATACCAAGAACTGCATGTTCTTGTATGAGCTTCAGTATATCATCTGTATACTTTTCTGGATTCATTCGGATTTTTTCTTCTAATTCTGTCAGAGGAACGAGCTCCATATCTTTTACTTCTCCATCCTTGAAGTTTGTTCCACCGTTATAGACGCCAATATAGAGTGCCACATTCATTCGTTTATTCCAAGAGTCTCCTTCTCTAGTTGTTCGTTTTGATTGGTAATTTCTGATTTCTTTTATTTTCTTGATGACAGCTTTTTTGGTTAATTCAATTGGATCTCGAATACTTTCCAAAAATGCTCGATCATCAGCTACAATATCTGCTCTAATCCCAAGCTCTTGATCGAGTTCCTTGGCTACAGTCTTATCAAAACAATCTCCAGAAACCACATGTCATCCTACGGATTTATCCCAGAGATATGGATTTTCTCGTTTATTTGCTCGTTTTGAGATATATACTTGACCATTGGTATCGAAAAGAAATAGCATAATACACTCCACAACTATATCAGTATCACCCGTCTCCCGTGCTTGTTTCTCTTGATGTGCAACGACAATCTCCCTCTCATCTGTTCCGAGGAGATTTCATTTGCGATCATAATAGTCGATGTATTCGGTTTTGGTGGGCATAAGTGCAGATAGATAGAATTATGTAGAGATTATAAGGTTATCTTTCGAGAAAAAAATGGAAAAAGTGAAGAAAAAGTTAGGGATGGGGTGGAGTCTGTGGAATGAAGGTGGGGAAACTGTAGAATTTCTGATAAATATCTAATACTATATCAGGGCTTCCTCTATTTATAGGAGTATTTAGCCAACTTACTATGCTCTCAACTGCCTTAAGAACCTCAACGTTTGCAAGTGCTTCATAGAGTTTCCAGGCGGCAAAAGATTCTTCATTATCCAAAAGTATCTCTACTCATTTCATTCATTCTTTTATTGCCTCAGGAGTTCCAGTTTCTATAAGTGCCTCATAGAGTTGTCAAGCCTCAGAAAAACTTTTCTTATTGACAAGAATCTTCGCCCAGTTCACGGCTTCTTTTATTGCTTCAGAATCCCTAGTCTTTATCAGCACTAAACAGAGTCATAAAGCTTCATTATTATTATTATTAAATAAAAGCATCATTCGTGCATACTTCAATCCTTCTTTTATTACCCCAATTGTTCCGATTTCTATAAGTATCTGATAAAGCTTTCAAGCCTCTGTAAACTCTTTCTTATCGACAAGAATCTCTGCCCAATTCACTGCCTCTTTTATTGCTCCAGAATCTCACGTCTTTAAAAGCTCTTTATAGAGTTCTCGTCCTTCAGAATACATTCCATTCTTCATTAGTAATTTTACACATTCCATTGCTTGCTTTATCGCGTCAGAGGCACCCATAATTATAAGTCATTCATAAATGCATCGTACTTCAAAATACATTCCATGTTCCATAAATATTTTTGCTCATTTCACTCCTTCTTTTATTGCCTCAGGGGTTCCAGTTTTTATAAGTATCTCATAGAGCCATCCAGCTTCAGAAAATTCTTTATTATCCATAAGTATCTCTGCTCATTTCACTCCTTCTTTTATTGCCTCAGGGGTTCCAGTTTTTATAAGTGTCTCGTAAATTCATCGTGCATCGGATAATCTTTCTTCACTCATAAATATTTTTGCTCATTTCACTCCTTCTTTTATTGCCTCAGGGGTTCCAGTTTTTATAAGTATCTCATAGAGCCAATATGCCCCAATGAACTCTCTGTTGTCTATAAGCAATTGAGCATATTCAATTACTTGTTTTATTATTCCAGGATAATTTCTAATATTTAACAGAGCTTCATAAAGCTGTCAGGCTCTAGAAAACTCTTTATTATCCATAAGTACCTGTGCACATTCCATTGCCTCTTTTATTGATCCCGTCTTTAACAGAGCTTCATAAAGCTGTCAGGCTCTAGAAAACTCTTTATTATCCATAAGTACCTGTGCACATTCCATTGCTCTTTCCACTACATCATAGGCTCCAATTTCTATAAGTGCTCGATAGTATACTCAAGCTTCAGAAAATTCTTTATTATCCATAAGTATCTCTGCTCATTTCACTCCTTCTTTTATTGCCTCAGGGGTTCCAGTTTTTATAAGTATTTTATAAATACATCGTGCTTCAAAAATCCCCCCTTTTTCCATAAGTGCCTGTGCTCATTTCACTGCCTCTTTTATTGTCTCTGCATCCCCGGTTCTTATAAGTGTCTGATAAATTTTTCTTGCTACATCAAACTCATTTTTGCTCATAAGTGTCTGTGCTCATTTCACTGCCTCTTTTATTGCCTCAGGGGTTTCCAACTTTTCCAAGTGCATCATATACCTCTCAGGCATGATAAGGTTCTCTATATTCCATAAGCACCTGTGCCCATTTTGCAACATAACTTACAGCATCAGAAGTTCCTATTTCTAATATTTCTAAGAAGATGTCATAATTTGCATTGGAATTTTCAATTATATTCTGCATCTTACCGAAAACAATATCTGAGATATCAGTATCTCTATATCCTGTACCTTTTAAGAATTTTTTTATTGATTCGAATTTCTGCATAATTTCTTGGGAATTCAACTGAGATACTTTATTTACATACCTCTTTAGTATTCATTTTATTGGCCCTACTGTTCTCACTGATTCTGGTAGTTTATATAGAATCTCGAGTCCCATGAAGAAGTTCTCTCCAAACATATCATCATTTTTCAGAATTCCATCTTCTCATAAGAATTTTCCTAGTTTATCCCATTCTTCATTATTTATGAGCATTTCTCCATAAAACATCACTACTGGTCGAAACTCTCTCCAATCATTCCAATTTCCTGTTACTTTTGTATCTCTAAAATCGTAGATTTTCTGTTCCCCACAATTTTCTTCTGCTAGATATCTCGCCAAGAAATATTCCTCAAAAGACTTGAGAATGAACTCATATCATTCTTCCTCGAGTTTATAGAGGAGGAATATCTGATTGAGTATCTCTTTTCTCGAGACTTCCGATTTTATTCATTGCTCATCTTTTAAGTATAGCTCCACATCTTCAGACCTGAGTGGTTGTCCAGAGTTGATATGTTTCTGGTAAGCACAATATCCAAGTGTCTCAAACAGGAGTTTATCATTTGTATCATCGAGTTTTGTATTCTTTGCTTTGGCATTTCACTGATGTTTTGCGAGAATTCTAGAGATCATTTCCTCATATAGATCAGCTCTATTGCGTATATGGCTCAAGCCTTTGCTGTTCTCATCACCGACAGAGATTTCACAGAGGAAATATAAAATCAGAGGGGTATTTTTTAGATCCTCGTCTAGGATATTTCCTGTGAGAAAGATCTCGATTTCCTGGAGCTTACTCTCTATATCAAATGATGATTTTGGAATATCTTTTTTGAGGCTTTGTAGTCGTGAGAAGAGGAATTCTTTTCTCTTCCGCTGAGGAATAGATTCAAAATGAATATTTCCATCTCAATATCTATCAAATCCAGAAGGCCGAGAGCCCATGATTACACGTATTTTTCGACCCTCAAGATGTATATCTCTGTTTATTTCCTTCAGATAAGTTACTAACTTCTCTCGAATTGATCCATCCAATTCATCAATTCCATCAAAGAATACGACGATTTGCTTTTCGGGAGAGACTTCTCGCATTACCTTGATATCTTCCGTTATTTTATCGATTGAGTTTGTACTATTTTCTCTCGCTGAGTAGAAGAGAGGAACGAAGCTCTCATACTTGGAGTCTGTATCTATCTCAGACTTCATCCTCGCAAGTTCAGTAGACTTACCATCTCATACATGCCCGAGGAGTATATGTACAAGGGAAGGGGAATTGAGAAGAGTTCTTAGGTTCATAGAAATCTTATCATACGTATCTTCTTTCGAGAGATTTCCCTTTTTTTCTTCTTGCAATTTCTTCACTTCTTCTTCAGATTTCTTTTGGAATGTATAGAGTCATCGCGGAATGAGTCATTGTTGAATTTTTACGAGGGTATCTAGAGAATTCTCGAATATTGATTGTGATCGAGTATCGGAAGATTTTAATATCCCTTCATATAACTCTCTTTTTGCCTTCAAGTCTTCATAGATTCCTCGTTCGAGAGAAGTCTCAATGAGGTTCTTATTATCTTCTCCCCACACCTTCCCTCGACTCACAAAGATTCTCCTAAATATCCCCATCACTTTCTCATCTTTCACATTCTCGAGTAATACTTCTTTCTCCTCTCTGGGTAAAGCCATACAATCTCATGACATATAGAACTTCTCTATGATGTCATATCTTCCCATACGAATGAGATTTGCAAGACAGAATACTCATATACTTAGATGAGTATCTCCCCGAATGAAGTATCTCTCATAAAGTTCAGGAACACCTATAAAATAGGCATTCACATAATTCTGTAATTCCCAGAGCTGTATCTCTCAGGCTTTAAAACTATGAAATATACTATGTAGACCTTCTTCTCAATGAAGAGCCTTCATAACTTCTCTATAGGCATCATATCATAACTTGAGCGTTCACTGATTCTTCTCATAATCAACAGGTTCTCATGATCTATCAAAATCAAAGGTAATCATACCTCCTGGTTTCATTGAACGAGAATTTATATGGATATCATGCTTTCAATTTCCAAATAGAGTTTCTTCTATTGCTGCTATATTGGATTTATGTACAATACAGATGATATTTATGTTCTCTATGTCTGTATCCCTGAGTGCACGAGAGAGTGGTAGAGTAAAATCAGAAGAGATTGTTGCTGTCCTGAGTTTTCTATTTGTTTCATTGTCATTGTCCTTATCAGTTGTATCCAGTCAATCAACTCTACTATATATCCTTTCTGAAGCAATTCAGAGTCATTCTCTGAGAATCTCTGCTGACCCAATGACACGCATTACCTGTTTCCCACGAGTTCACTCAGAGTAGAGAAGATAAACATTCTTCTCATTTACTCCCATTGTCTGTAATTCTTTTCGAATCCGAGCATATTGTCCCTTAGCTTCTCCACAAAGTGGAGATTCATCTCCCTGTAAACCCTTTCCTCTCTTTTCTTCCACACTCATGCCATGCCTGATACAATAGATACGAGCTTTTACAGCATCTTTTCAAAGATGTTCCTGAATATATTCTCTTTCTGTGTGGGATAATCCTGATATTCCTGAAACAAAAGGGAATTCATAAGGAACAAGGTTCTTTTCTTGCCCAACCAGAGGAAGTTTATCCCCTCTTTCCACTATTCCCATTGCACTCTCTTCTATTCACTGAACAATACCCTGAGATAGGGCAGAGGGTTTTACTTTTTTTCACCCATTTGAGATGGCATCCGGTTTATTCTTGCCAATCATTATCTAAGAGAAGAGATAATAAGTACAGAGACATATTTATAGTATCACTTCTCTTCAAATCTTGCAAAAAATAAGATATATTTTATAATTTTCTGATAATCCCAATAGGAATATGTGTGGCATTGAGTTTCAGATAGAAATCAGCTAGCTCACCCTTGCAGATCAGAGGGAGTTTTTCTCAGAGCTGTTCTTCGAGGAGTTTGATGAGAGGAATCACGATTTTCCCAAGCATCTCATTTTTATTATTACTATAACTTGAAGAAGGAAGCTCTTTATTTGAGATGTCTTCTCATATATGTTCGAGAAGTATATTAAATATATCAGCAGTAGCATTTTGTGATGGAATTTCTTTTGATGTGAGCTTGGATCCACTCAGATAGATTTTGTTCGAAATGGTGTCCACAAGGAGTCAATTTTTTTCCTTTTCTAGTATTGCACTATATTTCTCAAGATAGGATTCCCCAATATTATTTTTAAAGAGAATTTTATCTGCCTGTACATATGGTGAAAATATTCATTTTGATACATATTGTTCTATGATGATACCATCACTACATATTCCATCCCCATAAGAACTATATTCAATGACAACATTTGGATAAAACTTTCTCATCTCAGAGAGAGCATCATTGAGTGTATCACGACTTATGACGGACTTCATCACAATGAGATACCCACCTCACATTTTCCCTGAATATATAGGGAGTATAGAGAATTTTTCATTTGAATGTTTCTGGTTTTTATGAAAATGAAAAACAAGATCTTCAGCAAAACCATTCGATCTCTCTATAAGCCCGATCATATGTCGATATCGATCTATATTATGAATAAAATCATCAATAGTATGTTCGTCGTATCCGTTCGAAAGCATCTGAATGAAAAGATTTAAAGTTATTACCCCAGATAGAGCGATTATATCATCATAAGACTGATGAATAAGTTTTTCATTATCAGCAAATTTTCTCAAATAGATATCCTTATCTCGTCCTTCTTCTCATAAGATCTCTTTTCGTATAAATTCACTATATTTTCATACCCCATTTCATCGTGCTTTATTTACCGCCTCCACCATCGTTGTACTTGTTGGAATTCAGGAAAATATTACCATATAATCAAGTGGAATTGTTGAAGAAATAACCTTTTCACTATGTTCCTTTACAATATCTACATACCGAGAATATATTGATCAGAGATCCATTTCTTGATTATATTTCTCTGCAAAGAAGTAACTCGGATTTGAGGTATTCTGAAGAGTATGAATAACGTTTTGCCCAATTGTATTTCCATATTTTGCCACAAGTTCCATTTCCCATGCAAGGGTGAATATATCCTTGAATTCTTGAGATTTACTAAATTTCTCATAATTATTCTTTATTTCCTCAGTATTTATTTTTCAGACTAAGATAAATAATCCAGTGGCAAGAGTTGCAAAAAAAGTACCAGCAAATCAAAAGGAATGTCCCCTTGAGATCTCAGATAATCCAGATATTTCAATTCCATCGATATAATTATTTTCTCTCAGGAACTCTTCAATGATAGTATTTATGTTTGACATGTCTATTCCAAGATCACTCAGGGAATAAGGGCTAAACTTGGATTTTACAATATCAAAAATAATTACTTCTCTATATGTGACTTCTTTATTCTTTCTTTCCTTTATTCCTACGAATGTTTTGAGTGGTATTTTAGATTTTATGAGGATATTATTTGATCTATCTCAGACAATTGAACCCCAAGGGAATGAGAAACACCCACTCACTACGAGATCATTCTTCGAGAAAAAATCTCTATAGACATCAGGAAACATTTTCTGAAGTTGAGTACTATTCATAGAGTATGATGAAGATTATTTGCTAAATTATACTCATTATTTTTATTTGTAAATGATAAGTGATTGTAAATAAAAATCCCTCGAGAAATCGAGAGATTCATTTTATAGTAGCAAACTAATTCTTAGGGCCAAAATGATAGACCTTGTCGATATAGATAATCTTCCACCATTTCTTTCCGAAAAGGTATCCAAGCATGACTCATATGCAGCCGACAAGAATATATGCTGGAAGTGACATAGTGATATCTGTAAATGTGAGTACATGATAGCGATTCACGATATGATAATAGACGAGGCTAAAAATTGCTGAGAGATACACAGAGAAAGATATAAGAACAAAGAATATTATCATAAGTATCAGGTAAAAAGAGCGTTTCATAAGAGAAGATTAATATTGTAGACTTCTCTATGGTAACATTCTTTCTTTTCTAAAGCAAATAAAACCCCACTTTCGTGGAGTTTTCTATGACAAATAAATGGTGGGAATGGCGGGGTTCGAACCCGCGACCTTGGCCTTAAAAGGGCCCTGCTCTACCAACTGAGCTACATTCCCAAAATACGACGTCGCGCGTATAATATAAAAAAAATAGGCTTTGTCGAATTTATTTTCGTTTTTTGTCTACTTTCCTTTTGCAATAGAGGAAAAAAAGGATATATTTCGTATCAAAATTCACACACAATTCTCTATTTTCCCAATGCGAAAAAAGAATATTCAATATACATTCTTTCATCAGTACACTTCAGCGATACTTATTTTCCTTCTTTTCATTTCACAGACGATCCATGTCTCGTTTTTTGATCGAGCAGAAGCTGGAATGACTGACTATAGAGATGTAGTATCGATCATTGTCGATCCTGATACCTATAGCGCCTTGCGCGGGAAAATAAATCAATATGCAAAAGATATTCAATCATATCAAAAAGATACTCGAACTGTAGTGATTATTACTCCTTCTGACACTCCACCACAGGCGATCGCTGCAAAAAATGAGAAACTCTACTATGAGTGAGATGGTGATTCCTGAGTATCTCGTCTTGTCGGAACAGTGATTATCGGGAATATACCTATTCCAGTCGTTCACAAGGATGATCTAACATTTCCGAGTCTCTATCCATATGTTGACTTCGATGATAAGAGTTTTGTCTACAATTCTCGTTCTGATATCTATGAATATTCTCCAAATGCCCCGACAAATATAGAGGTAGATATCTGGCATGGAGTGATGAATCCAGCTCTTGGAAGAGAGTGGCAAGGGAATAGTGATATTGTGAAGATAGGACTTCTCCTCGATAAGACGCATGAGTTCTATACAAAACAAGGAAAATTTGCTCCATCGACACTTCCACCGAGAGTATTCTATTATGATGGGTATGCAGAGAGTAAATCTGTCGATGCAAAAAGCTTTTATAAATATATCCTTTTTCTCCAGAATGTAGAAAATCTTGCGTATAGCAGATTCACGAAATACCTTCTCCGAGATATCTCTGCAGCACTTCGTCAATACAATCAGTCTTCTCGATGACCAGAAGATGAATATCTCAATACTATTCCAGGATTCGAATCCGTGACAATATGAGATGACACTCTCGATGATGCGACGATCGCTACACTTCCTGATATTCAGACAGCCCGGCCAATAGGAAAATTTCTTCTCAAATTCCATGAGATTCTCAATACAAAAACTCTTGGTGATATCCAAAAGTATGTCCATGATGCAGGAAGATACAATAGTGGTACAACTGTCAGAGTTGATCAGGGAGCTATTCAGATGAGTCTTATGGATGAGGTATCACTTCGTACTATCAAGGGAGCGAATGACGGGATGGAGAAAGCGATCGATCAGATAATCGAGAAAAATAATTATGCTCGGAAAGTTATACTTTTTGATCGTCTCGAGAGAACAGAGACTGGATATATAAATTCAGAAAATACATTTATCCCATTTTCGCAAGCCTCTCAGAATTTTAAGAAAGTATACTCTGGGTATTTCTTCGGAGAAAAGACAGAGAATATTATATCGGCAGATCAGTGTACAATTGCTCGATGAACTTCCGGTCAATCTGGAGATTTTGGTCGATCAGTCCTTGTCGAAGCGAATATGGGATATGATGTAAAGGCTGTGTTGTGACAAGTCAATACACTCTCTGGTGATACAGAAGAGCTTATGCGTACATACCGCAATCCTGCATATGCGTGTTTTTCAAGTGCATGAGCAAAGATACAGTCATACTGGTGAGGAAATAGCATCCTTCGAATTGCAGCAAATCCGAGTGCAATAAATTCTCTTTTTACCGATCCACCAAGTGGTACAAGTCTTTCAGGATTTAGTCTTCCGATTTTCTCTCTCGGTGGTATGAAGGAGACGACTCGATTATCGTCACCATCTCTCCGAGATTGTCTTGCAGGAAATAGCTATGAGTATGCACTTGTCCAGCCATATACCTATACTGAGATAGTCGAAGGATATAGCAATGATACTACACGGGAAGTGAAGTGGCCAAAAGAACTTGGACGATTCACATGCCTGACAGATCATCAGCCACTTGAGGGTCCCAACCCATCATTTGCGAAAAGTATAGAAGACTATGAGAAGACTCCATGTTTCCAATGAGCACTCGTTCTTGATGGAAAGTACTCGAGCGGATCAACTCTCTCGAATACACAAATCCTCCTAGGAAAAACCTGTAAGAATTGGACAGGATGATGAGAGTGATGATATGAAGAGGATACTACTCTCTATGAGGATAGGTATTATCATAGTATACCATCTCTCATGAAGCATATCTCTCCGACAGATAAAGAGATCAAGGCAGCACTTGATAATGGGGCAACTCCATCTCTCGCAGTCGATGTTATCCGCTCGGTCGAATTTCTCACACCAAAGTGAAATAGAGCAAAGTTCACATATCCAAATCTTTTCGAAGCACCGACTACAGATATTGCAGGTGTTCGAGCATGGCTCACACAACTTTCACAGAGTGAGTGGAGTACAGTAATCTCAGGAGAAAATAGTACAACACCAACTAAATATGATGCTATAGTCAATACACTTGCATGAGCATGATCGCTTCCAACGACTCCACTTGATTGGAATACACTGATTTCAGATGATCTCATATCTCAGGTATTGCGAGCAAAAAGATGGCTCAATCCAAATGTCACCAGGAAATATCAAAGTCTTGTAGAGACAAATCTCTCATACTCTCATGAGTATGGATTAGGTGATACGAGAAACCCACCGATTATTCCACGAAGTGGAAGCGGATATGATATAGCATATCTTGGACTTACGCCATTTATTCCAAAATGAGAGAATTCTTCAGATTCACTACAGATATTGATGAATACAGTAAGAGAATGGCAGAGCTTGAGTGACTCAACTTTTCTGAGGAAGAACCATGAGATGAGAATCCCAATAATGCTGAGAGTGCCAAGTGTGGTCCACCAGATGGAGTGCCTCTTTTTCAGTGGCCTCAGGCAATAGTGTGCTGGATCAAGACACTCCTTCCACCAAAGATTATCGCTGGCTCTTGCGGAGCAGGGACTATAGGACTTCCTGATACATCCTCTATCAGAATCTTGAGCGATCCTTCCACCTCTTAGCAGGAGATTGTGAGAATATAGAATTTCATCCAGTATCCAATACGATCATCGCAGGATCTACCTCCGTATGAGTTCTCAGACTTCTCGATAATTCAGGGAACCCGATGTCACCCAATCTCCATGATGTGACACTCAGTGTAGAAGGATGATATTTGCTCGATGCAGAATGAGGAAAAGTATTCTCATCCATGACTATACCTACTATAGAAGCTGAGCAAGTATTCTCATATGGCTCTGATACACCAGGAGGAGATATAACCATACATATATCTCTCGATAATGATGCCGTAAGATTGGTACCCGACGTACATATCAAAGTTATTGATACAGCAAAGATTAAAGTTCTTCCTTCAAAACTTCCTCAGGTCTGAGGGGATCCTATCGATGTATCTTTCGAAATTACTGATGCGAAAGGAGATATTCTCAAAGGATTTGACTCCGTTCTTTCTATCGATCTTCCTGCTTGAGCATGAAGCTTCTCAGGAGAAGTTTTTGATATTATAGATGGAAAGACTGGCCCTATACGATTCACTCCATGACGTATTGCTTGAGATCAGCTAATCGCTCTCGATATTCCAGGACTCTGATATATTACGGATATACCATTTACGATACTTCCATGAGATCCGTTTTATATAGATGGAAATACTTCAGAGACTTCTATGGAGTTTACCATTAGAGATCGGTATGGGAATCTCACTCCTGTCGATATGCCTGCTACAGTGAAGAGAAATACAGAAAATGCACAAAACATATCTTTTGTATGATGAAAGATTACTCTTCCTAAATCTCCATGATATTGGCGAGTCGATGCACCAACAATTTCCAATACGACATTGAGTTATATTGATGAAGCATGATCACATACTCTTACTGGTATACCATTTTATGTGATGTATGTAGCAGAAGATGTAGAGAAGTATAATTTCTTGCCTGACTACAATGCTCGGTATACCGTTCTCGCGTGAGATAGCTACCTTCGAGAAGGTGAAGACATTCTCTATAATACTCTTCCATGACAATCTCAGAGTCTTGCTGTAAGTACAATCCTGACTTCTCCTTATGAACAATCTCCGATTTTTTCTATATTTCCTGGAGGAGGATATAGTGTATCACAAAATACAGATACATCGATAGAGTCACGTGTCACTCTTCAGAATGGAAATATTATCCTCTCCGCGTATGATGCGGTTTCCCAAGCTCGTATTGCTCGAGTTGCTTATCCAGTGTGATATTCAGATGTTTGATTTACTCTCTTGGATTCGACGGAATATACCCTGAAAGAGACGAATGTTAGCACCTCTCTCTCGAGAAATACAACAACAAAGGTTACCTATACAAAAGGCCAAGGAATTACCATCGCACCATGAATGAAGCTTGTTCCAATTCCAGAAAAATCATCAGGATACCTGACACTTTCCCTCGAAGATAATGGAAATACTATTGGAGAGATGACTATTACTACAGATCCGAAGACAAGTGTCGAAGTGGCATCAAGTCTCATAAATATTCGTAATCTTACACTTGAATCCACACATCCATTTACTCGTATTGATGCATATTCGAAGACATTCGATACCCATGCACGAGGGTACAGTATCGTAAAAGATATCAAGAAAGACATTCTCGAAGAGCGCATGATCTGACAAAATGGTATCGATTCTATAGGATCTCTTTCAGAAATTCCATGAGTTGGCTGGCATGACAACAATCGAAGCTTGCTTTCTTATGCTGCAGGAGATACGGTATGAGAAGCGACACGCTGGTCTCATTCCTATACATTTATCAATCTCGGAGATCCTGTCACTCATGTCGATGAGCATGCGGTAGGTACAGAACTAGAATGAATAGATCGTAGTATCGGGACACAGATTTCCGGTGGAGTTCATGGAAGTATAAAATCCTTTTCTCATCGCGATATGGATGGTGATGGATATGATGATATTATTATCGTATATGACGATGGATTTCTTGAACTTCTCCAGAATAGAAATGGGAAATTCCATAGACAACAAATGATTGCCTATCTTCCAAATATTGGAGAGCGGGGAATAGAATTCTGAGACTTCACTGGAGATCGGCATGCGGATATTCTCGGTGTCGATAGAGAAGGGAAGTTTGCCCTTGTCGATAATAATGCACGAAGACTTCTCTCTAAAGATATCACTATAGAATGATGACTTGCGCCACCGATATGAGTCACACAATTCAAGATATACGATATGGACGCTGATGGCAAAGATGATATTGTGTATCTTACAGAATCATGAGAGCTTGCTATTCTCTATGGTACCGTGACTCCTAGAACTTTTACCAAGAAAATACTCGAATCGAATCTTGGTGTCAGACTCTCTGGTGCGAGTGAGAAATCAGGATGAGCTATCCGTGCTACGACCACACCTCTTGTATATCCATCAAATGTATCATCCACCTCTACTGGTGCCGATGAGAATGTTCTCCATGATGAAGTATTCTATGAGCGACCGGGAGTTCCAGTCCAGACTCTTCCAGATCCAACTGTTGTGACAAGTGATCCGAATGAGATTGGTACAATAATCTCTACGACACTGACGGATCCAAATCTCAATCCTATCACTCCTCCTACATCATCACAAAATGGAGATCTCTATGTACGAAGTGAATATGCTCTAGCCTATGGTCTTGAAATAGAGAGAAAATATACAAATACTTCTTCTGATGTCATCCATAGTGGAGATAAAATACTCGCGACTATCACAATAAAAAATACTTCCAATAAAACAGCAAAAAGTATAGAATATCTCGATACAATACCAAAGATATTTGATGCGAGCGAGACTCTACGATATACTATCACAGCCTCTGATGGAACTAAGAAAGAGAAGAATTTCCAATATCTTTCGACAGAGGAATTCGATGCGTTCTTCAATCTTTGAGATCTTCCTTCGGGAGCAACTATGACTCTCACATACGATCTCAAGGCTCTTCCAGCAAGCTATGGTACGATGATAGTCGATAATCTCGAGAAGTGACTCGCATGAGATGATCCATATTGAGATGTCGGATTCGAGACTTCGAATACCTGTGGAGCTGATATTATCCTCTGGAGCTCGACAGCAGTTCGCTCATATCTACGTGGAACTCGATCATTCTGAGCAGCTGACCTTCCGCCATCTCTCGTCTGACGACTGACTGATGTCAATCCAAAAAATGGAATTCCAGATAGTATAGAGAACATGAGTACGGGAGCTCTGAATGATATCTACAATGGTATGAGCAATGGAACCTCTCTCATACCAAATGTTTCTCTTTTTTCGAATAGCTATGATCCATCTGGACGACTCGCTTCATTCGGATTCTCAGACACAGCATTGCAAGATATAGAAGGTATCGTTCAAGGTATTGCTAATGGTCTTGCTTGCGGATTTTGATGATGATCATGTATGAGCTTTCCTATCAATTGGGCACCACTGGCACCAGGAGGATCTCCGACTATATTATGATATCCAGTTAATATTGTTGGCATGACTCCATTTATTGCAGTTCCTGTTTTCGCAGCTCCTACAATATGCCCTGGAACTCCACCATTTCTTGGTACTTGGCCACCATGTCCATTTGGTGCGGGATGAATTTTTGAACCACCATGATTTAGTCAGGTACGTATTTTCGTTTCACCAACTCTCACTCTTTGAGTTGGCGCAGCAGTATGTATGTGACCAAATGATCTCGTTCCATATTCAATTAGTCCAGCATTTCCTCTTACTCCTCTAGGTAATTGTATCGTTGCTGCTGCAGCACTTCCAGTATGTAAATGAGATGGATCAGAAGATGATGGAAGTGTCACGGCTATTTCTGGACTTGGTACTTCGACCAATGCGTGGAACGGTGCAAGCTGTAGTCTGACAGCAGGGACATTCACGAGTTCTCAGAATGAGAGTCTTATACAGGAGATTATCACTTATTTGAAATCTCCAAGTAGTGCAAGGCTTACAAATATCAACTCTGGTCTCTCAAGTCGTGGATGACGATGAATCTCAGGAGGCCCACTTCTCTCTCTCTGAAATTGAGAGAGTGGTGGCACGTCTATTGATATTGGTATTGATATTGATTTTGCGAAACCATTTTCACTTGGAGATATTATCAAAGTAAAAAATCGTCGTATTGCAGGATTTCCAGAATTTATCATGGATTGGGTTGCTCGCCAGACAGATGAGATCACCAATAAGCTTCTCACTCCTCCAAATCTTATCATCGTACCACCTCGAAGCTTCTGACAAAATGCGACACTCGATGGTTCATTCTCTGATTTTATGAATCGATTCTCGCAGGATCGCATCAGTGCATGATATGAAGAATTCAAAAATAAATTGGCAAATGCAGGAAATGTAAATGTCACAGATGCATTCAATCGAAGAACGACAGGGAATACAAGCGCGTCAAAAGGATATAATGATTGGCTCGATAAGAAAGTAAATGAAAATAGCTCCACTATCAATCGTATTGCCTGATGAGCCAATCAGCTCAAGGCGGCATACCAGTTTATCGGACAGCTTCCATTTATTCGTATAGAGCAAGAATCTATTCCTATCAACATCCCTTGGATACTTCCACAGGAACTCGATCGCTATAGTCGAGCACTTGACTCATATGTATCAGAGATCAAGAAAGTGAAGGAGTCATGGTGTATCGGAAAGACTCCAGCAGAGTGTGCCGATCAACATATCAATCTCTGACTCTGAGCACTCTCTTCGAGCATCGAACAAAACCTCAAGCGTCTCGAAGAGTACAAACGATTTCCAGAGAAAATCCAGAAATATCTCACATGGAAAGAGCGCTATATTGCTCAACTTCTCTGTAATGTCGATTCACTCGAGCAACTTCTCTGAGGATGGTACCGAGATAATGGTATCAGATTCCGTAAGTGGGCAGAATTCTATGTGCTTCTGAAGGCTATAGTATCGAGCTGGCAGCCACTTCTTGATATATTCAAGATAAAAGATCAAGAATGTAGTGTCTGTCGAAATGAGCGATGGGATCTCAAAACTTTTATATTTAAGATTATTAGTGCTGTCATACCACAGCTTCCTATCCTCCAGTTTCCGAAATGGCCAGATATTGTTCTCGATCTCTCTGATATTCGACTTGGGATAGCAATCAAGGTTCCAAATTTCAGATTCAATATCAATCCTATCCGCCTTCCGAATCTTCCATCTCTCACTCTTCCTCGTCTTCCGTCTCTTTCCTTGAATCTTCCAGGAATTCCAGTTCTTCCTGCAATTCCGAATCTTCCTGATCTTCCCGACCTTCCATCTCTTCCGAAGATCGCGCTTCCATCTCTTCCTCCTCCACCGAAGCTTCCGAAGCTTTTCTGAGCTGTCGCCGCAGTACTCAATATCCTCAAGCTTTTCGCAAAGATATATTGTTTCATGCAGAAAACACCACTTGTTCCAGAAGATAAAGTCGGAACTATTATAGCTCAGCGAACGGATCGACAAGGAACGCTTCCCTTTGATTTTCTCAGTATCAAGTTCCCACAGTTTTCTATTCCAAGTATCAAAGAAATCAGAGTTTCAACTCATGTGAACCTTGAACTTCGATCAGATATTATCGCAACATTCGCGAGAAATGCAGTGAAGCCAATTAATAAATTTGGAGCTGATCTTACACGAATTATCCCAAAGAAGATATGACCAGATATAAATCTCTCGAATCCTGCAAATATAAATCTTCCACGACAAGGATCACTCGATCCGCGTGGAACCTCCCAACCTTTTTCTCTTCTCGAAAATCTCCTTACAGAATCTATAGCACGTCTTGAACAAGATAAAAATACACTCCTCGGTCTTGAAGAATTTATTCCATATTTCCATAGTCAGCTCTCACTCGCTGGACAAGATACAAAGAAATTCGAAAATTCTCTTACCAAGGTTCGAATCGAATCTGATGCCTTCACAAAAAATCTTCAAAACGAGAATAAAAAATGATTCACACTTCTGCGAGAATATCTTCATACTGAGGAAGCAGAAAATAAAAGCCTTCAGAAAACACTTGATACAATAGAGAATGATAAATCTTCACTTCTCAGTGATGCTTCACTTCCACGAGCTTTATTGATTTCCCGTGATGAGAGTCTCTCAGAAAAATCACTTTCTCGCTATACATCATGGCATGATAGTCAAAAAAAGACCGATACTATTCCGGTCCGTGATGCTGACTCAGAGAGACTTTTCGCCTCTCTTGGATGACAAGTATCCCGTCTCATGGCACAAAATACAGAGCCACAGAGCTACATCATCAAATACTGCAGCATGATATAGTCCAAAATATGAGGGAATATATATTCTTACCCCAATTGGAAAAATTCAGACACGACTTTTTGACTATATAGATCTCATCAATCCAGAAGACAAAGTGCAGATTTCTGACATCGATAAAGATGGAGATGATGACTATATGTTCCTACTTTGATGAAGACTCTATATCAAATATTCTCATGCAAAGAGTCCTATTCGCGAGTATGATGAAAGATCAAGAATAGATAGAGACCTTGATGGAATTGTTCCAGTAGCTCCGAATTTTTTCGATGAAACTGTCTCGAGTCCTGGAAGGATAGAAGTATCATTCTCTCCAGCAGATCCAAATGATTCGAGCTTTAGATTGGATTTTTTCGATCGATATATGGAGTGGGATCGAGTCGCAATCGATGGAAGAGATAATGAAGATACTCCGCGAACAGTGATCGATATGACGACGACACCAGAAGTTGACCATCAAGATGGATTGGAAGTGACGCCAGTAGAGCGCTATCTTAAGTCAGTACAAAATACGGATGATTTTATTATCGAATGACAGAAAGTTTCTATCCTCACACCATGACAACCATTCTCACTTTCAGCGGGTCGAGCTCTCTATACAGGGACAAAATCAGCATTAATGAGATATTCAAGCGGGGCATCTTTGATAGATATGACTTTAGTACCTTCTAGTAGGTATGTTTTCCCATTTGCACTTTCGGGGTCAATAGAGTCAGAAAAAGCCTTTGTCCTGAGTCCATCAGGAACGGAGAAGCTTCAGTATTCTCCTGATATGCTTGGAATGCCACTTCTTCCAGAGACGCATTTCTTGAGTCCTTCAGGTCGAGTCGATATCTATGATCCTATTCATAGTCAGATTGAGAGCGTACCAGCATGAGCTCTCTATCGTCAGATATCTCTTGGAGTGAAATCAGAGAGTTATTCCGTGAGTTTTCCATATCCAAATGGATTCTATAGTGCACGACTTCATACACCATCATGAGAACTTGTCCGTGCTGGAGTCACGCTCTTGTCACCACAAGCTTCTCTTGATAATAGTCCTCCTGTCGTCGATATTTCACAGAAAATTCGTATCCCTGTCTATCAGTCGAAGTCTCTAAAGCTTTCTGATTTTATCACAGAGATGAGCTCATATACAGTTCTTATTGATAGTGATATTACTGTCGATAGCAATGGAGATGGTATCTATGATAATGATTTTTGATCTATTGGTACAGGATTTACACTCTCGAGCGATACTCTCACTTTTGGTCCATTTGATACCCTTGGAACCCGATTTATGAATATGGAAGTGACCGATCTCTATGGAAATATAACACTTGTTCCTCTAGAGATCGATGTATATGCGCCGATTCCACAGATTCAATCTGTATCAAGTGTTGGTATGCTTGCTGGAATTCTCGATGAGCCAATCTCTTTTGAGCCAGTTCACTTCTTTCGAATACGGGAAGGCGATGGTCTCAGAAAACTCTTCGAAGAGAAAACAGATACAAAAATTGATGGATCATTTACAACCGGTAGCCTCTTCATTGGCAATGGAGCAACGTTCACTTATTCTGGAGGAACAATTACTATTGATGAATTGACAGGACTTCCTTCCAGCGCTTCTCTCACGACACAATTCTCTCCTGCTACAGCGACGAATCCTATGAGGATTATCTTCTCAAAATGAGGAAAAGATATTTTCACAGAGAATATTATCCCACCAGCAAATATCCATCTGAGTACGAATTCTATAGGATTTGAAGCGCTTCCGATTCCAAGTCTCATAATCGTTCCAGAGGCATGATATTCAGTCGTGCCAGCATCTCTCTCTGATCCAAGTATTCCATGAGGTATGTATCTGATAGATTCAAAGAATCAGGCAATAGCCTCTATCGATATTCGAGGACAAATATATATGAATAGTTCATCGTTTTATCTCGATATTGCCCCTGGCACATATCTCACTCTTCTTCTCAAGAAATGACCTTCTACAATTGCGACGTTTACCTATAAGACGAATTTCTTTTATACTGTAAAATAATACCTTCAGGTTTCCTTTTTGCTTTTTTCACTTTTTTTGTTATTGTAAGCGAAAATCTCTTGATTACCCATTTTTCCCATGCTTCCACGTATTACCATTGTCGGTCGGCCCAATGTAGGCAAATCAAGCCTTTTCAATAGTCTTACCTGACACCGAATTGCCATCATCTCTGATATAGAGAATACAACTCGGGATATCATCGAATATAAGGTTGTCGATCATGATCGGGATATTTCCTATATCCTTGCTGATTCTGGCGGTATAGTCGAAGCGGATAATGAGGCACTTCTCTCTGATGTTCGGGGTCGAGTCGATGATGCGATCGAGAACTCTGATATTATTCTCTTTGTTCTTGAATATGATCGAGTGACATCATTTGATGAGCATATTGCTCAGAAACTTCGCCGATCAGGAAAATCAATTATCGTCGTAGGAAATAAGGCAGATAACGCAAAACGTGCACTCGAATCGTATGCTCTTCTCGAGCTCGGTCTCGGAGATGTGATTCCCACAAGCCCGATGCAATCGAGATGACTTCGAGAACTCAAGGATGTTATATTTACTCGAGCTCGTGAACTTGGCTTTGACAACAAGGCAGAAGATGAATCTCTCAGTGACGGAATGCTCAAGCTTGCCATCATAGGACGTCCCAATGTCGGAAAATCTTCTCTAGTGAATGCTATATCAGGAACTATTCGCTCTATCGTAAAGGATATGCCAGGAACGACACGAGATGCTATCGATACGATTATTGATTTCCAGTGAAAAGAGATATGTCTCATCGATACTGCAGGAATTCGTCGAGCAGGAAAAATCGGAAGCGGGAATATAGAAGAATGGAGTGTACTTCGTGCCGAGAGATCTATCGAACGAGCTGATGTTGTCGCTATTGTCATGGATGCCTTCGAAGGTATTTCTCATCAAGATGAGCATATTGTCGGAGAAGCTATGAAGGAGAAAAAATGAATTATCCTTGTGATGAACAAGTGGGACAAGGTACTCGCAAAGCCAGATGTAGGAAAGGAGACTATCATGGATCGATATATGCACTATCTTTCGAAGAAGTTTGATTTTCTCTCATATGCTCCTGTTGTCTTCACTCAGGCTATCGAAGGGAAGCGTATTGATCTTGTTCTCGAGCATGCACAGAAGATCCAAGCTGAGCGAATAAAGCGCGTGAAAACATGAGTATTCAATAAATTTCTCGATCAGATTACCTATGATCATGCTCCTACTGGAAGTCGAAAATCACATAAGCCAAAAATATATTATGGTTCACAGGTGGATATAAATCCTCCTCGATTTGTCATATCAGTGAATAATGCGGATCATTTTCACTTTTCATATTCTCGTTATATAGAGAATAAGATTCGAGAATTTTTCGGATTCGAGGGTACGCCTATCGATCTTGAGCTCCGCTCTCGAAAGAGCATATTCAAGGATAAGGATAAAGATATGGCACAAATCGAAGAAGAAAAACTGGACACGGATAATGTATTTAAGAGAAATGTTACGAAGCTTCAAGAACGAAGAATCAAGACAAAGAAATTCCAAGAAAAACAAAAACAGAGAGAAGAAAAAGAAGGTATGAAAAGTATGAATACTAAGAAATCCAAATAATTCTTATGTCGAAGAAATTTCTCGCTATTACTATAGTCTTCTCGATAACTGGTCTTGTATTCCAATTTCTTTTGACTGGAATGCTTTGACTTTTTGGTTGAATTTTTGATCTTATTGTCCTTGGTCTTTTGATGACACTTTTTTCTCGTCTATTGCGATGAATATCGCTTCCTTTTCTTCGAGCATTCTTGCGTAATAGCTTGATATTTTGATCAATTTGTGGATTTCTCTCGATCTTGGTTCTTCTCTTTTCTCTCTGGAACAATATCTATCCAGGATCCCTTTCGAAGATCACTCTCTCAGATGGGAAGCGGACTATCGTATTCCTGGAAATGTCTCATGTAGCAACACCGAAATTTTATAATACAGTCAAAAGTGATCTTATATCACTTACGGAAACTGGATATATCGTCTATATTGAGTGAGTGACTCCATGAAAAAAAGAAAATCAAGACCGTTTTGAGAAAATGCTTGGAATGAAATTTAACTCTGGTACATATGAGAGTATGGCAAATGCTCTTGGTATGGTAGCACAAGATAAGTCTCTCTTTTCTGGCCTCAAAAAAGAATCTCTCAAAAATGTGGATATTTCTATCGATGACATTGTTTCATTAACCTCTTCGAGTTCTACCTTATCAAGTTCAGATGCTCCGATTGACCTTGAGGCCGAATTTGCCAAGCTTCCTTCTTTTGCAGACAATTCACTTTTTGCCTATATGATGCAGGCCGTGATGAATTTCTCTCTCAAGTATGATACATCCTTTGATCTTCTCTCATCGGGAATAGATTCAGGACTTCTCGATACTATTCTCTCGAAGCGCAATCATTATGTTGTCGATACATTCATTAAGGGCAGCGATCAGAAAGTTGTTTTTCTCTATGGTGGCCTTCATTTCCAGGGAATGTATGATCTTCTCAAGATAGCCAACCCAGAATGGAAGATTCTCGCTGTCGAAGCTCGTTATCCATATATTCCCTAGAGTAGGAAAGAGCGCATTCATATATACTCTCCAAAGTCAAACATTTTCTCTTGAGAAAGGTTTGGTTTTTTCTCCCTTTTTTATATAATTTACGAGCTTTTTCCCCAAAAAGGAAAAGTTATATTATTACTTATCTCTACATGGCACCGAAAGATCCTAAAAAACCAAAGAAATCATTTCCAAAACTTCCGAAAAATACTGAGATCAAGATCATTGAGATTACTCCTCGAAAAGTCCTTATAGGAATTTTCATCCTTTTTATACTTGGTTCATTGATTGTATCGCTTCAAAATCTCTCGGGGGAGAATACTCAAGTGAATAGCAAGATAGGACTCAATGAGATTGTGGCAGGATACAATTCTGGCACATATGAAGAGATTATTATTCGTGGTACGATGCTCGATGCTCGAAAGCCTATCAGAGAAAATGTCGTCAATAGCAAAATAGTCTCATATAGAGAGATTGATCGTACTATTCTCCCTGCCAATCTCAAGATTACTGACATAGGCCTCTCTGCACCAGGAAATAAGACAAAAATCACTATTGCAGAAGAGGGATGGGGAAAAGTGTTCACCGATCTTCTTCCTTCGCTTATTGGTACTATTATATTTATAATATTTCTGTTCTTCATCATGGGGCGTATGGGTGGTGGCATGGGTGGTCCTATGGCATTTATCCGCTCTCGTGCTCGAGTCTATGATCCTCTTCTTGATGAGAAAGTGACTTTTGCTGATGTCGCAGGATGTGATGAAGAAAAGGCAGATCTTATAGAGATTGTCGATTTTCTGAAAAATCCTCAAAAATATAAAGACCTCGGTGCAAAGATTCCTCGTGGTATTCTCCTCCAATGACCTCCAGGAACAGGAAAAACACTCCTTGCTCGTGCCGTCGCAGGAGAATCTGAAGTTCCATTTTTCTCTATATCTGGCTCTGAATTTGTCGAAATGTTTGTCGGTGTCGGTGCTTCTCGTGTACGAGATCTCTTTCGCGAGGCTCGAGAGAAGTCACCTTCTATCATATTTATCGATGAGATTGATGCTATAGGAAAAAAGCGTTCTCCAGGGATAGGTGGATGACATGATGAGCGTGAACAGACACTCAATCAGATACTCACAGAGATGGATGGATTCGATAATGAGACCAATGTCATTGTGATGGCAGCGACCAATCGTGCGGATGTTCTCGACAAGGCACTTCTCCGACCAGGACGATTCGATCGCAAGGTGACTATCAGTCTTCCTACTCTCGAAGATCGCAAGAAAATCCTCGAAGTCCATGCGAAAGGAAAGCCATTTGGGAAAGATGTAAAGTGGGATAGTATCGCTTCTATCACTGTAGGATTCTCTGGTGCCGAGCTCGGTAATCTTCTCAATGAATCTGCAATTCTCGCAGGTAAGAGAAGTGTGAAAAGTATAACTCAAGAAATGATACAATCATCTATCGAAAAGGTTGTCATGTGAAATGAGAAAAAATCACTTCATATGACTGAACATGAGAAGAAGCTCACTGCCATTCATGAGGTTGGTCATGCAATCGTTGGGAAGATGCTTCCTCATACAGATCCTGTACACAAGATATCTATCCTTCCACGAGGAGGTGCTGGTGGTGTCACATGGTTTCTCCCTGAGAAAGATCGTACCTACACTTCGAAGGCAAAATATCTCGATGAGCTTGCTACACTCTATGGTGGACGTGTCGCAGAAGAAGTATTCTTCGGTCCTGAGTATATCACGACAGGTGCTTCATCAGATATCGAGCGTGCGACTGAGATTGCTCGTGCTATGGTGATGCGATTCGGATTTGATCCTGAGATTGGTCCTGAGAATCTTGCCCCTGATATGTCCGAAGGAAACTTCCTCGGAGGTCAGACCAATGGGAAAATTATCTCTGATAAGACACAAGATCTCATCGATCTGAAAGTCCGCGCGCTCCTCCTTGATGCCTATGCTCTTGCTCGAAAGATTATCACAGCCAATCATGATCTTCACGAGAAGATTGCTCATGTCCTTCTCGAACGTGAAGAGCTTCTCAAAGATGAATTTGATGCACTCTTCGAATGAGTGGCAGGTGTTCCACAGAAAATAGCAATGTAAGTCTCTATTATTCTTTGAATATATAAAATCCCTCACAAAAGTGGGGGATTTACTTTGTTCTCTTGAGTTTTTCTTGCTGGAGTCGTTTTGATTCATCCATAATTGCCTGATAAATATCGTGTATATCGAAGTCGACTATCTTCGAATATTTCTCTAGGATTTCCTTTTCTCGAATAGGATCGAATATAGGAAGTCAATTCTCGAGCTTATACTCTGCGACTTCTCCAGCAAGATTCATGCGTTTCGATAGAAGGATGAGAATTTCTTGGTCTATGGATGATATTTCATTTCGGAGTTCTTTGATGTCTTGAGTCATAGGAATACGATAAATATTACTCTTGATTATAGTCACGAGAAGAAACTTTACAATAATTGAGTGGATTCTTTGCATGGAAAATGATCTTTCTTCTTGATCTATCTCTTGAAATCTATAGTATAACTAAGCCAAAATTACATACTTCTTATTCTTTTTATATTTAAAGGTAAGTAGGAGGATTTGCAAAATCCTTTCCTCTCTTCTGTGCTTTTAAGTATAGAAAGAAGTTGTAGTTTTGGCGAACATTAAGGTGAGCGAATCCTCCTTTTTGTTTGCCAAAACTCCCCATATCCCGCCTAAAAGGCGGGATCGATCCATTTCAGACTGTAAATTTTGGCGTGTTTATATTTTACACGCCTTTTTATGTGACATTATTTCAAAGATAATAACTTTACCCTCTATCATGGTGATAGCATTGAAATTATGGAGAAATTTCCAGAGAATTCGATTGATATGATTTTTGCAGATCCTCCTTATTTTCTTTCAAATGGTTGATTTACAGTTCATGCAGGACGTATGGTGAAGGTAGATAAATGAGAATGGGATAAATCCTCTTGAATAGAGGATGATTTCGGATTTCATATTCGATGGCTTGAAGAAGCAAAAAGAATACTTAAGCCAGATGGAACAATTTGGATATCTGGAACATACCACAGTATTTATCAGTGCTGATATGCTCTTCAAATACTTGGTTTTCATATACTCAATGATATTTCATGGTTTAAGCCAAATGCTTCACCAAATCTTTCTTGTCGTTTTTTTACCGCTTCCCATGAAACCATTATATGGGCAAGAAAGAATAAGAAATGAAAACATTATTTTGATTATAGTGCTATGAAAAATGGAGATTGGTCTAGTGATTCTCTCAAGAAACCTGGACTTCAAATGAGATCTGTCTGGTCAATATATCCACCAAAGAATTGGGAGAAGACATATGGGAAACATCCTACACAAAAGCCGATAGATCTTCTTAAAAGGATCATCATAGCATCCACAAAGGATCAAGATATTATTCTTGATCCTTTTTCTTGATCTGCCACGACAGGGATTGCTTCCCAGCTTATAGGGAATAGAAAATATATAGGAATTGATCAAAATAAAGAGTATCTAGATCTCTCAATTAAGCGTTATAAAGATATTATATCAGTTTCTAAATAAATAACATGTCTAAATTAAACCATGATGCCTGGGATATTATTTTTGATAAACTTTGAATACTTAGTCTTGTAGATCAAGTAGGATATTATGATATTAGCGCGGACGATATAAAGAAAATCTCTAATAGAGAACCAAGATTAATGACAAAGATAGATTATGAGGAAGTACTGCCACAGATTATGAAAAATAATCAGCTTTCCATACTTGCTATATCAAATTGAATATATCGGATTGCTCGGACCAATCCATTTATGAAAATCTCTCCAATTACAACAGCACAAAATATAAAAAAGATGATTGTACGAGATGATATATGCACAATCGATCCTTTTTCTGTAAAAACAGAGTCCCAGATTCTCGACCTCTGTGGTGTAAATGGTATCCTAGATGAAGTATTCGGAGAAAAGTCGTATCTCACTATCAGATGAAGACTGCGAATAGATTCTGAAGTTTGATTTACTCTTGATTCTGTACGATATAATATAACCTGAGTTCAGATAGAAGTTGACGGAGGATATGAGGGGAATTCCTCGATTAATCTTATAGAGGCAAAGATGTGATGAAGAAGTAATCTGAGCATCAGACAACTTGTTTATCCAGAGATTTTTTGGAAATCTCATATCATAAATAAAATCATCCATTCGTATGTTCTGCTTTATGAGCGAAATATAATACGATTTATCCCATTTTATATACTTGCAGATTGAGAATACATACTTGATAGTAGTAGTGAAAAGCAATTCCAATTCATTCACTCAGATGCTGAGATATTTGAGATTTCTCGAGTTCCTATAAAAGAATGAGTACTTAATTATAATGCCCCATTTCCCCAGGCTGATGATTTTGATAAAGTAGTTTCCATGTTTATCTATATTTCAAGCGGATATACTTCCAAAGAGGAACTTTCGAAGGAATTCGATATTGTAAGTCGCCAGATAGATTATTATTATTCAGTCTTGAGTTTTCTTGGGCTTTGTGATTATGAGAGGGGTGATGATATTATTCTCACTGAAAGAGGGGAGAAACTCTCAAAACTTTCGAAAGAGGAACTTCTTATCGAACTTGCGAAGATTATTTTTTCCTCGGAAATTTTCCATGATGCTTATTTATTTGGTATTGACTCCGTAGATGAGAAAGATTTTGAAAAATGGAGAATAAGTGGAAGTACTATCAAACGGAGACTTCAGACTGTCAATGCTTGGATTAGGTATTTTAAGGAAAGCTTATAGCATTTATTTTAGGGTCTTCCCCAGTTATCGGTTAGTTTTTCGGAGTAATTTTAAGATTTCTTTGTAGATATCTTTTCATTTTATACGACAATTATATCTAAATTCAGATTCTTTCAAATAATAATAAAAGTAGGCTTTCTTAATTCCATTGAATCTTGAGAGTCTTCTTTTTGTGAAGCTCCAAAATGATTCAATTCAGTTGATGTGTTGGTTTCATCTGGCAAATTCATTCGCTCCATGATGAACTCTATAATGCTTTTCATATCCAATATCCACAAGTCCATCATATGCAGGCCATCCATCACTATTTATCTCTGTATCTTCTATCTTTACTTTTCATCTGATTATAGGTAATAGAGTCTTCTTTTTTACATCAGGAACTATCTCAGTATATACTTTTCAGTTTCTTTTCAGGAGTCCAAATACTATTGTTTTCATTCCAGCTCATCTTCATCGTTTTCCACGAACTCGAGTAGGTCAGAAGTAAGATTCATCTATCTCCATAGTTCCACTCCACACTTCTGCTTTCTCCTTTTCTTGATTCTCAAATATACATTTACGAATATAGAGATACCAATCATCTATAGTTTTTGGATTTAAACCAATAATTTCATGTGTTTTTGAAGCGGGTAAATCCAGTGAAAAGAACTTGATAATTTCTCTTGTTTTCTTGTTTCAAATTCGGGATTTTTTTCGATACAGGTTTTTCTTCTCCATAGAGCCAGTATATTAGGTAAATAAATACCGTCAACTGGGGAAGACCCTATTTTAAACTAAAATCCCTTGGGAAGCAACGCAAGAGCCTTTTATGCAAAAAAGGATTTAGTAAGAAAAATTTTCTAATTTACCTTTTCCGTATTTCATTAAATTCCTGAAAACCTGGTACACCAGCCTGTATCTGTGCATTCACAGCAATATAAGGCTTCCCATTCTTATCGAGCCATTTCTTATTCACTGGGCGGACAGAAATTTCGAGATTATATTTCTCTCGAAAATACTCTTGTACATATTTCCTCGTGTCTCGATGAAGTGCTGGAGGAAGGATGAAGGGAATATATTTCCCAAGTTCTGATGAGTAGTATATCCGATGATCCTTATGAAGAGTGACGATGATAGTAGCATCAGGAATGGGAAATGAGATTGATTTCTTGATTTCTTTTTGTTCATTTTTTCCTCGAGTCTCATAGAATTTTCCGATTTTGATAGGATAGTTTTCCCAGTCAATATTCTCGCTATTTTTGAGATCGAGAGTCGCTGCAAAGTCCATGAGAGCGTTATTGATTGCTCGTATCTCACCATTTTTTGTTTTTCATCCCGAAAGAATAAATGTTCGAAAATCCTCTTCGACTAGTTCTTTTTCTTTGGGAGTAAGTTTTATATTTCTGTCTCAATGATAGTATCGTGCGAATACCTTTTCGAGATTGGTGTCCCATGCAAGATAGGGATCATCATATCCGAATGCAAGTATTGCCCGAGAAGTATATCATCATACCCCAGGGAGTTTCATAAGGAGCTCTATATTTCTCGGAAAAATACCAGCATATTCTTCGCTGATGATCCTCGCAGTACTCAGTATATTTCGCGCTCGGGAATAGTAGCCCATTCCTTGATAATGAGGAAAAAATTCCTCATAGCTTGCTCGTGCAAGACCATGGATTGTCGGGTACACTTCGAGAATTCTCTCAAAATAGGGAATGACTCGATCTACTTGAGTCTGCTGGAGGAGAATTTCTGAGAGCCATACGCGATAGAGTCTCTGAGAATCTTCGAGAGTATAGTCTCGCCAGCTGAGATAATGACGACCGTTCTTCTCGTACCAGTTGATAAGATCTTGCCATGGAAATGTCGGAAGAGAGGTATGCATAATCCAAATATAGTAAAAACCGAGTTTTTCGCAAGGAGATGACCTGGAAATTGTACCAATTTTGTCTACAGAACACTCTATTTTGTGTTGCAAAGAGAGATTGAAACACTATAATAACTCTTGAATTTTCTAATTCTTCTCTATGAAAACTCTTTCTCGTATACTGATAGGGCTTCTTGCATTGAGTGGAGTATCAGCGCTTGGCTATTATGCCTATATACTTACAGCAACTACTCTCACATTTCCATTCCTTGGAATGGAGAATCAGAAGGGAAATATGCTCGAATTTGTTGTCTCTCCGCCGAGACTTTTTGCTCATCAGACTGCGATAGTCCTCGATCCTGATGCTGTGAGATCGTCACTGAAGTATGGCGATGGGCCACTCATAGGGAATTCTACAGTATCAGGAGAATATACTATAGAGGTTGCATGAGGATATGTCCGAGTCTCAGGGGATGCCATAGTGAAAAAAAATGCAAAATCTATCACACTCAGTGCTGATGAATATAATAATAAAAAAACTACTCCATACCGTCTTCCTCGTGATATTGTTCTCACACCAAGCGATATTCCTCGTGATATCTCTGTCTCGAGTGTAGGAGAGTCACGAGATCAGAAGTATGATATCAGTATGTATGGATTCGATGAATACAATCCTGACAATATTCGTTATTATGTGCATTATGAGAGTGGTGCGACATGTGATATATCATCTTCTTGGGGGACGGATATGCTTCCTCCGTATTATGAGAGAATGCCACAGAAATGAGATTCTCCCCTTACACCAGTAGTTCCGACCGTCATGCCTCCTCGGGGAAATGAATGAATTCCAAGATGGCCATTTGTACAACTGAGTGCGACATCTATACATCCAAGCATGAAGGATGGTCAAGTCTGGACAAGCCAGATACAACTTCCATATAATCTCGATGCTCCACGCCTTTGTATCATAGCAGGAGTCGGTGGAGTATTTCGTACAATAGAGAATCGGACACTTGATCCATTTACTGTCACGTGAGCGACTCTCGATACTCTCTCTCCAGAGTATGATATGAAGAGTCAGGTAGAATTCCGATTTTCGCACTCTCTCTATCAGGATCAATGAACACTCTATAGTCCTGAATATATTGCTCATAGGAGTGCTGCAAAGATTGATTTCTTGAAGCATCTTGATGTGAGTCCTCATATCGATATCACTCCAGATGATCTCATTCTCACTCCTGACCGAGCTATTCTTACACTTCCACTCAAGGAAGGTGAGAAATATAATTTCTCTATCAAAGATATTACTGATGTATATGGAAGAAAAGTAAGTATCAACCATGAAGTTCTTCCAAAGAGCTCACCATTTCTCTCTATACGTCTCGATGGAAATCAGGCAATATTTAAAAAGAATTCAGTTATTCCTCTCAAGTTGTATTCTCTCAAGGCAGAGAAAAATACATACTCTCTAAAATTGTGTCGTATCAATCTCGAATGATATGCAGAATTTGAGCGCATGATCCTTGATCCAGATCACTCAAGTAATGATATGATGTATTCTCTTTTCGAAGGAAGTGGTACTTCGAATTGTGTGAAGAAAGATATTACTCTTACCCAGACAGGATATATTTCTCCTTTCTTTGCAGAAGATTTCAATTCTGGAAGACCACTGAATTCATGAATGTATGTTCTTGCTTTTTCAAATAAGTCTGATATTGCTTCCCTTGGAAAGCTCTATAGGCCAATGATTTTCTCAGTCATTGATAGTCATATTACTCTGAAAGTCGATGCAAGTGGAAAGATTCTCGCTCTTGTCACAGATATTTCGACATGAGCGCCTCTCGCTGATCAAGAAATAGTAGTAAGACGAAATGTCTCTCGTACGTATAGTGAAAAACGGAATCCTGATACAGGTCAGTCCGAGAAGACATATCTTCCTCTTTCTACTCAGGCATTTGCTACAGGAATTGTCCTTGGTCGTACGAATAGTCTCTGAATGCTCGAGACAAAAGTCGATACACTGAAAGGGAATGATGGATATGATTCAAGTCCTTATGGTCTCTCATTTGAGGATTGGTGGAATTATGAGGGGAGGTATGATAGCTTTCTTCTACAATCCTGGTCTTCTGATAGATTTGGCTATGTTGTCAGTACGTGGAATGATGGAATTACAGGATACAATTTTGGAATCAAGGACTCTGACTATTCAGGAGATTCAAAATCTCTCTATACGGCCTATCTTCATACAGATAGACGACTCTATCTTCCAGGAGAAAAAGTCTATATTCATGCGATTATCCGTCAGAATGAGAAATCCCTCACCGTTCCGAGAGATACACCATTTGACCTTGTCGTAAATGATCCTACTGGCCGAGAAGTGAAGCGAACGACAGTAATGACAAATGATTTCTGATCTCTTTCTGTCGATCTTGATCTTGCGAAAGATGCGCCACTCGGATCATATAGTATGAGTATTATCTCTACAAAGAATAGCGAATATATCGAGAATGGCTGGGGGAACTTCCAGGTAGAAGTATTCAAAAATCCGACATTTACCGCGACCGTCACCCTGAAAAGTCCTGATGTTGAAGGGGAAATTATCAGAAACCTCAGAAAAGTAGAAAATACAGACCCATATACTCCTTGGTATAAAGATGTCTATACAGGGAATTTTTCGATCGATTGAATCGTAAAAGCAAAATATTATAATGGCGCAGAAATGAAGAATACTTCATTTACCTATCGTATCTATAGAAGTGAATATTATGGAGATGATTACTGGTCAGATTGTTTTTGGTGATGTTATTATGAGCCACCGATAGAATTCTACACTGAGGGAACGGGGACAATCGATAGTGATGGATATGGTACATTTCGTGTTCCAGTAGACTATAGCTCATACTATAGTGACTACAAGTATACGGCAGAGATTATTATTCGTGATGCTTTGAGTGGTGAAGAAGTCACGACTCCTGGAACACTTCTTGTCCGTCTTCCAGAAGAATACAAGGCATTTGCCCCAGAGAATCCGCTTCTCTTCGCTCCGAAGAAAAAAATTCTCTCAGCAACGGATACTCTTGCCTGAGAGATCAAGCCAGAATATGGAAAATGGTCTACAAGTCTTATCGGAAAATATCGATATGAGATTATAGAGAGAGAATATGTCGAAGGATTTGTCGATGATATACGGGCAGGATCTCTTCGCATTACCACGCCAACTGATCATATCATCGCGAGTGGAGCAGTCGTATCGAAAGACTTTTCCTATAAGATGATAGGAGCAAAAGCGGGAGAATATCATATCCGAGTACTTCCTCTTGTGTCTTCGGGTGAGCCACCAGAATCAAGTATATCTGATACAATATTCTATATTTCTGGAGATCTGAGCTCTCTACGAGATAATACTCTCAGAGTCATACCAGAGAAGACAATCTACAAGCTCTGAGAGACAGCAAAAGTTCTTATCCAAGTTCCATTTACTGGATCACACCTTCTTATTACCAAGGAGAAATGATGAGTCATCGATAAAGAATATGTATATCTTACAGGAAATACGCTCACTCGTGAAATACCGATTGATGATACTATCATGCCAAATGCCTATATTGGTGTGGTTGCACTCAATGCAAATCCAACAGGGAATTCCAGAAGTTACGCGGTCTGATATGGTGAGATTATCACAGATATTGCTGATAAAAAATCTATTCTTACGGTTGCTCCAGATAAGACTACTTACAAAAATCGTGAAAATGTGAATGTTGATCTTACTCTCACAGATCGATCAGGAAATCCTCTCCAATGAGAAGTGACACTTATGGTCGTCGATGAAAGTCTCATACGACTTCTCGGGAATATCGATCTTGATATTATCCCAAAATTTTATCAGAAATTCCCATTTACCGTCAAGACATCATTGTCAGCTATAGGTATCGAGCGCAATCGATTCCTCTCTCGAAAGGGATCCAATGGATGAAGTGGAGATAAATGAGGTGGAGGTATAGAAATTGCTTCGCGAATACTTTTCAAAAATACGGCCTATTATAATCCAAGTATTCGTACAGATATTTCAGGAAAAGCACGAGTGAATTTTGCTCTTCCAGATAATATTACTGACTATCGAATCATTGCTATATCGAATACTCAGGATTCTCGGTTCGGTGTTGCTGAGAAGACTATCGAAGTACGCAAGGATTATGTTGTCGAGGTCCATGTTCCGACGATTCTTCGAAATGGTGATACATTTACTCTCACGGCAAGCGCTTTCAATAACACGAAGCGTATCACACCAATCGATGTGATTCTTACTCTGGGTACAGGTGCGACAAAAATCACAAAACAGTCTTCACTTAGTCTTGATATCATGGAGGCAAAGAGTGTTGATTTCTCTATCTCCGTTCCTGCATCTTGGAAAGATGCTGTTTCCTATAGTGTCGAACTTCGTGAGAAATGAAAACTTCTCGATGGCATCACAAGTTCGATTCGTATTCCAGAGTTTCCATTTGTCGGAAAAATTTCTCGCAAGATTGAGCTCTTTACAGGAACGACATTCACTTCTAAAATACCAAAAATTACAGAAGAAAACATTGATTCTACGATTTCTCCTGTCAGTATAAGCCTCTCTACTTCCTATGCGAGTGAGCTTGGGAATGCTATTGCTTCACTTCTGAGCTATCCATATGGATGTATCGAACAGACGATTTCTTCGACGCTTCCGAATATGGTAGCACTTTCTCTTTCTGAAAGTATTGGTACGATTATCGATCGCCAGAAAGCACTTCTGAATATTAAAGTAGGGCTTGAGAAGATTCTCCGTATGCAACATTACAGTGGATGATGGGTCTACTGGGAAGGCTCAAATGAGCCACATGCTGCTATTACTCCATATGTTCTTCGATCACTTCTTGTGTTTCGAGAACTTGGGCAAATAGTGCCAGATGAAGCTATAGTAAATGGAACGAACTATATTATCAATAATGAATCTACCTATTCTCTCGATCCAAACATGTATGCTGAGGCGACATGGACTCTCGCTAATGTCAAAAATGAACAAGCAGCGGAATGGTGGAAACGAATCGATCCAAATAAACTCAATCGACATGGATATCTTGCCTATGCCTATGCAGCGGAAAAGCTTTCTCGATCAACTCCGCAGATACTCAAAAATCTCGAGAAGATAATGACTACAGAGTCTGATGATTATTGGTATTGGAATCTCCATGCTGATAAATCACTCTATGTACAATTTCTCTTTGACCGAGGAGAAATAGATAAAGCCCTTCCGCTTCTTGACTCTCTTGTTCGAGAGACAGATATGAATTCATATTATGTTTCCACTCAGGAAAAGATTCAGCTATTTCTCACTATTGCACGAGAAGCTCGTCTACGAGGAAAAATATCTACCCCTCTTGCCATTGCTCTTCGTTCCGATGGACTTATCGCTGATGTCTCACTGACTTCGGATAAGCCATATTCGAGTATTGTATCGTCTCGTTCGAAAGTCGGAGAAAGTTTTACCCTGAAACGAGATAAGGATACTCCACCAATCTATGTGATGACACGCACTGAAGATCGCCCAAAAGATATTCTTCTCATGAAGGCGTACAGTACAGGAGGACTCAATATGACTCGTACATTTGAACTTATTGATGAGTCACGTTGAGTTGATAGTGGAGGGAAATTTCTCGTCGCTACTCCAGTGAAAGATTCAATTTTTCAAAAATGAAAGCTTTATCGAGTGAATCTCGCAGTAAACCTCCCTAACTATGAAAATAAAAGTTGGTATAATCTTGCTCTCGAAGATTATTTCCCAGCAGGATGGAGGCCGATAAATGGAATATTTCATACAGAAAGTGCTCTCACACATGAAGAAAGCGATAACTGGTGGGACTATATAGAGTCACGAGATGATCGTCTACTTTCGCATATTTCTTATGGATATGGAAAGATGCGTAATTATTCATACTATATTCGGCCAGAATATGTAGGAGAGTATCTTTTGCCACCAGCGACAGCATATTTTATGTATCGTCCTGAATATCATAGCTATACTCAGTATCAGAAAATAAAAGTTATTCCTTAGTCCATTTCTTTATTTTTTCTCCTAACCTCTTCTCTTATGCGATGTCCAAAATGTAAAAATCTCGATACGAAAGTAATCGATTCTCGAAGTACAGAAGATGGTAAAGCAATACGTCGTCGTCGTGAATGTGAGAAATGTGGTGCGAGGTTCACGAGCTTCGAACGACTCGAGTTTGTATCTTTCCTTGTCGTCAAATCTTCTTGAGAGAGTGAACCATATGATCGTACAAAGGTTGTAAATTCCATGATAAAAGCCCTGACAAAGAGAACGTTCAATCCAGAAAAACTTGAAGATATGATCAATACTCTAGAAAATGAATGGGCTCAGAATAAGCAGGGAATTACTTCCAAGCGTATTGGTCGAGATATTCTGAGAAAGCTTCGTGATCTTGATGAGGTTGCATTTCTTCGATATGCTTCTATCTACCACAATCATGAGAATGTAAAATGATTCGTGAAATTTATCGAAGATGAACTCGGATAATATTCCTTTTGTGCATACAGATATATCTTCCCATTCTTGATTTCTTACACTCGTACCACTTGGTACGAGTTTTGTCCATGCTCCACTTATTTCGGATGAGTTTCTTTCTACTCTTTCAGGTATTCTATGACAAAACAAAAAAAGCCTTCTTCTTTATAATCGTCGAGGCTCTGGTCGTGCATGGATCTGTCAAGATTGTGGCTATTTTCCGCGATGTCCTCATTGTGATATTGCTCTTGCCTATCATACTTCACCGACTCGTCGACTCATTTGTCATCAGTGTGGATATATTGATCATATTTCTATCGTCTGTCCATGATGCGCTGGGAGTAGATTCCAAATGGTCGGCGTTGGAATTCAGCGAATTGAGTCAGATATTATTCATTTCTTCCCTCAGGCGAAAATATTGCGTATTGATTCTGATATTGAGATAAAGAAATCTGCACTTGCATGAGAGATAAAAAAATCAGATATAATTCTTGGAACATATAGCTCACTCCCACTTCTTCATCAGAATATCGATCAGATTGTGTTTCTTCTTTTTGAATCTGATCTGGCACTTCCTGACTATCGAATGGAGGAAGAACTCTATCATACTCTCGAGTATGCAAAGAAATCAGGAAAAAATATTCTTATCCAAACATATCTTCAGACACATCCACTTTTATCTATTCTTCTCGACGGAAATTATCATGACTTTCTTTCCTATATGAGTGAGGAGCGAAAGAAATTCTCTTATCCACCATATGCAGAATTTGCTCTCATACACGTTCGAGATAAGAATAAGGATAAAGTAACAGAGCTCATAATTAAGCTTGTCAATAAAATTGAGATTCTAAAAGAAGATGCGGTATTTCTTGCCTATGATCGTGATATTTGGGAGAGACAAGCATGAGAATGGGCACAAAAAATCATCCTCAAATGAAAGAATCTTACCAATATTCTGAAAGAACTTGAGGTAGAAATAGTACGCAATCGTTCCATAAATCTTGAATGGAGATAGCCTAGAGAAGTATGTCTTTTCTTCTCGAATAGCTCCATCCAAAAACGGCGAGAATAATACTTCCAAAGAAAAGGAAGAATCCGCCATATCAGAAAGTTTCCAAAAGAAATCATCCACAGACAAGACCGATCGTATTCGCAGCATTTTGTAGTATTTTTATAGGACCAGCAGAAGCATTGGGGTCAATCTCTGTGAGTCACATGGTTTTCGCATAGATCGTATTATATGCATAGAGAAATTGATTCTGACCTTGAGACATTCCACAGGCATATCATATACTATTGATGACTGCAAATATGAGCACTATGCTGATTCATTGTATAGAGCTGAATCCATCATGATACACGATACTTATTATTCACATCAATATAAGTGATGTTCATGAGAGTATAAGTCCGAAAAATGCTATAGTTTTTATTCAAAGCCTTTCTGATAGTTTGTTTGCAAATTCCTGAAGGCAAATCCCAGGTATTGCAATCATGGCGAGAAATACATAGCTCCAACCATGCTTGAGATTATCAAGAAAACTAATAAGAAAGGTAGTTGCAAATGTATCCCAAAATCCAAAAATAAGGACAAGAGACATCGTCCAATATATAATAATGTGCATCGGCATATGTCCCATTATGGATACTATGATACGGGCTGTTTGTTTTGTTTCAGTAAAAAGTACTCACCACCTGAGTACGTCTTCCTCTTTTTGGCGTGGCTTCATGAAAATATATTGTGCTTTTTCAATTATCTTCGGAAGGTCGACAGTTGATATTTTCTCTGATATATATTCCCTCACATTCTCACTATTGAGCCTACGAATTCATATAGTAAATGATGTAATATCTTGAAGTGAGATGGTTTCGTGAGAATTATCAAAAAATCGGAGCGTGAAAGCAAGAAATCCTATAATAATAACACCAAGAAAAAATATCGCAAAAGTTGGATTGACTCCTAAAATAAACCCTGAGATTATAAGACCAAGAAGCGATCCTATTCAGTAAGTGATATTGTTTCGTGCTAGTATTTTACCATATTCGCTTGGATGCGCATGCGAAAGTATATAGCCAAATGTTGAGATATCATTGATTTCTTTCGTCAAACCATAGCAAAAAGATGCTATCAGTATGAGTATCCAATTGAGTGCATCACTAAAAAACCATCTCACGGCGCTTTCAAATCCTTCAGGAACGATGATCTTTCCTATAGTTCCGATATGAGCAACTGTGCCATAGATAAAATTAAAGAATATTGCAACAGCAATGAGTTGTGATATTGCACCAATCGTAAAAAGTTTTTTGGTAGAATAATACCGTTGGAGTATTCAAATAGGTATATCGAGGAAAAATGCTATAAGATTGGCAATTCCGAGAAATATACCTACAAGAAAAACGCTTTGAAGCTGAAATGTAAAAAAGAATACGACAGAAAAATGAAAAATCATCCAGACGAATCCCTGGAAGGCATTAGTAATATAAAAATTTTTGAGTTTATACCCATCAAGAGCAGTATTGGCAGATATAATAATCGGGTTTATATCATCAGAACTATTCTGAAGTTGTGACGTATTCATGTTTTTGAGAGCAGATTCTTCCATAGGATATCTTATAAAAAATAAGCCGAATGAACGGCTCATATATGATCACGAGTCATTTCTTTACGAATATTCCTGACCAAGGAATATAGCTATCATAGCAGACTTAATCTTCTCTCGCAAATCTTGTATGATTTCTTCCTTGCAGAGAGAGAGTTTTTACCTTTGCTCTATTTGCGCGATACTTCGTATAAGGTTAAGCTTCGTAGATTGATGATATGAATGAACACTTTCGAGATCAAGGCGAATTTGTTTTTGTTTTCTGAATTTCTCGAGACGCATTTGAGCTTCATGGGCATTTTTTGCATCTTTGAGGGTGTCAATCATTTCTATAGCTTCATCAAGGAGAGATTTATTCGCACTATCGATCTCCTTGCGTACCATGATCATTTCGATAATATATGTATCCCAGTTTTCGAGTATATGATACTTCCGACTTTCTGTAAGTGCATCAAATATCACCATGATATTATGGCGATCTTCATCTGATAAAGGCGATCTCTCGAGAAGCGTGAGCAAGCGGGAATTTCCCATGACACGAGTAGAGTGAATATTAGACCAGAATCAAAAAAACTAACACATAATTTATTGTATTAGTTTTTAGAGATTTGCAAGTTTTTGATTAAGCAGAGATTTGATCAGTTTTTCAGTAAAGATTATAATTTGAGGGAACGAGTAAGAATCGCTATAATTCGTTTTCCAAATGAATTTTCTTTTCAGCTTATAATAATATCTACTTCTTTTCGCAAGATCTCTATAAAGGTTGCAAGGCCATCAGGAGTCATTCATCGAACACGCTCTTTAATTATCGATGCCTGTTTGCGCATACTCTTTGGAAGTTGAGTTAAGAGTGAATCTACTTCAAGAGTCAGTATTTCAGGATGTGAACGTAGGGATTGAGTCATAAGAATGATTTTATCAGAACTTTCGCAGAATTGCAAATATTTATAGTGATTATTATAAATAAAGCAAGAGATTCTCCTAAAAATTATTGCTGGATTATTCTTATTTTCATGTTTTTTGCAAGTTTATTTTTTCTTTCTCTTTTTAGAGCTGATCTCTGAGGGCATTGATCATGGGACTCAGACTTGCAGGTATTTCTTTTGGCATTTTTGCATCGACAATCACATACATATCACCTGTCTTTCCTCCACTTGTTCTTCATTTTCCAGAGATTTTGAATTTTGTTCCAGGCTTTGTTCCTGATTTTATCTTGAGTGAGAGGTGTTTTCCATAGACTGTTTTTACAGCAACTGTTGTATCGAAGAGAAAATCCATAAAAGGAATTTCGAGTGTTTCTGTAACATCGAGATTTTCTTCGACTTTTTTCTGTGGTTGCTCAACGTCTTCTTGTCTACGTTTTTGTTGCCTACTACTTCATCCCATTCATCCGAAGAGGTCACCGAGATCGAATTCAAATCACTGCGATTGTCTTCATCATCAGTTTCATCAGAATTGTGAAAAAATATCATCAAATCATGATGATTGTCTTGTGCCTCATTGTCTTTGTCATCCTCCGAAAGGATTTGCTTCGGCGGATCCAAATTGATCATAGTTTTTTTTCTTCTCTTTGTCACTGAGAACTTGGTAAGCTTCATTGATTTCTTTGAATTTTTGTTCAGCCTTTTTATCGCCCTTATTGCGATCAGGATGATATTGCATAGCTTGTTTTTTGTAGGCTTTTTTTATCTCTGCTTCTGTAGCTGACTTATTGATACCAAGAGAAGTATAATAATCTATATTTCACATAATTTATTTGGGTTAATATACGAGAATTTTATCCAAAAAATAGCACCTGTCAAAGGAAGGTGCTGAAAATTCAGAATTTGCCCTTTCACCCCTTTTTTATACAATGTTCTCATGAAGAAAGAATCCAATGAACACATTCAAAATATACTCAAAAATCTTTCAAAGGCTCCATGAGTTTACCAGATGAAGGATAAATCAGGGAAGGTAATGTATGTCTGAAAGGCGAAGAGTCTCAAGAGTCGTGTGAGTTCTTATTTTGTGAAAACGATGGATCTTTCTCTTGCAAAGAGGCAAATGGTAGGGAAGATCGATGATATTGAGATTATCACGTGTTCTACAGAAGTAGAAGCGCTTGTCCTCGAGACCAATCTTATCAAGCATCTTACGCCGAAATATAATATTCTCATGAAGGATGATAAGAATCTCGCCTATATCAAGATTACCAATTCTTTAGTTCCTGAGCTTATCAAGACTCGGCAGAAGTTTCGTGATGGAGCAGAATATTTCGGTCCGTATGTTTCAGCTGTCGAGCAAAGTGTCCGAGCTCTTCGAAGGATATTTCGTATCCGTGACTGTCGGGTAAAATTCGAAAATAAAGACTGAAAAATTATCATATCAGATAAGGCGGGGAAGACAATTCCATGTATGGATTATTATATAGGTATTTGTCCAGCTCCATGTCTTCTCGAAAGAGAGAAGATTGAGGAGCACAATTCAAATATTGATAATGTGAGACTTTTTCTTTCATGAGAGAATTTGGGCCTTTTTGATCGACTAGAAACTCAGATGAAGGAGAAGGCAGCCCAATTTGAATTCGAAGAAGCGCAGAAGATCAAAGAAATGATTGGAGCACTCAGATGACTCGCAGAGAGACAGAAAGTCAGAGATGTTGTCGAATGAAATATAGATATATTTATCAGGTATGAAAAGTATGATAAAGTATATGTATGACTTACTCAAGTAAGATCAAGTCAGATTGTAGGAGTTTTCCGACACGAAGTGAGTGGTGGTATAGATGATGATATTCTTGTCCAATTTCTTACGAGACGGTATATTGGCAGTGGACAATGAACAGTGGACAATGAACAATCTTACGCTGATCTTCCACAGCTACTTCTTCTCCGAGAAGAGATACAAGATGAGTCATTTCTTGATTTTCTTAGATTACAGAAGATCGATGTGGAATATCCAAAAATCTGACCAAAGAATGATCTCCTTGACTTCACTCTGACTCAACTTCGAGAGTATGCATACAAGAGAGAACTTGCAACTCTCGAGAATAAAATACTTACACGTGAACACATGGCTCATGTGCTTGAGAGACTTGGATACAGAGTACCCGAAAAGGGTGAAATCATATTCGAGTGCTATGATATATCACATACTGATGGGCATTTTACCTATGCATCCAGAGTGCTTATTTCCAATGGAAAACCCGATCCAAGTCGATACAAGAAATACAAGATAAAATCTCTTACTGATGGTGATATCGATGACTTCGCGTCGCATAGGGAAGTCATGATGCGTCGTACGATCGAGGGTATTGAGCTTGGGAATTTTCCTCATCTTATTATCATCGATGGTGGAAAGTGACAACTCTCAAGCGCACTTTCCTGAATTCGTGAAGGAATATTTATAGTGTCACAAGATAATAAAGCCGAGAATACTCTTCTTGATACCGATATTCTTCTCTGTTCTATTGCTAAGCGAGAAGAGGAAATATTCATCCCATCTACCAAGAATCCTATCATGTTTGATAAGTGAACTCCGGAGCTCATGGTTCTCCAAAAGGCTCGTGATGAGTCACATAGATTTTCTATCACTGCGAATAAGTCAGCACGTATGAAAAGTATGAAAAAGAATATTCTCGAAGAACTCCCATGAATTGGTCCAGTCACTCGAAAAAAACTTCTAAAGATTGCAGAAAGTCTTGAAGAGATAAAAAATATTTCACTTGAAGAGATAGAGAAAATCTGTACAAAGAAGCAGATAGAAACTCTTAAAGATCATGGAATCTACTAGCTTATGTATATCCTTGCCTTCGAAACATCCTGTGATGATACCTCTGTTGCTATAATGCGTGATGATCAGTGTATCGCCCTCTCGACTCGAACGCAGATTGAACACGATGCTACTGGGTGAGTTGTGCCTGAAGTGGCGGCTCGTCTTCATGCGAATGCAATATTTCCATGTATTGATGATGTTCTCAATGAATCATGACTCACCCTTGAGGATATGGATGTGATTGCCTGTACAGAGAGACCAGGACTTGGACCATCTCTTCTTACAGGAATGACGGTCGCAAATACTCTTGCACTCTCTCTTCATAGGCCTATTCTCTGGATCGATCATATTGAAGGACATATATTTGCGAATTATCTTGGGAGAAAAGAAGATGATATCCTTTTTCCTGCTGTTGTTCTCACGGTTTCCGGTGGCCACACTGAGATTTATCTTTGGAAAAGTATGTTTGAGCTTGAGCTCTTGGGTCAGACTCGAGATGATGCTGCAGGAGAATGTTTTGATAAAGTTGCAAAAATGCTCGGACTTGGATTTCCATGAGGAGCAAAACTTGCAGAACTTGCAGCAGATTATCGAGAAATAAAAACTGACTCTATTTATCAATGAAAAATGCTTTTTCCTGAAGTACTTCTCGAAAAAGATTCTCTGGATTTTTCTTTCTCAGGAATAAAAACAGCAGTAAAGCGAGAGATCGATAAACAAATACTTCAGAAGTGAGAACTGAGTGATAATTTTCGAAGATATATATCCTATGAATTCGAAGAGACAGTGACGAATATTCTCTCAAAAAAACTTCTGAGAGCTTTTCATATGACAAATGCTCATGTGATGATCTTGGCCTGAGGAGTGAGCGCAAATTCTCAACTGAAAAAGAAAATCCAGATTATTGCGGATGATATTTGAGCGCCATTTTTTTCACCCATAAAGAATCTCTATTCTATGGATAATGCTGCCATGGTTGGTATACGAGCATATTATGAGATTATAAAGAAGGATATAGCCTAATCTTTGACCTCTTGTCAATATTCTTTTCTTTGATTTCAGAAGCCTTCTTCATATACTCTTAAAGTTGTATTTTAACCTTTTTTATTATGCCAGTTGCAAAAAAGTCGAGTTCAATTATTTCTGATGAAGTATATGTCAATACAACTTCATCAAGTGTGAGTAATGGTGTTCTTGTTTTTGTTCTTCTTCTTGTTCTTTCTGTAAACTGTCTTGTTCTCTATTTTGTCATGGGATATACACTTTCTCTCACTGACAAAGAAGACGGTGATATTGGTATTAAGAGGGTTCTTTTGGATCTCGAGTATAGTAAAGTTGGGGGGAAAAAGAATTATGATACTCTCCAGAAATACTCTCAGATGCAGATAAAAGGTCAGATGGGCCAGATAGAACAATATGTGAATGGTGGTGGTACCCAGAATCCATCAAATTCGCCAGCTCAAGTAGAACAACCAATGACAAATCTTACCCCAGAAGATATAGGAAAAATCAGACAGGATGCCGCGATAGAAGGAAATAAAGATGCTTCAATTCTTGTGATAGAATATTCTGATATGGAATGCCCATTCTGTATCAAACAATTTCATGAGACAAAACTTTGGCCTAGTCTCAAAGCACAATATGGAGATAAGGTGAGCTTTGCATTCAAACAAAATCGATGAGTGAATCATAAAGGAACAGAGATTAAGGCGCTTGGCTCTCTTTGTGCATGAAAGATTGGAGGAGATGCTGGATATATAAAATTCTATACAGCTGTCATGGATGGATCTACAAATGAGGGTGGCGTCTATGATCAGACAAAACTTGATGTTCTTGCTAAAAATGCAGGACTTGATGTCGCAAAGTGGAAATCATGCGTTGATGCTAAAGAGACACTTGCTCAATTTGAGGCTCAGTCTGCTGAAGCTCAAAAATTTAACTTGAGATGAACGCCAGGAACACTTATTCTTAATGTAAAGACTGGAAAATATTCAACAGTTGAATGAGCATATCCTTTCACTGCATTCACTGCAAAAATTGATGAGCTTCTCAAATAATATATTGTAGAGAGTTATAAAAAATCCCCTTTTTCAAGGGGATTTTTTATTTTCTTTGCCAATCTCTTGGAAAGTGATTTGTCATAATTCATTCCGATATTTCCTCCTTTCCTATAATATTTCATTGATACACAAGAAGATATTCTCCATCTTTCTCAGTGCTTTCTATGTTTCCACCACGGAGATAGATATCGAGGGTCAATTCATTTTGTATTTCATACCGCGGGATATCATTAGGAATATCAAAATATCGATGTGACAGAAGAGATGGGACAAAGGTTCATTCTTCCTTCCTTCCAATACTTTCTCACCATCGCATAAAGTAAAACATATCTCGTATTTTCTCTAGTTCTTTATTTTCCTTGAGTGCGAGGATATTCCCAAGATGTTCATAGAGAATATATCACTTTTTCGGTTTTGAGAGAATATTCTTTTCTCTATAGAGATGAATATTCTCGTTTATATTTTTATGGAGATTTTTCTTTTCGGATTCCGATGCTATAGAGCCTATTTTTCGTATTTTTGCTACAAAAAATCCTCCAGTATTGTCGATATGAGGCCAAAATCTTTTTTCATAAAATATTTCTATGTTATTATTAAATTTCTCCCTAAGAGAATTAAGAACGCCCTCATTCTCTAGGAGATTCATACTACAAGTAGAATACACCATTTCTCATCATACCTTGAGCGCAATTATTGCTGCATGTATGAGTTTTTCTTGAAGGCGAGCTATTGTTTTAATGTTTTTGATATGCCAATGCTTCGTCGCATCAGTTCACTTATAGAGAGTTCCTTCACCACTACAGGGTGCATCGAGAAGAATGCGATCGAATACTTCAGGAGTTCGACTAAAATATTGTCCAGGATAGAGAGTCACTCCTATAATTGTACTTCCCATACGATCAAGATTTTGAAGAAGTTGCGGTATACGTTCGCGTGTAGGCTCATTTGCCACAATAAAACTATTTGGATAATACTCCGTAAGTTGCGTTGTCTTTCATCCAGGACTTGCTGCCATATCCAATATGAGAAATGGTTCATCACAAATTTTTCCATCAGCCAAGATTGTGACAGATGTAGCTGCAGCAAGCTCCTGGATGTAGAAATTTCCAAGAAGATGATCGAGAGTATAGCCTATTCGCCGCTCAAACGGATCAAAATCTTCAATTCGGTCGAGCGAGTATACATTAAAAATATTGGTTGGCGTCAGGATAAATCCATACTGAGATAAGTTTTTGAGTACTTTTTCTTCTTCTCCTGGCTTGATTCGGATTGTTCGGGGGATTGATTTATCAAGGGAGTCTAGAAATTTCTTGAATTCTTCATCCTTTCCTTGAAAAAAGGCCTCTTGAAAGTATTCTTGAAAACGAGGGTTGATGGACATAATATAGCTGAAATTAAGTTTTTATACTCTGAATTTTCCTCGTATTTCTCTCTCGAGATCCCGTTTTTTAATGAGATTCTTTTTCTGCCATGTCTTTTTTCATTTTACGAGAGCAATTCTTACTTTTATAAGATTTCATTTTGTATAGAGGGAGATTGGAACGATTGTTGCTCACATCTCTTTTACTTTTTGTGAGAGATTGAGTATTTCATTTTCTTTGAGAAGTATATCACGATTCCTTTTGGGATCAAGTTTTCTCATAGCACCTTTATATTCTCCAATGTGCATTCCGACAATATATGGGCGGAGCTTATCGATGAGAATATAGGATCATTTGAGATTTATACTTCCATTTCTTGCACTTTTTACTTCTTCACCAAAGAGTTTCACTCATGCCTCATGCTCCTCGATAATTTCATAGTCGAAGAGAGCTTTTTTATTTTCAGTGAGGATATTGGAAGAGGGTTTTGAAGACATGACGTTCAGATTATAAGGAAAAGTGAGAAAAATCAACTTGCAACATTAAATATATATGATAAAATACTATAAAATATAAATGTCAAATACACATATGAAATATTTCATCCCTATTATTTTCTCATTTTTAGTTTCTGTGAGCTTTACCTTTGCAAGTGAAAAGAATATCACAAATGAGAAAGAGGGCTGAGTCCAGCATACATCTCATCCTCCTCATGATCACCCAGTCCAAGATCATATCAAGAAACTTGATGAAGGAATGCATCGTCGAAGGAATAATAAAAGAGAGGAAGCCCACAAGGATTAATCCAGAGAGAATATTAATTTCAGCTTTTCTATTGCTCGTGATTGGTCGATGAAATACGGACTTGTCGCTATGGTGATGAGTCGAACGTGGGGAAGTATATTCCGAATACATTGTAATTTTTTTCACTCCTCGATAAAATCCATCTCTGGAGCAAAAAAATCGAGATCAAGGTTAAGAATACTATTTTTCGGTACTCTGTAGTCCATGCATTGACTGAGCTCATGTTCATTCTCTATGCGAATCATATTTCAGACAAGACCATCTTTGATTGCAGGTTTTATGTAATTCCCAACATTACAAGAAAAATTTGTGAATTTCCACATTGACTCAAGATCCCTTCCGATGATTATATTCTCATTTTCCCAAAGGTCTGAGTGTTCATCAATATGAATAAGTAGAGCATTTTCTTGAATAATTCCATTGGCGAGTGCTTCATACCAGAAGTAGAGAGCATGATTGTGATTATCGAAAATAATCACGGGAATACCCTGAAAATAAGTTCGCACAAAATAAGTAAGTCAAATACATTCTCGAAGTTTACCATTTTCTTCATCAGCGAATGCAATCTCATTTCCGATAGTGACATCATCAAGAGTTCCATTAATCATTTTTGGAATAGAGAGTGACTTTCTCTTTCTGCTGCTATAGGCAAAAAGGTTATTTCCATACCTTCATTCGAGAATATAAGATTCCTTATAAGGTAATATAGTCATAGTTCTATCTCAAGACATCTCTTACAGTTTCTTTCGTATCATAGGATACTTCTCTCGTACCTATTTTTTCTGTTGTCTGTAATTTTTCATCTTTCTTTCCTGGAATAGGCTCATCTCTTCGAACCCAATTTTGTCATACGAGAATTTGTATGAGTCTGACTGCCTCATTTGGATCTGTGACATAATACATCGACATAGTTCCAAGAAATGATCCACTATCTCATTCTGTCAGAATATCTATATTTCCATACTGAAAAATACTTGCTATAGTGCTCGGGTATGATGCGCTTATAGTCTTGATCTTATCTCATTCGACAGAAAAACTACTCGAGAGAAGTCATGACTGATTCACAAAGATGATTCGCCCAGGAATTATAATGTTGTAGTCCATTTCGAGATCCATCATTCGTTTTCTATAAATACTGAGAAATATCCACTGGAGAAAAAGGAGTCCACTATCAATTATTGACATAAGCTCGAGAGAATTTGTTCAATTATTGATTATAAAATAGATACTTGTACAGATAAGACCTATCACTATCCATTGATTGAGAATTGATTGATTGAAAAAGCGCGTGAAATCAATGTCGCCAGTCTTGAGTTTTTCTATGAGACCTTCTATGTTATTCTCTATTTTTGGAAAAGAATATGTTTTTCTGAAACGATAGAGGTAAAGTATCACAGATATGATAAATAAGATCAGCGATACACTCACGCCAGTAATAAGAATAGACTGTAATAGAGAATCCTTGATATAAAAAAGAGAAATAAAAATATTGGTACTTCCTATGGCAATGAGAAACATAGGTATCCATATGGTCTTGAGTGCGAATATCCAAGAGCGTTTTATTATCATCATTTCTTTTACTCATTCTTCTTTGAGACGAATAATTGTCTCAGTCTCACTATCAATATTGAAAGACTTAAAGAAGAAACTATAGATGCGATCAAATGGTATCATAAAAGTGATAGTAAAGGTCTTTTCTTATTGATTATACTTCTTCAAGCAAAAATGTAATAAGCTCATCTTTGGCTTTTTCGATATTGTCATTTACTATTTTTTTATCATATAGATCTTGTTGTTCGAATTCTGTCATCGCAGTGGCAAGCCTAATATTGAGCTGCTCCTCAGTCTCACTTCATCTATTGTGTAGTCGTCTTTTCATTTCATCGAGAGAAGGAGGTAAGAGAAAAATTGTAGTCACAATGTATCCTTCATCTTCAAGGAGCGGCTTCAAGTGGATCATTCACTGGGGTTCTATGATATACAGTGGGATTTTTCAGAGATTGATAACTTTCTCTAGTTCAGACTTGGTAGAACCATAGTAATTCATATGGACAACAGCATATTCAATCAGTTCATGATTATTGATCTTCGACTCAAACTCCTTCTTTGAAATAAAATGATAATCAACATGATTAACTTCTCATTTACGGATAGGACGAGAAGTCGTAGTCATTACTCTGCATATATTCTCAGCACAGAGTGGACCTACAAGATCCCAGAGCGTATTTTTTCCAGACCCTGCCGAGCCAGAGAGAATAAAGGCGGTTTTTCATCACATATAGAAATTGTATAAGAAAATTTTAAAAAGCAACTATTCACTTTGAATTTTCCATTTCTTCTTTTCTTCGAGAGTGAGAGAGGTGATAAAATCCGATTCAAAATAGAGATTATTTTTTGGGCGACTTTTTCGTATTCCTCATTCTCTCATATATCCGAGAACTTTCTGATTGCATGGAATATCGAGACAAATACTTGATTCTATAATACCTTGTGGAAGCGTTATATTGGGAGAATCTACCATACCTTTTTTTATCATATATTCGGCGATATGATGAAATATTGGTCATGCTCCACTGACTCAAGAAACGTCATTCATAGGACTTCCATCCGCATTTCCTACCCATATTCCGATGATAGCATTATTATTATATCCTATTGCCCAGTTATCATGAAAATCTGTACTCGTTCCTGTCTTCACTGCAAATGGAATGGAAGTATTCAGGATGCTCGATACGCCAAAAGTCCGTGCCCGATTCTTGGAATCACTGAGAATATCATAGAGAAGAAATCGGGATGGATCAGAAATATCTACAAGTGAGGTATAAGCATGTACTATATTTTCCAGAGAAAGATTGACTCATCCCAAAGAAATACCATAGCCATAATATCAACTATCATGATCAAGATCTATTCAAGATTTTCTATAGAAATCATATATTTTTCCGATACCAATAGATTCTGATAATCTGACGGTAGCACTATTGAGGCTATTTCAGAGAGCTTCACGCAAGGGAATTGGCCCATATGATTTTGGAACATAATTTTCAGGAAGGAAATCTTTCCCAGGAGTGTCCGTCATATATATCTTGGTATCATCAAGAATAAGGGATTCTCCATCACTCCCATTCTCGAGTGCCATGAGATAGACAAATGGCTTGAGTATTGATCATACGGAGCGCCTTCTTGTTATCATATCAATAGCATTTCCATCACTTCACCTTTTTCGATTTCCGATATATGAGAGAATTTTCTTCTCTTTCGGCGAATAAATATATATAGATCCATTTTTAACATTTTTTTCTTCGAGCGGTTCAAGTATACCCTCAAGGGTATCTTCAGAGAATTTCATGAGATCAGCATCGATGGTCGAAGAGAGTGAGAGAAATGCTGAACTACAGATATCTCCAGGAATAAACCTCATAAATTCTATGAGAGAGTCTTCTTTTCAGGAACAATACAATGAAATCTCCTCCTGTATACGAGAGGTAAGAAGAGGAAAAATATTTTTCGAAGTATAATGATTCCTTGATTCAAAATCATTTGGAGAATCTTTATCGAAGAGGATATGAGAGACAATATTTTTATATTCCTTGCTTCACTCTCCAAGATTTGGGGAATGGATTCGTGTGATAATCTCAATGACTTCCTCATCAGAGAGCTCACGTATATCTTTTCAGAAATAGAGGTCGATTGCTGCTTGTATTCCATAGATTCCATTTCCCATATATATGGTATCAAGATATCTTCGAAGTATTTCATCTTTAGAGAATTTCATTTCCAGAATACTCGCCCAGAATGATTCTTTGATTTTCTCTGTGAGAGTTCGAGGAGAATCAGCAAAGTAGGCATTTTTTATAAATTGCTCTGTAAGGGTTGATCCTCACCGTATGATTTTTCATGCTTGATAATTCTGATAAAGGCTTGCAAGTTTTGCCTGAATTTCGATACCATTATGCTCTCGGAATCACTTATCTTCTACCTGAATAATATCTTGTATGAGCTTCTCATCAAGACTTCCGCTATAGGGAAGGGCATATCCACCATTTCTTGATAATTCTGCCATGAGGATATTATTCCTATCGTATATTCTTGTACTTCCTATAGTTCCATCATTTTTTCCAAGAAGAACATATACACCAATTGCTTCATATAAAATATATATAAAAATGATACCAAGAGAGAGAAAGAGTACTTTTTTCATGAGGAGTTGTATCGAGAATTATAGCCCTTATTCCCATTAAGAAATAAGAATAGAATCATAGTATATAGAGAAAAATGAAGGAGAAAAATATTTTTATTTGACAAAATAATTCTATCTATATAATACCACCACTCTATCGTAGACCGTAAGAGGGCAATAGCTCATAAATTCTTACCGAGGTGGACAGATTCAGTTCAAAGTTCAAAGTTCAAAGTTCAAAGTTCAGAAATTTTCTGAAATTCTCAACTTTCAATTCTCAACTCTCAACCGAAATTGTTCGTACGATATGTGCGGATTTTTTTTGCACTTCGTCAGAGTTAGAGGATATTCCTCATTTATTTATTCTTATTATTTTCTATGGCAGTCACAAAAGCAAAGAAAAGTGAACAGCTTGCAGCTCTTGAGTCACATCTCAAGGAAGCAAAAAGTGTTGCTTTCACATCAAATCAGAGAATTACAGCTCTCGAAGTATCTTCTCTCAAGAAAGATCTTCGAGCTCAGAATGCACTCTTTCTTATAGCGAAGAAAACTCTTATCCGTATTGCATTCAAGAATGTATATAATCAAGAAATTGATCTCGCTACCCTTCCTGGCCAAGTAGCTCTTGTCATCGGAAAGGGCGATGCGATTGCTCCACTTGGAGTGACAAACAAGTATTCAAAAGAGTGGGCAAAGGAAGAAAAAATAGTATTTGTTGCTGGATATATGGAAGGACGCCTTATGGATGGTGCTGAGACAAAAAAGCTTGCAACTCTTCCATCTCGTGAAGTCCTCCTTGCGAAGCTTCTTGGCTCTATGATGTCTCCTCTTTCTGGACTTGCTCGATTCTTCGATGCAGCCAAGAAGGACCTCGAATCAAAAAGTCTTTCCAAGGTTGGAGATCTCGTCGGATCTGCACCAGCTCCTGCTAAGTCAGAAGTTCCAGCTCAGGCTCCAAAGGAAGAAGCAAAGGTCGAAGAAGTTCCAGTTCCAGTCGTTGAGGCTCCAGTAGTCGAAGCTCCAGTCGTTGAGACTCCTACAGAAGAAGCTCCAGCTGTATAATTTGAATTTTTCATTTTACATCCTGTTCGCTTCGAGCGAATAGGTGCGAGGTGAAAATCTCGGTTCCAAACATATTTATTTTATTATTTTTTCTATTATGGCTGATCTTACAAAGAATGCTGAGAAAATACTCGAACTTGTCGAGGCTCTCACAATCGTAGAGCTTGCTGACCTCGTCTCCGCTATGGAGGAGAAGTTCGGAGTATCTGCAGCTGCTCCAGTAGCAGTTATGGCTGGTGGTGCTGAAGCTGGTGCTGGTGCTGATGAAGAGAAATCATCATTTGATGTTGTCATGACATCTGCTGGTGGTCAGAAAATCGCAGTCATCAAGGCTATTCGCGAAATTACTGGTCTTGGACTTGGTGAGGCAAAAGCTCTCGCTGACAATGGTGGTGATATCAAGAAGGGTATCAAGAAAGATGAAGCTGAGAAAATCAAGGCTCAACTCACTGAAGCTGGTGCTACTGTTGAACTCAAGTAATTATTTTGTCCGCGAGATATTCGAGCGGATACAAAATAATTATCCCGAGAAGCGAAAGCTACGAGGATCTCTACACTACAAAAATCCCCGATAATTCGGGGATTTTTTGATTTAACGTTTGAATTTTAGGAATTTCATGAGCGCCTCTCGAGTTGCCATGATATCTCATCGTGCTGTATGAGCATTGTAGTCAGTAATATGGAGTGTTTCTGCGATTCATCCTGGTTTTGAGAGGCTTGTACTCTTGAATGGAAGAGGAATCTTATTGTACCTGGCAATTGAATTTGCCTGATTGGCTATTGATTTTGTATCAATAATATCATTTCAGAGCTTCTCATAGAGACTATGTTTCCGTGCATTGTGAAATATGCTTCAGAGAAATGCAATATCTGCAGTGATAAATTGTCCTACTATAATTGGCTTCTTCCCAAGAGGGAAATAGGTCTCATAGAATCCATCCCAATAATCACAGAATTCCTCATAAGATTTCCCGAGAGCAATACGATCAAGAGTGAATCCATTGTATTCGAGAGATTTTGGATCGATGATAATATTATCCGGAGGGCAGAGATCCATATAGAATTCTCCTATCATTTCGAATGTATCATTCATGACAACTGCTCATACTTCTATGACCCCGTGTTGAAATGGATTCAGTCCAGTCATCTCGAGATCCATGATGAGATATGTGCCAAGGGGGGAATCAGACATAAAAAATAATTATTTGCTTTTTTTGTCCATATCTCTACTCTTTTCTGAAAGATTTTGGACAAATCATAGTATTTTTTTTTACGAGAAAGTCAAAATTTTTACCAATTTATTATGCCAAAACCATTTATGATCCGTGATCCATATTTTGAGAAGGCAAAAAAGCTTGGATATCGAGCAAGAAGCGCATTTAAGCTTCTCGAAATTCAAGAAAAATTTGCACTCATAAAGCCAAATATGAATGTCCTTGATCTCGCAGCAGCCCCATGAAGTTTTCTTCAAGTAATCGCAAAAATTATTGGACCAAAAGGGAAAGTGGTCGGTGTCGATATTCAGAAAATTGATCCGAATCTCGGATTTCCAAATATTCATCTCTTACAAGAAGATATTTTCGCATTCGATAAAATTCGTATATTCCTTGACTCCCTCGGTATTGGCCAGTTTGACCTTCTCACTTCTGATATTGCCCCATCGACGACAGGCATGACATGAGTCGATCAATACCGCTCTGTAGAGCTCAATCTTGCTATTCTTGAAGTTGCAAAAGTCTTTCTGAAGAAATGAGGAAATCTTGTTCTCAAGGTTTTTGTCGGAGAAGATGTAAATGATCTCATGTTTCCTCTCAAAGAAAACTTCCAAAAGGTTTCTCGTTTCAAGCCAAAAGCATGTCGAGATCGAAGTTTTGAAGAATATTTTATATGTATGAAGAAGAGTTAGGAATTATTATCTATAGATAGCAAGAGTCATGAATTTGATTTAGGTATAAAATGTGTTATTCTGAATATGTTTTTTTATTTCTAATTTTTCTTTTATGTCTACTTCGGATAATATGCCCCTCTCATCTAAAATGCAGGGCGGACTGACTATTGATAAAGTTATTGAAAAATTTATTCCAGTTATTGGTGCCTTATTTTTTGTTATAGGACTCGGGTATCTTCTTTATACAAGCGTATGGGTCGGACTGACCCAGGAAATTAAACTCTGACTCGGTTTTTTTCTGAGTCTTGTAATTATTGGGTGAGCTTTCTCATTTTCAGAAAAACTTTCATATTTTGCTGATGTTGTTATGGGATGAGGAATTCTTTTACTTTATGGCACACTCATATACGGTTCACTCAATACTGCTACATTGAGTGCAACAATACCAGAAATAGGAACACTTATTGTTGCATCTCTTTTTACTCTCGCAGCAACATATCTTGCATCTATTCGTCATTCTAAAGTTATTCTTTCACTTGTTCTTCTTGGTGCTTACCTTACTCCGTTTGTTATTGGTGGAGAATGGGGAACAAGCGCCCTCTCATTTAATAGCTATCTTATATATTTTGTCATTGCAAATATTATAGTCTTTCTTCTCGGTCGAGAGATTGCTACTCGAGATCTTGTACCTCTCAATATGATAGGGCTTTTTTTGTGAACAACTTCACTCTACTCACTTTCTTATAAAGGAGCTTCTTCTGCTGTTTGATTTTTTGCAAGTGATACACTTACTCTCGTTCTCCTTACTATTCTAGTTATAGCTTCAGTATTTGGAATTATATTGAGCTCTCGGTCATTTACCCAGAGTGAAGAGTGATACCTTTCCATAGGATATCTCGTTCCGCTTATTTGGCATATTGTAAATATATCCCTTATAGGAACGGATACTATGATACAGTATACTCCCGCGATTTCATATATTATCATTGCAATAGCATATTTTTATTGATGGTCTGCTGTCAAAGAGCTTAAAACCCGATTCCAACACTCGGCTCTCTATACTGGATGAGTAGTAGCTCTTGTATTTGCTTTTGTTCAATTATTTCCAGAACTTAATTTCTATTCCAGTGTTTTTATTGCCTACATTGGACTTATATTCTGAGCTTTGTACTTTTTTCTTTCTCCTCGTGAAGAACGTCTTTTTGTGTATCTTCTTTGTAGTATATTTGGCGGATTTATGGGACTTATATACTTCCGTATGGAGACTACCATGGGATGGGATTCATTTTGGACGACTATTGCACTTCTGCCGAGTCTCTTTGCAGTTATTCTAATTTCCAAGGTGCCAGAAGGAAAATTCGCTACTGATATTAAATTTCTTTTGAAGCTTATTACAGGAATTTCTCTTGCTACTATACTTATCACAATATTTTCTGATATTCTTAAATTTATATCACTTGATTTTGCTCTTTTTATTCTCCCTGCTTTTATAATGATTCTTATTGCAACCTTTGCTCGAATGACTCCAGTGGCAGCTTCATTTCTACTTAGACTTAGTATGGTTCTTCTTGCTTTCGGCTTCTTTCTTTCTTTCATTTACTTTGTGATGATGTTGGTTCCTGGAAGGGCTGATGGTATGAGCCTGTGGAGTGGTGCTGATAGTATCTTAAGGAATGATAATGTTATCAAGGCAATCTTTACCATTATTGCACTCGCACTTGGCCTTAGACTCAGCAGAAAAATACAGTCAGATACCAAGGTAGATCGACCGTCTTTTATTCTTGTAATATTTTTCTATAGCACGCTTCTCCTTTTTGTAAATTACCTTATTATTGTCGGGATGAATGATGCTTGAGTGGCTGTTGGTAGTGGTTCTACGGGAGGACCTCGAGCTATTGCAATAACTCTTTGGTGGGCGGTGCTCTCTATATCAATGATGACGATTGGAGTGAAGTTGTGATATAGGTATCGTTCTGAAAAACTTCTTTGACTTCTTCTTCTTGCTCTTACTATAGGAAAGGTAGTTCTCTATGATCTTGTAGCAATGGATACAACGAACAAAGTTATTGTATTGATGGTTGTTGGTGGTGGACTCATGCTATTTTCATATTTCTTTCATATTTCATCATGGTTTAAAAATGAGAACAAAGCGTAATTTTCAAGATTCACAAATAAGCCCAGTATTACACTGGGCTTGAATCTGCATAAAAAGATTTTTGTATATAATTTTGCAGATTATTCGTATATTTTGGTATATTTTTCAGAGACTCTTTTTATTATTTTTTCTTCTATTTCTTACTACCGGACTTGCATGGTGGCTCTCACAGAAACCATCTCTTTATCGTGACTGGCTACCAGCAGAGTCGGTTCTTCCAGAAATATCTTGGTCAGGAAATGTCGCGCATATAAAAAACGTAAGAAATCATCACTGGTCGAGTGATAAAGATTTTATTCCTAGCTATTATGATGCTGACTATGATATCAATAAAATTGAATCACTCGATTATCTGATAGTACCATTCTGAAGCTTCGATGGTCCAGCACATACGATGCTTTCATTTTCATTTTCTGGATGACAACATGTTGTTATTTCAGCTGAAGTCAGAAAAGAGCGAGGAGAGTCATTTGATGCTGTTCTCTGAATACTCAATCAGTTTGAGCTTATGTATGTCATTGCTGATGAAGAAGATGTCATAAAGCTTAGGACCAATTATCGTAAGAATGAAGTGTATATGTATCCTGTAAAAACATCAAAAGAAAATATACAAAAATTATTTCAATCAATGCTTATAAAAACAGATAAACTTTCTCGTGAGCCAGAATTTTATAATACTCTTTGGAATAATTGTACAACAAGTATCCTCATGCACACCAATGCTCTACGAGAGGACAAGATCCCTTGGAGCATCTATATATTCCTCCCAGCTCACTCTGATGAGATTGCGTACGATGCAGAACTCATCGATACCAAATTGTCATTGCTTGAAGCAAGAGCATATTATCGTGTGGACGAACTCGCTCGTTCAGCAACGGGTGAAGTGAATTTCTCTACGCTCATCCGTAAACCCATCAAGTAAGTAATTATTAATTTTCTTTTATGAAAAAACTCTTTTCTCTTTTTATTCTCTTTTCTCTTCTTGGAACGGTAATCTCTCCTGTATTTGCTCTATCCCTAGCACCGTCAACACCACCAGTGGAAACAAAGTCTCCGATCACGTACCCTACATGAGATGATTTTGTGAGACTCAAGTCTCTAATAGACAGTAATTTTTCTCCTGCAAGTACGGGAGGATATTGATATAATTGTATTGCAAATAATACCCTCTGCCCCAATTATCGTTATACGAGTGTGATCGAGAAGGCAATCAAGTTTATCGTTCTAAAAACCTATGCCGACAATCAGGATTTTTATACAAAATTTCTGACCAGTAATTCTTATAATTCTTATTATATTGATGACGTTTCTGGAAATCAAAAATCATGAGATATAAAAACTTTTTTGAGCAGAGTACCAAAGGGGGCAGCTATGTCTGATTGGAAAAATTTCTGATTCGATTCTTCGGTCTGAGGACAACTTCTGGATGCAAGTTTTTGAGTGGATTTCTCAGAGAATTCGAGTTCCAATGATATGCTCGCTGTAATAAAACAAAAGATTACTGATCTCAAGCGAATAAAATGTCAAAGAGAAAATAATAATAGCTATACTATTTGTTCTTGAAGTTCTGAGATATCAAATACATATCTTCCAACTCCCGAAGAGCTCTATGCAGAGTCTATCTATCTCAATGGAAGCCAAGTAAGAATAGAAAGTGTAAAAGATGAGTTCTCATATGAAATAATTCAAAAAAATGGCGTTACCGATACTTCTATAACTGCATATCCACGAGCAAGTCAAACAGATTCTGCAATAGGAGCAAATTCTCTACTCGGAGATAATGATCCGTTTTTGGAAACTCGCAAAGAATTCCAAAGTAATATCAATACTCTTCGAGCAACTCCCAATCAAGATAATGTAGATGCCTTAACTACATATGTACGAATGTGGAATATGAAGATTGCCAATAATACTTCCCCAGATCAATACTCCATACGTTCTCAGCTACAAAGCATGACTAATGCACTTGCAACAGAAGTTTCCTATTATAGAGATCAGATAAATCCTATTACGTATATCTATACTCTCAACTACAAAAAAAACACTTACACTCTCGATGAAGCGAAAGCAGAAATCGAAAAGAAACAACCAATTGATACTACTACCATATTCACATCAGGTAATTGGAGCTGAAAACTTCCTTGCCAATCATCTTCCAATTATCTTGATCGATCAGAATGTGTCGCTGCATTCTCAAATATGAAAGATATATCTACCGCAATTTGAGCGTACTATTCGGATAAAGAACAGTATCCAGATACTCTCGATCAACTGAATATTAACTATGTTCCAAAACAGGAAATATTAGTGTCATTTAAAAAGAACTTTACTTATAAAAAGATTCCTAGGTCTGGAAATTTAACATATGACGATTTTGAGATTAGCTACATTGGCCACATTGGAGAGAATACCGTATCAGGAAATACATCAGATAAAACAGATTATACTGCACTGTTATCGGGTGCTACTGTCTCAGATATTCCGGAAATTTTTGCACACGTTCCTGCAGATAGTATGGTTCTCTATGTGAAGAATCCTACAAACCTCATCGAGATACTGAATCAAAAGTCCAATACGAGTAATCGTCTCTCCGGAATCGATGCTTCAGAAAGTATCAAGAAATTCATGCTAACGTTTTTTGAACTCAAAGACTTCGAGCAATTACAGAAAAACCTCAAACATGAGATGGCTATTGTCGTGAATAATCTCGATGCGACTGCTCCAGATATGATCGTTATCTTATCAGAAGCCGACAAAGACGCACTCTCTCCAACAACAAAGGCACGAGTAGTCTGATCAAAGGACGGGTATATTTTTATTGCCAATTCAAAAGAATCTCTTGAGTGATTGACGAATCTTGCCATCGAGAAGAGCATGAAAAATGCTCCAGATTTTCACTATGTTTGGTGGAAGAAATCCAAGCAAATACAAGATGCATTTATATTTGTTGGTGATGCATTCTTTGAGAAAATGCTAATGTTTGAAACATATCTAAGCCACTATAGGAAATATCTTGACTATAAAAATCTCTGGTCCATTCAGGAGCTTTCTTGGGCATATGGCGATGCATTTGGAAAAACACCAAAATCATTGGATGAACTTAGTCAGTTGGGCTTCTCAACTCTCACTGGAAGCGCATTATTTCCGTATAGTATTCAAGATGACGGTCTTGTAGTAAGCAAAAATATCGGTTCTCTCAAATGAGTAAAAACTATTCCCGAAGTTCAGTACGATTTCTCTCAAATTTCTCGAGCTGAAATAGAAGATTACAAATATAATGTTTTGAAATATCGAGATGTTTGGCGGGCATCTCTTGATCCAATGGGAATTGTTCTCAATCGGTATTGAGATGGTATGGAAATAGATTTCTTTATGACACCAATACCTTCTTCAGTTGGGGGTGGTAGTCTACAAGAAGTTCAAAAACTCCTGGAATGAGCGACGAAGGATTCGCTTTCATTCGTCACTAATCCTCATATTCGTAGTGGAATCCTCTCGTTCATTTTATGATTCGATCCGAAGAAACTCGGAGAAAAAATTCAGATAAATAAAGAACTTTGATCCTGATTTGATTCGTTTAACAAGGAGTTACTCAATGGGAAGAATATACTTGACTATCTTGGTGGGGAATTTGCCTGGACTCTCTGATGAGTTGACCCCGATATGTTCGAAGGTTGGAACGTCGAAAAAATCAATATGTATCTCTCAGTTCAGATGACGAGTGAAGAAAAATGAAAAGAACTCATAGATATACTTCGTAACAAAATTCTTGCGGAATTTGGATCATCCGGTGAGGCTGATCTCCTAAAGTGATTCCTCGCGAAGCCACTTATTGAAGATTATAAATGAAAGAAGATATATTATGCTGAAGGTCTTCCGATTCCATATATTGGAAAAATAGGCTTTGCATATACATTTATCGATGATTTTTTCATTCTTTGAATCAATCGCTCAACTATCAAAAGTGTCATCGATGGTATTACAGTATGAGATGCGAACAAAAAACGCCTTGCCCCTACAGATGCTTTTGAAAAAGGAACGTTCTTTGCAACTATACTCGATGGAGTAGAGATGAGCAAACAACTCAAGTGACTCTATGAAAAAAACACGAGCTCTGTCTCCAGATATGCAAGATATTTGAACCAAACTGATGCCTCTGGTAACTCATTGTTCGGAACATATTACATTACTCAAGACCGAAACCATAGACTCTGAAAGGTTACGGAACCATTCTCATACGATATCTGATCTCTCGGATTCCGTGGAGATTCCTGAAAACTCACTGTTCGTATTAATGAGCAAAGGCTAACAAGCCTTTCTGGAGCAACAGTTCAGATGTGGAAAGATATCCAAACAGCATGAGACTTTCCGAAAGATATACTGAGTAAGGATGGGATTCCTCTTGAACAATTCTTATGATTGAAAAATATTGAAGATATCATCTCTCTTAATGTTCTCGTTCAACTCGATTCAGCCCTTAGTGGAAATGAATCGCTTCTACGGAACACCACATTTGGAATGAGTTTAGGCGATAATGAAGTTGGATTTAAGTTACGTATATTTCGAAACAAAGGCTGAGAAAATAGTGCGACGTCTTCTGAAATATATATCTACATCATGATTGGAATAATAGCTCTTGTTATCATTCCAGGAATTGCACTATTGGCAAAACGAAGGAAGACAATCCTAGAAACAAATATGAATAATCCAGTCAATACACAAGCATGATCAATATGAATAGAGGTTCAAAATACTGAAATAGTTTCTAATTCTGGTATGTCTCCTGTTCCAACGTCTCCTATTCCAGTTGGAGAGGAGATCATAGAATCGAATTTAGAAACTCCATCATGAACCAACTAGGATATCACTTATGATTAGGAAAATAGATTCGTCGTCAAACAAAGAAGGTGAAAAAATATTGTCCATATCCGCCAAAGATATGGACTATAACTATGGGAGTCAGCTGGCTATATCTCCATTTTCCTTCAAGATATCTTTATGAGAGAGGATCCTCATATCTTGACCATCAGGAAGCTGAAAGACAACACTACTCAAGCTCATATGAGGCGTATTGCAGCCAACCTCATGAAAAATCCAAATTGGAAATCTTTCAGAGATCGAACTTCAGAAAGAAAGGTTTCACATATTTGGTTATGCATTTGTTGATGGGGATTTTTTTGAGAGTATGAGTGTACGAGACAATATCTTGATATTTTCAGAAACGCTTTCTCTTCAGATAGACAAGGATTGGTATAAGGAACTTCTCGCATATTTTGAAATGGAAGGATTTGAGCATGTTTCACTACAAAAATTATCAGCTGGTCAACGTGAACGAATCAATCTCATTCGCGCATTCGTTCATAAACCAAAGATCCTCCTGCTTGATGAACCAGGATCCCATCTGGATAAACTACTTCAAAAGAAGTTGATAGAATTTATCACAAGATACCAAAAAGTTCATAACGCAACACTTATTGTTTCTAGTCACGGGGGATTCGATCCTGCATTTTTTGACACTTTCTTTGATTTTCATGAAGATCATCACCTTTCTCTTCGCGCAAGCGAAAACTCACATCAGTAAAAGTCTTGGATTTGTTTTCACGATCATACTCCTCATAGTACTGTCAGTGTGACTCTTTTTTGTATATAAAAATATCAGTTCTGCCGTTACATACTATAGCTTTTCTTCTATTGTCGATCCTACTCGAGTGGAGATAACCGCTGACAGCAATCTCCTTACGCTTTTTTCTGAAGACGGATGAGGAATGAAATCAAGTGATTTAGATAAGATCTTATGAAATAAGAGTCTGAGAAATATTGAGACGTTTACGCTCGTGAAATATCCTGTCCTTGCCAAGTTCTCATTGTTTTCTTTTGGACTTGAGACCGATATTCCTACGTTTGCACTCTCTGGAGGAACTCTGTGAGAAAATGAGATAGGAATCTCTCGAAAAATGCTTGACTACTACAATGCTCAGTTCGCTGGAAGTGCGACTGTATTTCCAGAGATGAATGAAAAATTCCTTGTTGGACAGAAAGTTGCCATTACTGTATGAGCATCCAAACTCTTCAATGTATCAGCGAATCCCGCAACTCCAATATACGGAACTATTACATCGATTCATCCTGATTATCCAGGATTCGGTCTCGTACTCCGAGAAGACATACTCAAGGAAAAATTGGCTCAAATATGACAAAGCCTCGGAAATCCCTACAAAATTGTTGCCTATATGTCAGATGTCTGAGAAAAAGAAAGCCTAAAAAAAAGATACAATAATCTTCATTTGAACTTTGATATTGATCAGATCAGTGAACTCAAAAATCAGTTAAACACTATAAAGCTCTCTTTTCTTGCTATATTTACTATAATATGAGGAATTATCTTGGTGATAATCCTATTTCTCCTCAGTGGAATATTCCGCGAATCTCGTTCGATCTATCGTATGATCGGAACATTTGGTATTTTCACATTGAGATCTCGTATTCTCACTCTCGGTGAACCTATTCTCCTGACAATTACTGGGGCAATTCTCGGATGAATACTCACTATAATTAGTATCAATATTCTCGGTACACATATGAATTCATACCTTGTGAAAAAATGACTGATTTTCCCTTTCGTAACATTATCATGAGGGGAAGTATTCATTATTACTGGAAGTATCTTTATTATTCTTGGTATCATACTTATTGTTCTTGACCAAAGAGAGCGAAGGAAAAGTATAATATAAAGTCCGCTAACTCGGGAGGTGTCAGTTTGTCAAATTTCGAGTGGATTTTTTTCCATTTTCAATATAATCCAGTCATTATCTTTTAGAATATTCACCTATGATTCTCGCTTCTACTATCCGTGCGAAATACCTCGATTTTTTCAGATCTAAAAATCATGCCATTATCCCATCCGCACCACTTGTTCCTGAGAATGATCCTTCTGTTCTTTTCAATACAGCTGGTATGCAACCACTTGTTCCATACCTTCTCGGTGAGCCTCATCCACTTGGTAAGCGTCTTGCCGATGTACAGAAATGTGTACGAACTGGTGATATCGATGATGTCGGAGATGATACTCATTGTACATTTTTTGAGATGCTTGGGAATTGGTCACTTGGTGATTACTTCAAAAAGGAATCTATCGCAATGAGCTGGGAGTTTCTCACCTCATCAGAATGGCTTGCTCTTGATCCTGAGATGATTTCAGTAACTGTTTTCGAATGAGATTCCAATGCTCCTCGTGATGAAGAATCAGCTCATATCTGGAAAGAGATTGGTATTCCTGAAGATAAGATCGCATATTTACCAGCAGAAGATAATTGGTGGGCAGCAGGTCCGACTGGTCCATGCGGCCCTGATACGGAGATATTTTATTGGATGTGAGAAGGGAAGCCTCCTCGTGGATCCAATAAATGAACAGATTCCAAAATGTGGATGGAGATCTGGAACAATGTCTTCATGCAATACAATCGTATTGATGCGAACATACTCGAGAATCTTCCAGCTCAATGTGTCGATACTGGTCTTGGTATAGAGAGATGTACTGTGACGCTCAATAAGATGAAGAGTGTGTACGAGACAGATCTCTTTGCTCCTGTGCTTGTCCGAATCAAAGAGATTGTCGGAGAAACAAATTACAGTGAACGTGGAGCTCGTATTATCGCTGATCATCTCCGTGCTGCTACTCATATGATTGCTGATGGAGTAGTACCGAAGAATATCGACCAAGGATATATTCTCCGTCGTCTTATTCGTCGTGCTATCCGTGAAGCATACAAGATGGGACATGAACATCCATTTACAACTCAGATTGCTGATATCTATATCGAGCAATTCTCAGATATCTATAACAGCGTGAAAAATAATGCAGATAAAATAAAAACAGAGCTTTCTCTGGAAGAAGGGAAGTTCAGTAAGACTCTCAAAGACGGAGTTCGAGAATTTGAGAAGATTGTAAACTGATTCAAGATAGCATTCGAACGAAGTGGACAGAAGGTGACACAGATTTCTGGAAACAAGGCATTTACACTTTTCGATACTTTTGGATTTCCTCTTGAGATGACGATAGAGCTTGCAAAAGAGCAATGACTTACAGTTGATATTGAATGATTCAATACTGCATTCGAGAAACATCAAGAACTCTCTCGAACAGCTTCCGTAGGAAAATTCAAGTGAGGACTTGCTGATGATTCTGGAGATACGACTGCACTTCACTCGGCTTGTCACCTCATGCTCGCTGGTCTTCGAAAAGTCCTTGGAAATGGAGTTCATCAAGCGGGGTCCAATATCACGGCTGAGCGACTTCGTTTCGACTTCACTCACTGAGAAAAGATGACTCCAGAACAAATAAAATGAGTGGAAGACTATGTGAATGAAGCTATCAATTCTTGACTCGTCGTGACGATGACAAATATGGACAAAGTCGAAGCAAAAAATTCAGGTGTAACTGGCGCATTTTGGGAGAAGTATCCTGATATTGTAAAAATATATTCAATGGTATGATCAAATGGTATTACTTACTCTCGTGAACTCTGTGGTGGACCTCATGTCGAGAATTCGAAAGAAATGGGAAGATTCAAAATCATAAAAGAAGAGTCTTCATCTGCTGGAGTGAGGAGAATAAAGGCAGTGTTGGAGAAATAGATATTTTATGCAAATTCCTCTCCCACATTCTCGCTGGCGTCACTACAAATCCACATGATGAACAGATTATACGTATGAAGTGCTTGGGATTGCGAAGCACTCAGAAACCGAAGAAGAAATGGTTGTATATCGTCCATTGTATGAAGCATGTAGAGACTCTTGGATATATGGCCATGATTTTGCTACTCGACCACTTTCCATGTGGTATGATATCGTCGAATATGAAGGAAAACAAGTTCAGAGATTTACAGAAATAGAAAAATAATACTTTCCCTTCCAAAAGAGGAGATTTTTTGTATAATCAGCACGATTTACTCTTCTAATATACATCTATAATGTCTTATCCAACCAGCTGGAATCTTGCTCGATATTTCTACTCATGACTTGATGATCCGAAGCTTGCTACTGATATAGCGAATATACTTCCTGAAGTCGAGAAATTTGCTGTGAAATACGAGAAAACTTTCGGAAAATTTACAACTTCTGGAGAGATTCTCGAATTCTATCATGACTATACTCGTCTCTCATATGAGCTCGGGAAGCCAAGCTATTACTTATTCTATCGGTCATCTCTCGATACTCAGGATCTCGATGTCACGAAGAAGATGGGCGAGATCGACTATATTGGTACAGAAGCCGCGAATAAGCTCCTCTTCGTTGCTCAATGATGGAAGGAAATCGGATATGATCGTATTATAGAATGGTCACATGCATTAGAACTTTCGAAATATAAAAATGATCTTGTCTCGACGGCAGATGGCATTAAGTATATTCTTGGTGAGAAGGAAGAATACGTCCTCAATATGAAGTCTCGACCACTCGGGCTTGCAGGAGCTCTCCATGATGAGCTTACTGGATCATATGAATTTATGATGAATATCGCAGGAGAAGCAAAAAAACTCACAGAAGAAGAAGTGAGAAGTTATCGACAGCATACAGATAGGGGTATACGAGAAGAAGCATACGTATCACTTCGAAGAGTCTACAATTCCAAGCAAAATCAAATATCTCTCGGGAATATTTACACAAGTATTATCAAGGATTGGAGCTCAGAGATTCGTATGCGTGGCTATGGAGAGAATGTCATGGCTCAGCGAAATATCTCAGAAGAAATGGATGATGAAGTCATCAACATGCTCTTATCCGAAGTAGAGAAAGCATATCCTATCTATGCAAGATTTCTTGAAGCGAAGGCGAAGATGCTGAGCTTGGAGACTTGATCTAGTCATCGCGAGGAACGAAGCGATCCAGTAAATCAACAAGGAATTTCTCATAGTGACTGGATTGCTTCGCAAGCTCGCAATGACAGTACTAGGGAAATATTTTCTGTCTGGGATATTGGAGCTCCACTTGGTACATCGGATAAGGATTTTACTTTCGAGGAAGCATACGATCTTCATCTTTCTGTCATGAAGGATTTTGATAAGGATTTCTATGATTATTCGCGTCGGATGATCGAAGAAGAGCGTATCGATGTATTTCCACGTGCGGGGAAGCGCGGGATGAGCTTTTGCAAGTTATCGAAAAGATGATGAGTCGTTCGTTCTTCTGAATTTCACAGGAAAACTTCGTGATGTTTCGACGATTTCTCATGAGCTTGGACATGCGATACATGGTCATCTCTCTCAAGTTCAGGAAGCACCAGTCTATGATTCTCCGCTTTCTATGGCAGAGACAGCTTCTATCTTCTCTGAGATGCTTCTCGGTGAGAAGGTGAAGTCTCTCGTGTCACAAGAGGAATACAAAGAATACTTGAATGAGCGTCTCTGAGATATTTTCGCGACGATATTCCGTCAAGTACAATATGTCATCTTCGAGCGTGAGATTCATAGTCAGATTCATGTCAGACAAGAGCTCTCATACAAGGATCTCAATCTTCTCTGGAGAAAATCCCAAGAATCACTCTATAGTGGTGTCGTCAAGTACGATGTACCAGCAGAAGAAGAGTCTGGATGGTCCATGATTCCTCATATTTTTCATACACCGTTTTATTGCTATGCATATGCCTTTGGGAATCTTCTCACATTCGCACTCTATCACAAGGTGCATGTCGAGAAATCTCTCTCTGTCGAAGACTATAAAGATATTCTTCGTGCAGGAGGGAGTGAACGTCCAAGAGATCTTCTAAAGAAATATGGCATCGATATCACATCTTCTGACTTTTATCAAGCAGGACTTGCGGAAGTTGAGAGAATGGTGGAGGAATTTGAAAAGTTGGTGTAGATTTGCTTTTCTAGAATGGATAGGATATGATGATTTCATATATTTCTTGATCTATTTTTTTATGCTAGATATTATTCTTATCAAAGAAAAGTTCTTGTTTCTTTTTAGTAAATTCTCGTTTCTTACCCTCAAAAAAGTATGGATTCCACTTCTTCTATCCATAGAGATATACTATTTTGTAAACAATAATTATGTAGTAGATCTTAGATTTTTATCTATCGGTATTATATTAAATATCTGTATTATTACATTCTTGATAAATTTATCTCTTATAACCCAAAAACTCTTATTCATTTTCCTTTTTTCTTTAGAAATATATTTTATTGTCAATAACTGTGTAGTAGATCTTAAATTTTTATCCATTTATTATATTGAATATTTGAATTATTATATTTATATTAAATTTGTCTCTTTTCATTCAAAAATTCTTATTTTTTAGTCTCAAAAGTCTAGGAATCCTGATTATTTTTTCTATAGAGTTATACTTTATTCTAAATTATAATGTAGTAGATCCTATATTTTTATCTATTTGTATCACAGGAAATCTTCTGATTATAGCGTTCATATTAAATTTTTCTCTTATAATCCAAAAACTCTCATTCCTCAGACTCAAAAAAGTATGGATTCCACTAGTTGTAACACTCTGAATAATGAGTTTCTATGGAATGAATTACTATGAACATGAGAATAATTGTAGGTTTTCACTTGCTACAAATTTTCCTTTTATGAAATGCAGTGGTATGTATTTTTATCATTTTGGTGATGGCCTTTATAAACCCCTCATTCTTCTCTATCCTCCTTCAGATACTCTAGTAGATGTCTCTCTCGAATATTCTCCATGATTCTCTGCCACCTATCCGGAATACAATACCATCAAAAAATGATGGTCAGTCCTTGCTCATCCTGATGGAACTCTTATAGACAATTCCACTCATCAAGATACCTATGGACTCTTCTGGGAAGGGAATCCAACTCTCAATAATTACGATCTGTCAAAATGATTTATCATAAAAGGAACAGAGCTAAGAAACTTCCTCTATACCAAGCTCACTGATATAGGTCTCAATACGAAGGAAAAGAGTGACTTCATTATGTATTGGTATCCAAAACTCCAAGAGTATCCATATATCCAGATTACATTTGCAGGAAGTGACTATACAGATACTGCCAAACTCTCTATCTCTCCCACTCCTGATTCTCTCCTCAGAGTCTTCATGGTTGTAAAACCACTCTCTGAATACAAAGAAATCCCAGAGCAAAAACTCAAAAAATTTGAACGATCATGATTTTCTGTGGTTGAGTGGGGAGGGGCAATAGTACAATAATTCTCTATTTTATGTCCACACCTCTCCAATCTCCATACGCGAATGTCCTTCCATTTCTCTCGAGTATTCCCAAGCAATACTGGAAAGAGTGAGTTGTACCGAATGGTGCTATCCTCACTGCGGGAAATCCGAGTGTTGAAAGTGAATATTTATTCATGATGGTGAATTCTCCGAATCCCGGAACAGTATCGTATACTGGTAATAGTATGTATCCACAGTTTTCTGAGGCAGCACTTGGAGTACAATATAGAGGGCAGTGTGCTGCATTTGCAAAGGTGTTGAGCGAGAAGCGATCTCTACCGACAAGTAATTGGTTTCCATGAATGTCGCTTTCTGATTTTGCAAATACTATGGAGAGTCATCTTCCATCAGAATATGAATGACTCGTGATCGCTTGCTTCGATGGAAAGCCAAATTATGCTCTCGCAGATACGAGTAAAAAACATGTCGCCATCCTTCTTGAGATTATCCGTTTCCAGAACGGAAATCCGAAAGCAATTGTCGTCGTCGATCAGAATTATTATAGCTATGCTCCATATGCGAAATATGCAGGCAAGATAGCACGTCATATGATCCCATGGTGAAGTGTGACTCAGAAATGAGTCTGATATGCAAGAAATTACAATATCGTGAATATATAAGTCTCATGAAAACTCTTTCGCGAAATCTCATTCCTGAAGATTTTAGTTATTATCGTACTGGATCGAGAGTTTTTTATAATTATCTCAAAAGATTTCGTTCATATATTGTTGAGTATGTCTGAAAAAGAGGAGAATTTTTTTCTGCATATCAGATGTTTCCATGATTCTGGAGTATTACTGCTGAGAAGATCGATAGTGAGCTCACAAAAAAAGAACTCAAGAAACATAATATTCATCATGGTATTATCTGGTGGACTCCGATGCGAACGAATAAAAAGCCAAAAGGATGGTGGTGAATTCCGACATGGTGGATGAAGCGAGATATTCATGCTTCTCGGACAGCTTTTTCTGTCCTTGATCGAATGGATTATTGGGAGAAGTGGTCATCATCTGCACGGGCACATAGGCGGAAAGTTCTTGAGAATATCAAAAAATGAAAAATTACTATAAAAATGGATGCATCACTTCAGGAGTTCATTTCTCTCTATGATGCGACGCCCGTACGAGATAGCGAAAGAATTTCCGATCCGACTCACTCACAAGCTTTTCGAAAATACCGATACCGATTATCGTATCTATATTATTTCTGTTGATGGAAAGCAACTTGCTGGCGCTATTTTTATAGACGATTGAGTGACAAGTGAATATTTGGCTTCTTTCTATGCGAATGATTCACATCCATATAATCTCGGGATTGCTATGATGGATCGATGGTTTCTTGACTCATACGAAAAATGAATAAAATACTGTGACCTCGATCATATGCGAGACCGCTGGCAGTCACCGAGCTATGCTGGATATACAAAATTCAAGGAATCTATCGCAGATTATGATGCCTATTTTCATGATATGTGGATCAAGATCTTTTAAAAATCTTTAACTTTTTCTTATGTACTCACTTATTATTTTCGATCTCGATGATACCCTTGCTGAGAGTAAATCCCAACTCAAGCCAGATATGGCAGAGACTCTTGCACGTCTTCTCGAGAGGACAAAAGTTTCCGTAATTACAGGAGGAAAATACGAGCAAATTATTAAACAAGTTGTTTCACGACTTTCATCTGACACAAAACTCGGAAACCTTTATTTATTTCCGACATGTGGATCTTCTTATTATCATTTTGAGAATAACGAATGGAAAAATGTCTATGAAGAACTCCTGAGTCCAGAATGAGTAAAGAAAATATTTTGAGCCCTCATAGAAGCTCAGAAAGAAGCAGGAGTTACTACAGAATGACCTTTCTATGGTGAACAGATCGAAGATCGAGGAACGCAGGTATCATGGTCAGCACTTGGTCAACAATGTCCCCCAGAGATCAAGTCAACATGGGATCCAGATAAGAAGAAGCGTCTTTCTATGCTTCCATTTCTTCAGAAAAAACTTCCAGAATATGAGGTTCGAGTCGGCTGAGCTACAACAATTGATATCACAAGAAAAGGAATCGATAAGAAATATGGAATTTATCAGATGGAAAAATATCTCCATGTTCCACTTTCTGATATGCTCTTCATCGGAGATGCTATATTTCCTGGTGGGAATGACTATGCTGCAGTTGAAGCAGGGATTGATTATCGAAAGACTACGGGTCCAGACATGACACGAGAGATCATACAGAGTCTTCTCGAAAATAATGAAGTAAAATAAACTTCCATTTCTTTCTAAAATATGTTACAATAGGGGCATATTTTATTGAAGATTTGAAAAACGTCGAACTTCTTGTTTTTGAAATCTTCCCTACTCCTTTATGTTAACTAAGGACGATCTTATCCGTGAAAATGTCGAACTTCGAGCAAGACTTGAGCTCGCAGAGAAGTGGATGCAGCGTGAAGTGCAGACAGCTATTCAGAGTATTCAGAAAAAAGAGGTACGATCAGTGACTCGTAAACATTTTTCGAATTTGCTCGAAGAAGAAGGAATTGATATTCTTCGCACGGAGAGTCACCGATATTTTTGGGAAAAGTCTTGAACAATGCCCCAGAATATACACTCGAGCGACTTATTGATGCAGAAATATATTGGCAGACACTTCAGAAATATCCGACTATGGACGGACTTCCTATCATTCTTGCATATCAGAAAATACTTGATGCATGGATAGAAGAGAGATTGATTAGTGGTTTCCGTCATCGCGAAGTATGAAGCGATCCAGAAAACAATAGACATTCTTTTTTTATGACGAGATTGCTTCGTTCCTCGCAATGACTCGAAAGAGATATTCAGAATATTCTCGCAAAAAATTATACTCTCTCTATCGGACGACTGTATCAGATTCTCAAAATGATTCGTGAAGAGGAAAAACTCCCAGTTTTTATTGTGGAACTTGTGAACTTCTGGAAGAACGAAATTCCAGAAACTTTTAATATTCTCATCTCTGATGAATTTTTTCTTTCGTTTTCCGAGCTTATGGATCGAGAGATATTTTCGAAAAAACGTCACGAGAAGAAAGTGACGTTCTCTGATGTGAAGAAATTAAGAGAGATTCTTATTGAAGGGAAGAATCTCTTACTTCTTCTTTCATGAAAATAATCGGAGAAGTTCAGTATCACATCCAGTAATAAGAGTCATTCAGTGTCTTTTAAATAATTCTATTTCTCATTCTAATCCGTTCGTGAAGTGGTCTCAGAGTGGGGAATACTCGAATGATCCTTCATCTCCCTTTCCTACATCGTATCTAAGACTCTTTATTCAAAGTAATTTCCGAAGAACTTCACTATCTTCTATGGCATGTATTATTTTTTCTTGTCTTTTTTTGATGATATCCAAGAGATGAGGATGTTCGAGAATTGATACATCTGTGTAGAATCGAGAATTTCAAGCATGAACAATTTCCATGAGTTTACTTTCAATGTTTCTACGAATCCTGAGTGCAGATATACACAATAAGTCTTCTCATTCATGAGCATAATCGCATGAAAATCTATAGGCAATGAGTGGATATGGGATTTTTGGAATCTTCATTTATCTTATTTTTTCCTCGAGTGATTATTTCGCTACCTTAGTAGTCGTTGAAGCTGGAGTTTCTGGTTTGTCAGAAGAATAATGATAAGTTAATCATGCTGCAACTGCCAAAGCAATTGCTGCAATAGTTGCAACTACAATAGGTTTCTTATCATCATTCTTATTACCGTATTGTACAGAAGAACGAAGATCTCATAGTGTCTTTTGTTTATCTGGCATAAAAAATAGATTAAATAATAGTAACTTTATATACAATATTTGTTATTCTATATAAGTCAATGAGAAAATTGAATAAAAGAGATTTAATATACATTTTTTCTATATAATCCTCACATGATTATCCTTGGTATTGATCCATGAACTGCGACGACTGGATTTGCTCTTCTCGAAAAAGAAGGAAGAGTGATTCGTGTGATCGAATACGGTGTTATCACGACAAAGGCAGGGCTTTCACTTTCAGAGCGACTTCTCCAGATTGGGAATGATCTCTCTGAGATTATTGGCACCTATCATCCAACTGTATGTGGAGTAGAGAGACTTTTTTTTCTACGAAATGTGACGAATGGTATCGATGTTGCTCATGCGAGAGGAGTGGTGCTCCATATTCTCGCGAGTCATGGTATTCCAATCATAGAGTTTACCCCGCTCCAGGTAAAACAGGGAATTGCTGGGAATGGATTTGCCAAGAAACCACAAGTGCAGAAGGCACTTCAGATTATATTGAAGCTCTCTGAGATTCCGAAACCTGATGATGCTGCTGATGCTCTCGCAATCGCATACCTCGCAGGACTCAAGATAAAGGGATAGAAAAATATACAAGATTTCCTTGCTTTTGGCTTTACATTGCATACAATTTCCATAATTCATAATTTCTTGACTTCATGCCTTTTCTTGTAGCGCTTGCAGAGACATTCCAGGTGACACAGTTTGATATTGCCTTCCTTTGATGAATTTTTCTTGTGACTTTCATTCTTTATTATTTTGTTTCACTTCATCAGATATTTGAAGCAGCTTTTGGGGGTATTATTGGTCTTGGAATATATGTTCTTCTTTCAGTCATCCTCATAGGAAATCCTTCCCTTGGTACTACTGGATGATTCCTTCCTCTTGGTTTTTCTGTATTTCTTGTTAGTATTTCAGTATACCTTGTTTTTGTTCTTGCTATTCTTTTTCCTCTTCATTGAGGACTTGTTATTAGTGAGCCGACACAGCCAGTCCTTTATACAGTCCTTTATATGTTTGTGTGAGGGTTTCTCATTTTTACACTTTCTGCAGTGGTTATTTATATGACAGAACAAAGTTATGTATTTCAAGTAGGAAATATTTTTACATGGTTTCGTGATTGAGCTTCCTATCAAGAAGTTATAAGGAACTCTTGGTACTATAGTTTCGTGATGAGTCACCAAAATAACATAATTCCACTTGGAGTTATTCTTATGCTTTACAAGCTTCTTCTCTCAAATTTAGTGAATGCAGCACTCCTCTCTATTTGGTATAATCTCGCAAATGTTGGATTTTATCGACAGAAAGACGATTCTCATTATCGAGTAGAGTTTCATGAAGTAGGATGACAGAGCTCTGATCATGCGGATATGGGGCAGGATGAATGACATACCAGTGATCATCATTGACAGAATAGTAATTCACATCATTAAGATTTCATATTATGACTTCCACGCCGAGGTTTGAGGAGAAGATTATCTATAAATGTCATCAGCACTGGATTGTACCAGCTGGAAAATCATTGAAATATATTATATTTATAGCATTCCCTTTCAGTATTCTTTGCTATTTTTTAGCAGATTATTCGTGGATGTGGACATCATTTTCCTTTATTCTTGCAACAGGATTTGTTATCTGATATTACTATTATCTCTGGTATCATTCCTGGCTTTTTATCGGAAATCAGAAAATTACTCTTTCTGTCCGAAATGGAATATTCTCTCAATTTGCTATGAATATTCGATATAGAAATGTCCGTGATTCTGCTGTGGCCAAGCATAGCGTTATGAGTTTCCTCCTAAAATATGGTACTTTATTTGTCAGATCATCTGCAAATGAATGAGATTTCCAAGCACACTATGTTCCAAAGGTATGAAAAGTATATGCTCTCGTGAATGCACTCTCTCGGTATGATGATAATGATCGCTCAGAAATTGATTCTATAGAAAGCCTCCATTCTCATCATACCAAAAAAGAATTCTCTTCCGTGCAGAGTGAAGTATATGAGAGCTCAGTTGAAAAAAATATTCAAATACTCACTACTCTTTCTGGAATATCTGATATTATAGAGCTGAGTAATGACGCGAGGAAATATATTGGAGATCATGAAGAGACAAGAAATCATGGGGTGTATGATGTTCTCAAAAGAAAATATATTCTTTGTTTCATCCATGATAATTCATTCCGAGAACCAGCATGACAGATTGTACTAAAAAATAGTCATTGAGAATCATATTTTCCTAGTATTCCATTTCCAGAAGTGGATGGAAATGATGTTGTTTCTGCGTCTCCATCAGAATCAATACATGAGTATCTCTTACGGTTTTTCCCGTATGCGAATATAGATGATGCAACGGTTCTTATAGGATGGAATGAAGATATCTAAGAGTATTTTTTCAGAAATAATATAAGTATGAATTTTCCAACTTCATCAAAAAATAGTTTTTTCTTGCTATTTTTCTGAGTTCTGCTTTTTTTAGTTTCCTCATGTACAGAAGAATATTCAGACCATGTATTACGCGAGCAAACGCCACTTACTACTTCTTCCTGATCCCTTCCAAAGTCACTAGAATGAGAATTAAGCATTCTACCTGATAAAAAGATTCTTGAAAAGCTTGTAAATACTCTTGATACAGCAAAAAGAAGAATATGGGTCGAAATATATACATGGACAGAAAAATCGACTATAGATGCAGTTTTACGAGCACATAAGCGATGAGTTCATGTTTGCGTGATCCTTGAGTGAAATGTCTATATGACCCCTCGCATAAATGATACAGCATTCAATCTTTTTCAAAATGCGTGAATTGAAGTGACATATGCCGATAATACTCGTTATTCATTCACTCATGCAAAAATGTGGATTATCGATGATGGATGGTGTGTAGCTACAGGGAATTGGTCTTATAGTACATTTACTAAGAACCGGGATTTTATATATTGTGGGAAGGATACATCACTCATGAAGAATTTCGAAGAAGTATTTCTTTCTGATTTTCGTCATGTTTCTCCATATTTTTCCTGATGAATCGATCCACGACTCTGACTTTCCCCAGACAATATGAGGTCTTGGATTTGAGATACCATCGAGAAAACAAAGAAGAATATCTATATCTATAATCAGACAATCTCAGATAAAGAAATACTCAGTATGCTTGAGAAAAAATCCCATGCAGGTATCGATGTGCGTATATGTCAGGCGGTTACACAAGATAGTGAGAGTGCACAACAGAAATTTTGAGGGAATTATACATTCAAAATGGCTTGGCTCAAAAAGCCATATCTTCATGCAAAGCTTATTCTTCGAGATGATGAGGAAATCTTTCTTGGAAGTGTAAATTTCACCTCCAATGCACTTGATAATAATAGAGAATTTGCCATTTCTCTATGAAAAAATAGACTCCTCTATAGTCAACTAAAAAACCTCTATTTTGCTGACTGTTTCCCGTAAACAATTTGCAATTCAGGATAATTTATGTTATTCTATTTCATATGAATCGTTGGACTTCCATCATCTTTACATCACTTCTTGCCGTCTTTTTCTGTATTGTTTTTGTGGAATTTTCTATTGTGTTTTGAATATCTGAAAAGAAGGTAGTTCGTACTATAGATCAGACGACATATTCCTCAGTTCGCCTTATTCCCCAGACTGATAATTATTTTGATGTAGAAAATAAACTTATTGATGTATCGGCAAATACATCAAAAGATACACCTATTCTTGTAGATTTTGGAAGATTAGGATCTTTTCTCTATCTCGCGCCTGAATGATCACAATCCTGAGTCCTTACAGAAAGTGGTACATCAGATATTATAATATCTGATGTACCAGGAATTATGTCACTCTATGACCTTTTTCAATCATATAGAATTTATGATAAAAAATGAACATTTCGTCTTGATCAGATTACAAATGGAAGCTTCTATATTGGAAAAGAGCCAGATGGAAAAGTCGCAATTTATGCAATTGATGGCGTCATAAGACTTGTTTTTCTTACAGCAAAAGAAGAAATGACAAGTATGATCCTCTTTCCATGATCATATATTCGATTTGATCCCTCTAAAAATCGTTCACTTAAGGGTGCAGATCTTTTCCGTACAATACTCTCTCTTCAAGAGGGGCAGAATGAGGTATTTGAGTTTGTAAATCCACGAGTAAATATAGGAGATGATAAAGATACATTCTTTAATTATCGTCTTCCAAAGAAATCAATGATACTCTTTCGAGCCCTTTCTTCAAATTTCCGTAAAAAAGTTGAAAATATTGATATACAGAAGCGATATGCATACCAGTGAGCTTTGACAGAAGAAAATGTGAGCTCATTTCTCCTTAATCCAAGTAAGAAAAATCATAATATGCTTGTGCAACTCTACGCGCTTTTATCTCGTGCAGTTGATCCATGAGCAAATTCTGAAAATCTCGTAATAAATATCGGAAGACTTTATGAGCAGGCAAAACTTCTCAATATTCAGGATAATACAGCAAAAATAATAGTGGAACAATTTCTTCTCGATGGAAGATTTGCGCTCTATGGATGAGTAGCAAACTCAAGATATCAGGGAATCTATGAATCTATAGCAAAGATGATTGGTATAGAGCCAACATCCGGGAAATCCTATCTTCTTCAGAGTCTTGCAGATATATATTCACGAAATCTATTTACACAGAAACGAACGGTGAATAGTATAAAAATCGATACATATTGACCGACTGCTGTCGAACTCGAGAAAACACTGCAAAAAAATGAGATTGATCAGAAAGATTATTTTGATATTGCTATTTATGCATTTAATATCCTCAGAAAGACAGAAGAAAATAGCCTCTTTTCTCAATCAACTCTTGAAGATACTTCCACATATACATATCTTTCAATATTCTTCCGTGCCGCAAATCTCTATATAGAATCCATTGAAGATATAGCAAAGAAACAACAAACAGTAATGAGTTTTTCTAAACAATTCTATGATTATATTATTACAACGCTTTCTCACTCTCTTTATTCCTACTATACTGTTAGTGAAGGTGATGCTATTTATCTCTCCCCTGATTTGAGAGAAGGGACAAAATTAAAGATCTCTGAAGAATTTAAGCAGAATATTGATAATATCAATGCGGTGATTGAATTTGTTTCACCATCTATCGAGGCACTTTGGTCATCATCATGATGATCTGACATAGATACCTATACTCGAATACAAGATGAGATTATCCGACTTAAGGCATTTTGAGGTCTCATAGAGGAAAATAACTATAAAGACTATATAAAATCGCCATATAAAACACTCTCATGAAGTAAAATACCACTTCCAATAGTGGATGAAAAAACTTCTTCAGTTATTCGAACAAGCATGTCTCCTATCGAAAAAGTAAAAAATACCAAGCTTCTTACAACAGATCCCCGTATCCTAGAAGTTCAGAAGATCTGGCCAGATGCAGATACGTCAGCTTGGACTCTAGAGGGAGACTATGTCCGTGTTGTGAGAGCGCCATATACTATCGCACGATGAGAGACAACATCGCCAGTTGAAATATCGGCTCTCTATAAGGATGGAAGTCTGAGTGATATACTCATATTCTACAATGGCTATACTCTCCAAGTTACGGCAGATACTCTCTCGACAGCTGTTTATTATTCGCTTCTCTCGGATCTCCAATATTATCTTAAGACGGTCGATGATACACTCAGTTGAGAGCCAACAACAGGAGACATTCGAATATTTCCTCTCAAAAAACGTATTGGAATAGGTAATAATATATACACCGTTGCTACAGGGAATTAAGAAAGACTTTCTATTTTATATGTTCATGATTCCATTCTTTGATCTTTTTCTGATCTCATGAGAGGAGTATTTCAGGTACCTGTATTCATTCAAAAACTTCGGGACGAGAATATTGAGGATATTCCCTTTTTCCATCAAGAGATAGTGAGAATGACTCTTCTTTGAGTGATTCGGGTGAGAGAACTCACGGAATGAGACGAACCACGCTATCAATCCATACGAGACTTGCAATTTCCCCACCTGAGAGTACATATTTTCCTATAGAAATCTCCTCTATATCAAATAATTCAAATATTCTCTCATCGATTCCTTCATAATGACCACAGAGAAGACAATATTGTTCATTTGAATTTTCCGCATAGAGTTCACATTTCTTTTGAGTTAACAATTCTCCACGTGGTGAAGGATAGATAATTCGCATAGGTCAGTATTGTGCTATCAGGTCACGAATACAGTGTACAACTGGCTCAATAGTGAGTATAGTACCTGCTCATCATCCATATGGCCTATCATCGACTCTTCGGGTATTCTTCACGGTCCAATCAGTAAGATTGTGAATTATATATTGAAAGAGCCCCTTTTCTTGGGCTCTTTTCATAATACTATTTTCGAGATATGGTTTTATACTATCTCCAAAGAGAGATACAATATGAATCTTCATAGAAATCTTCTATATACTGAGAACGTCGACTTCGAAATAGAGTGTCTTTCCAGCAAGAGGATGAGTATTTGGTACTTCGATAGTAATATCATCACCATTGATAGCTTTTACTGTGAGAGTTCATCCATCTTTTGGAAGTGTTGCTTGAGCTCCGACAACAAATTCTTTTCCAGTAAATGGACTATTTCCATTCTCTATCTCAAGAGTTACTCATGTCTCAGTAAGAGCTCGAACAGTGAATTTTGCTTTATCTTTTGTAGCAGTAAGTCCAACAGCAAGGGTCTTTCCATAAAATGGATTGTCTTTATTATCAATATTAAGAGTTACATTCTGACCATCTATCTTTGCCACTTTTGCTACCATATTTGCTCATCCAGTAAGAGTCTGTCCAACAACAAGATTTTTTCCTTGTTCTCCAAGTGCACTCAAAGTGACAGTCTCAGTAATATTATCAGCAAATTTTTGACGATCTGTAGTGACACTAAATTTTGGTGCTATCTCATAATTCTTGATAGTTTCTATTTTTGTCGCTTCACCATAACCATCTTTCGGAAGGACTTCAATTATCTTTCTTTCTCAGGCCTTCATAGTCATGACTCCTCGTTCGAATCCAGGAACGACAGCATTAGCGCCGAGAGGGAATTGGAATGGCTGATAGCGAGCACCACTTTGGTAGAGTCCATTTGCCTGAGCAACATCGACAAGAGTAGTCTCGAGAACTTTTCCAGTCGGAGATCACTCTCTGAGTGTATAATTGAGAGATACTGTAGAATTCTTTGGAGCTTCTGGCGTAGTAGGAGTTGGCGTAGGCGTAACAACCGGCTTAGGTGCTGGAGGTGTCACTGTAGGCGCCTCATTATTCCAGAGAGTACAAGAAGATATAAAAAGAAGAGATGCGACGACAAGAAGCTTTTGCATAGAGAAAATAATAAAAAAATACCGAAACATTCTAAGGATTTTTCTATTTTTTCAATCCTATAATAGCTAGCTCTATTTCCAAAATACGTCATAACTCAGGATCTTTCATTCATTGTCCGCTATGGTATGCGATATTTATAGAAAGAATTTTATGATAGAAATCTCGAATTTTCACATAGGAGATGCGGGATTCATAAGCCTTTTGTATCATAAATGGATGTGCTTTTATATATTTCTTTATTTCTCATTCTTTTTCTCCGTGTTCCTTTAGATATTTTACATAGACAGCAGTTCGTAGAAGCCCTATCAGGCTCGCTATGCAAGCATAGATATTCATCGTCTCTATTATGCTTCGAAATATTTTGAGTGCAGAAATATGATCGCCTCTTTGTATAGTATCAGTAAGGTCAAATATTTTTCCTCATCATTCGAAAATAAGAGAATCGTCGATATCGTTCTTTTTTATTTCTCGTGATTCTGCTATGAGAGAAATCTTCTCAAATGTGTGGACAAGTGCATAGGAAAGATCAAGAGCGATTTCTTCATTGGAAGACTCCATTTTTCTATAGATATTTATCACTTCTCTAATTATTTCTTCTCTGAGATTTGGAAACCTTTTTTGCCATATTGGAGTATTCCACAGAATATCAAAACTTCTCTTATCTGCATTCTTCTCAAGCCAAGGAGCGAGAGTCGATCGAGATCGAAAAGACATTCCAGTGAAAATAAAGAAGTGATCATCTGGAATATTTTCACAGAGTTTTTCTATCATATTTTCTGCTTCTACAGCCTTTGAATTTTTTTTTGATTCTTTTGTTGTCTCTACTTTCTCATCGAGTTCTCATTTTGATGTATATCACCCAGAGAAACAAAAAAGTCTTTTCTCAGCAAAAAGTCCCATAGAGAAAACATCTTGTTCTACAGTTCGCCAATCTTTCACCTCTTCTATACGAATGATATCAATATTATGAGCATTCTGTCTTTCCTTGAAGGCTTTTATAAGTTTTTCCTTTTCAAGATCGACTCCATAACTATCTCTTCCTTGAATGTATATGATATTCTTTTTCGACATGAGAGAAGTATATAGAAAAATCAAAAATTGATAATCAGAAATCAAAAAATCTTTATAATCCTAGAAGATGAATCTTTCTTTTTATTTTATTTTCTATACCATAAGAATATATTTCTAACTTTTGCTTTACATATCTCGGTATTTTCTCTCTATTTGGTATAATTATGAAAATATCTCCTATATCATTCTTTCTTAGTGTTGTATTTCTTATTTCAAGCTGTGCTCATGAGAATACTTCTATTCTAGAAATTCATCCAGAAGAGAGAATTGTGAACATATCTCTCGGAGATGGATATAGTATAGGGAAGTGAGTCTTTATCGATACGAATACTCTCCTGACCGCAGAGCATGTCGTCTCGAAGGAATCAGAAATACAGAATCTCGAGGGAATGAGAAAAAACCTCAGATGAGAGAAAAATCAAGGGAAATACTCGTATCGACTGGTACTGATATTGCTCGAATTCTCCTAGAGAAATCATCTCAAGAGGAGATACCTCCTATAAAACAGACTTCAGGATCTGATACAAATACGCCAATCTATGCTCTGGTCTTCCGATCAGGATCATGGATGCGTATTGATGGGAAAATCCTCTCAGAGAATGCAAGCTACATCGGATATGATGTGACACTCTCTGGAAGAGTATTCACATGAGCTCTTGAGACTGATATCGTACTTCTTCCATGAGAAAGTGGTACACCTCTTTGGACCTCTAGAGGCGAGCTTCTCGGCGTGATGAGCGCAGTCGATAATGACTTAAGAAGAGGATATATCGTACAATAAAAAACCTAACCGAAGTTAGGTTTTGAAGGAGAACTATTTATCTGATTTAGGCTTAAAATTAGTGATAACAAGTTTTTCTAAAATTGCCTTCTTAACATCATCATTTATTGCTGGAAGTTTCTTTTCGAACTCTTCTTGTGTCATATTTTTCATTTGGGTTCGAATCTTAGCTAAATCGGTTTCAGAAATAATGGGATTTTTTCAGGTTACATCAATATTTAATTTTGCTCATTCGATTGAGACTTGTAATTGTTTCTCTTTTCCACTTGCAACAGCCACGTCTGAAACTGTATACCCAGTTCCTGTAGTTCCACTTCCGGTTCCAGGTTTTGAGGCAGTTTCTTTCCAATATTTTAATAGTTTATCATTATTTCGTAAATCAGTTCGACCAGCAGCTATCTCTACTGCCATTTTCTTTGCAAGTTCCTCATTCATTCCATTTTCTTTCAGAGCATCGCTAATTCTGCCCTCAGTATCATATTCTTTTTTATAAGCATCCATAAGGTTTTTATGAGTTTTCTCATACGCAATATTATCTTTTGCACCATTTTGCATAGCAAATTGCAGAGTTTCTTTAGCCATAGTACCGCTTTGCTGTACAGCCTCTTTAAGGTTGCTTGTTAATCTATCATCTATCTTCTTCATTGATACTGTATCAGCCTGATCACCCATGCCTAGCATTCTTCAGAGTTGTGATTCTTTAGCCCTCTTATCTGCAGCTGCTAATGGAATCTCAGTTATTTTATCAGTTATTTTTCACATACCAGCTACACTTCCACCAGGTATTGGCAGAGGTGCATATTTTGGAAGTGACGCGCCGAGAGATCATATTTTCTTTCACATTGCTTCGAATGGTTCGATCGCTTTTCCTGCAGCTTTGCTCACTCACTTTCCAGCCATGAATGCTATCCAGATGAATATGAGTGCGATAATGTCGAGAATGACTGTTCCGAAGAGATTTCCAGTGGATCAGAGAGCGCTGGTAATACCTGAGAGAATAGAAGAACTTCCTGTGACACTTCCTCTGAATTCATAGAATCACCACCAATTTTTGCAGTTGTTACACTCTTTTTATCGTTTCCTACTACTTCCGTTTTAGATATAATCGTATTTTCGGCATTTTGCATAATTATGAGCTTACATTCTTGAGTGTCCCCCTGTCAGGTACAAATACTGTTTGGATTTTCATCTCATTTTGTTGGCATCGGTGAATGCATCACTGAGACAATGATAAGACCAAATGAGAGTGCAAGTGACACGACTGCAGGGACGAATGCAAGTCCGATAAATTCGGTGATTTTGAACGATCCGTCTTTATCTGCTTCTCAGAATCACTTATCTCCAAGGACATACTTGATCGTGAAGAGCGGTGAGAATATCGTATAGAACCAGAGTTTTACTGCTCGCATGAGTAGCATAAATACAAGAGCCAAGACCAGGAGTCCATAGACGACAAACATAAGTGCTCACACAATTCATTGGTTGATAATACTTCAGATAGCCGTTACGAGATCAGTAGTATTATTTATGAATTTTACATTCTGGAATTTGAATACGGAGAAACTATAGATAAGGAGAGGACTATACATTCATCATGAGCTTTTGATAAAGGCTTTTGGTGATACACAATCAGATGGAACAGTACAAAGTTTTGTTTTGTTATCTATCTCTTTCCCATCTATAGTCATTTTACTATTTTCATAGACGATCTTCTTTGGAATACTTGGAGTATCCCAGAAGCTTCCAGCCTGAGAATAGCTCGAAAGTGTCTCCATTGGTACAGAAATGACAGAAGCGGTCACATATGTTGATAGAGATATGACAAACTGGACAAACCACCATGTGAGAGGAACGAGGATGACACCAAGTGCAAGCTTCGGAAGAAGTTGCTTGTAGCCATAGTTCTGAGAATTGAATATCGTCGCAAGGGCTATGAATATGAGAAGAACGGCATAAATGAAGTAGACAATATTCGAGACTGTCACCCAAAGTGAATGAAGAATTGGTCGCATCCGAAAGAGGTCACCACTCGTCCAATCTGGCGACATGAGCCAGCTCGCAAGGACAATAACTGGAGTCACAATGATGGTAAGAGTATTGAGTATGATATTGAGTCCTGCGACAAGCTTGTTGAGCATTGCCTGCATGTCGGCATTCTGATCAGCTTTTCATTTACATTCTGTAGCATCAGATCAAGGCTGTCAACAGGGAATAGGATTAGAATCCCCAGCATAAGAATCTTGAATTGCTAATGGAGAATAAAATAGGTTATTTGAATTACCAACTCAGCTACTAAAAACCCCCATCATTCCGACGAGCGAGAGGATACTATATGTAAGGAGTTTTTTGAACATTGTATGTATTTTTATTTCAGAGTTTCTTTATAGGCTGATTCTGTCGTGACGAGGTTGAGTTGTTTGAGGAGATCAGATCCAGAATCCGGGATGACAAGTATTGATCTTTTTATGAGAGCTTCACGATTGTTGATAAGTGTATCGAGGATTTTCTTATTTTGTCCTTGGAGAATACCATATCCACTCTGGAATCTCTGAAGGTAGGCGAGATAGACTCGGGCACGATTTTCTTCATTTTTCGCAGTGACATAGTCATTGATCACCGTATCGACTCAATCATATTCGAATCATTTATATTTCTCTTCCATTGTTGTTTTTGCAAGAGTTGTTTTCTCTACGGCACTTGTGAGTATAGCCTCTAGATCTCGAATCTGTTCTTCGATGAGAAGAGTGCGCTCAGAAGTACGAGTATAGAAGGACTTCAGAAGATCAATATGATCATCGAGTGCGATAGTGCGGTCTGTCGACTGATCGAGAAGTCCGACTATATTTGTCTTGAGAAGATTCACATACGATTCAAGTGAGAGCATATTGCTCGCAATGAGTCTTCGTTCACCATCTTTCGGACTCGCGAGGACTTCTGCTATAGATATGACATCATTGGCGAGATCGACTGGACCTTTTTTTGTTCCACTGAGCTTCTGTCCAATATTGATAGAAACCGCTGTCGCCATACTTCCCATATAGTGCGTATCTACCTGAGCAAAGTTTGCATCATTTCCAGCACTCGCTCAGAGTCAAAGGTATGGAGCTATATATCCCCACGTGAGCTCGAGAACAAGCGTGAAAAAAAGCGTCAGAATGAGTGTATTTTTGGTGAATTCCTTGATTTCGGGGTGAAAACGCATATTCTTTTGCGGGTTAACGGAAACTTCCGTGGAGATATTCCACATATCTTGTTCATTGTAGCTCTTTTTATTTGAAAATGCAAAAAATCCGTACTTTTTTCTCACTATTTCTTACGACCGTTCTTTTATGTTCTTGTGTATTTCCTATAGGATTCTCTTTTGCATGGCAAGATAAATATAACTATACTGAATTCTATGATAAAATCAATGTATCTTCTTGAGATTCTGTACTTAAAAAAACATTTACTTTTGATACTCCACGCACGACTTTCTCACTTGTTATCGAATGATTTCATCCTACTTCTGCCGATGATATCAAGGTAGAATGGAGTTTTTCTGGAAAGACTTTCTCGAGGAATCTTGATATAGAAGATGAGACTGATTTTTCTCGCATGACGACTTTCCCTTTGGTCACGAGTGCTCGTCATGATATGAGCGTCAAAATCTATATTTCCAAAAAGATTGATCCATCTCTTCAGATTTCCCTTGTATCTTCATTTCAGGATAGTGTTAGAAAATCTCTTGTTTTTCGTCCAGGATCTTTTATTGCTGATGCAGCTTCAGGTATTCAGATAATATCTCGGGCCGAATGGGGTGCTGATGAATCTATCCGATATGTCTCGAAAGAAAAACAAGAAAAAAATAAAGCAGAATGGCTCGCTCGTGGACAATCTCCTCGTATCATAGAAGAGACTCAAGCCGAGCAAGACAGACGCAATAAGTCAGATAACGAATACAATACTATTTTTGCATCGAATCCAGATGCGACGACCACTTTCTCACTCAAGCGTTATGAGAATGGGAATAAGCTCTATTGGCCGATAGAAAAATCAAAAAAAGTCGATCGAATAGTGATTCATCATACTGCAGAGTCCCTTGAACAGGATAATGATGATGCAACACTTATTCGAGCAATTTATCTTTACCATACTCGCACAAAGTGATGGGGAGATATTGGATATAATTTTATCGTCTGACAACGGGGGAAGATCTATGAATGACGAGCAGGAGGTGACTATGTCCAGTGAGCCCATGTCTATGGAAACAATAGGGGAACAGTTGGAATATCTCTTATAGGAAACTATGAGACTATCACAGTCAATAGAGATCAGAAAGCATGACTTATCGCAGCAATTACCTATGTGGCAAAGAAATATGGAATACGTGTTGATGAACAATGAATATGAGCCTCACTTTGTAGCTCATCAGCTGATTGTATATGGCATGGTATTAGTACTCCTCGGCTTATGGGACATCGTGATCTTGCTTCGACGACATGTCCAGGAAGAAATCTCTATTCTCTTCTCGGAGAGCTCAGAAATACTGTAGTAGGAAATGTATGAAATGTGCAACCAATATATAATTCATGAGAATCAAAGATAGATAAGAAAGATCCAGAAGATGAGATTCAATATTCTCTTCAGTCAGCCACTCCTGTTCCAATGATAAATACCATAACTCTTGTTCCAAGAAGCTCTGGATGAAGTCCGATAAAGATCCGCCTCTCATACCCAAATCAGGATATTACACTTGCTTCCGCATGAAGTAAAATCCCAACAGTTCGTCTCGATAATAAAGCTATCCCTATCTTTCGATCTTCGACTCTTTCTCTCACGAAGAAATCCACAGGAAGGCTCATGCTTACCGTATGAGAAAAAAAATATGAAGGATCAATATTGAGATTTTCTTCTGATCTCGTTCGTATTCCATCATGGTCTCGGATCCCAAGCTGGGATACGATAGGAAAGTATAATGATAATATTTTTAGATGAAGAATTGTCGTAAGAAATGTGAATGGCAATCTTCTTGTCGTGAATGAACTCCCCATTGAAGATTATCTCAAATGACTTTGAGAGGTTTCGAATGGAGATCTCGATGAGAAAATCAAGACAATAATCGTCGCCGCAAGAAGCTATGCATATTTTTATATTCAGAAAGACAATAGAAAATACAATACTGCTCTCTATGATGGATCAGATAATCCTGATGAGTTCCAGAAATATCTCGGTTATGGCTATGAATCACGCTCCCCAGAAGTTTCCAAGATAGTAGATGCTACGAAAAGAGAAGTTATCAAATATAAATGAAAACTTATTAAGGCTTGGTACTTTAGTACCTCAGATTGACGTACACTATCATATAAGGAATATTGTGAGACAAATAAAGGTACTTCTTGTGCGGATGTTCCATATCTTCAATCGGCCGATGATCCAGGATGAGTATGACATACTCGATCTGGACATGGAGTCGGTATCTCCTGAATAGGAGCTACTTATGCAGCAAGTCTTGGGAAAAAATATACAGAAATCATACAATATTACATGAAGGGAGTTGAAATCGCGAAAAAATAAATACAATAAAAATAATTTCTAATTCATTGACCATGTATCTTTCTGATCACGATATCCGTATTGCCATTGAGGCTGGAACTATATCAATCTCTGATTTTGATGTATCTCGTCTTCAGCCTGCGAGCTATGATATTCGTCTTGGGAACAAATTTCTCATCGTGAAAGATCATTCCATAACAAATATTGATCCTGTGAATCATATTCTTCCTGAATATGAAGAGCTAATTGTGACGCCAGAACAATGACTCACTCTCCGTCCAGGAGTGACGGTACTTGGAACAAGTATAGAAAAATTCTGATCTGAGAAATATCTCATCCAGCTCTCAGGAAAATCATCACTTGCTCGCATTGGACTCATCGTCCATAATACGGCTGGCCTTATCAATCCTGGACATTATCTCAATATTACATTTGAGCTGGCCAATATGAACAGTGTGCCCATCATTCTTCGTCCAGGAATGGATATTGCACAACTTCTTTTTGCTGAGATGTCATCGCCACCAGAACAAGATTATCGCAAGGTTGGACGATATGGAGAATGAGAAGAGAATATGATTTCTTATATTCCAGGGAAAAACTAGGATTTCTTAATTATTACTTTCCCAATTTGTCTTCGGGCGTTAAGCTTGTTTATGAGATCATCTGTCACATCTTTGAGAGTTTTATTCTCTCTATTCGGCCTGACAATGAGAGGGATAAGTGAACGGACACCATCGAATTCAATGAAGATATGTTCATACGTATCTTCATTTTTTGGACGAAGAACTTCTTCTATAACTCCTATAACTTTTTTCTTTGTATTTTTTCATAGCCAAAAAGCCCGTAACCCTGCGATTAATTTTTTCTTTAATTGTACCTTTGATCCTCATTGTTTTTCCTCTCCAGCTTCTTGAATTTGTTTTACTTGAGTGTTGGTCTCTCCTTGTAAATTAGAAGAAGCTCAGCAATACTGAGCTCAAGTGACAACAAGACGTGGAAGAATCTCAGCGACCATCTCTTCAAGTGCTTTACGGGCATCATGGTCAAATATAACTTGATGTTTCTCAATAGTAATGCCAGGATGATTCAGGGTATGTTCAGATACACTGTTCTCTGAAATCTTTCAAATGTCTGATTCTAACATGGAAAATATTTTATATAAATAGTCAAATGCATATTATTTTCTTTATTTCATAAGTCAAATTATTTCATATAATTTCTTTCTATATATTGCGTTAATTTTATTTACAAATGCATTCATACGAAGTTGAGATCAAGGTCCTTCTTGGGATAGAAGCAGAGAAAGATGCTTTTATGTCTCAGGTTTATTCATCATTTCCAGCACTTTCTCATAGTTATTCTGAGAGTCAAAGAAATCACTATTTTGAGTGAGGAAGCGTTAATGGTCTTCTTGAAGCTTTCACTCCATTTATTACAGAAGCAGAGAAAGCCAGATTGGAGAATATTCGTGATCATGCAAAATCTTTTTCTGTACGAACTCGTGGAACACCGACTCAAACTATTATAGTAGTGAAAGCAACAGTAAATGACGAAACAAGCTCAAATGGTACAGCTCGTATCGAGTGGGAAGTTGATCTTGCTCCTATGACACTTGAAGATATGGACAAGAAGGTGCTCGAAGCAGGATTCCAATATCAAGCAAAATGGTCTCGTGCTCGTGAAGGATATGAATTGGGGAATAATATGGTCCTCTGTCTTGATAAAAATGCTGGATATGGCTACCTTGCAGAATTCGAGCGAGTGATCGATAATCCGAATCTTGTCGAGGAGACACGTTCCGAACTCCTTACTGTCATACAATCTCTTGGATATGAAGAACTTGATCAGGCTCGTCTTGCTCGCATGTTTGATTTTTACAATAAGAACTGGAGAGAGTACTATGGAACAGAGAATGTATTTACTATAGAATAAGATGTCTGAAGAACTAAAGGTTTTCATCATTTTTATCATCTGACTTTTCTCAGCATATTTCTGAAGTTTTTCTTCTTGAGGGGTTTCAGTATTGGGAGTCGGACTTCTGACTCTTATTGGGATACCACCACAGATGGCTACTATTACTTTTAAGCTCGGAAAAATTGGTGATGTTCTTGGTGGAATTTATCTTTTTTATAAAAATGGACATATTCCCACTCGGTTTCTCCTAGGCTGAGGTACTCTATCGATATTTTGAAGTTTCCTTGGTACGTATTTTATTTTTTCTCTTCCGAATAATATTATCTACGGAGTCTCTGCCTTGAGCATGATTCTTCTCACATTTGTTTCTGTTTTCAGATGAGCTGGTACAAAAAAGGTACATCAGATCTCAAAGAAAAGAGAATATTCTTACTATGGGTGTTTATTTTTTCTGACTATGATAGGAAATCTTTTTATTGCTGGATCAGGAGTATGGTATTATTTTGTGAATACTTTTGTTCTCAAGCTTTCTTCACTTGAGGCGAAGGGAATAGCTACAGCCATGTCGGTCTTTTGGTTTATCGGTACATTTATGTGAGTCATGGCTCAGGGGCGATATGTCGTCTCTTGGTCTATTGCTCTTGGTGTAGGTATGTTTATCTGAGGATACTTTGGGACTCAGCATATCATCAAGCTTTGAAATATGATTTTTCGAAATATTCTTCTTCTTTCGATTATACTTTTTGCTTTGTATTTTCTTTATCTTGCTTATACTTCTTCCTAATTCATCACCTATAAAATATGTCTATTCATCCAGAACAGCAGTACCTCGATCTCGGTCGTGACCTTATCAAGAATGGGATCTATAATAAGGATCTCTGAAGTGGAGATGTGACCTATAGTTTTTTTGGTCGTCAATTCCGATTCGAATTCGAAGAAGGATTTCCACTTCTGACAACAAAAAAAGTCTATTGGAAGTGAGTGGTGACTGAACTTCTCTGGTTTCTTCGTGGAGATTCGAATATTCGATTTCTTATAGAGAATGGTGTCCATATCTGGGATGATTATCCATATTATATCTACAACAATAAAGTCAAAAAGGGGACTGTGCCCGCAATGACAAAAGAAGAATTCATCACGAAGATTCTCGAAGATGCAGATTTTGCAAAGCTTCATGGAGAACTCCCAAAGATCTATGGTGAGCTCTGGAGACGCTGGCCAACCAAGACTCCTGGTCGTACGATTGATCAGATATCATGGATTCTCGAAGAACTCAAGCAAGATCCTTATGCTCGAAACTGTTGTCTCACAGCATGGAATCCTGAATATCTCTATGCTATGGCATTGCCAGATGAGGCTTCCCGATATCCTATCTGTCATGGATTCTCCCAATATTCTATCAAGGATGGAAAGCTTTACGGACAACTCTATCAGCGGTCGGCTGATCTTTTTCTCGGAGTACCATTCAATATTGCTTCGTATTCACTTCTCATTCATATCCTTGCACATCTTCTTGGAGTTGAGCCAGGAGGATTTGTCCATACTTTTGGTGATGTCCATATCTATGAGAATCATATTGATCAGATGAAGGAGCAAATGACTCGTACTCCACATCCATTTCCACGAGTGAAGATCGATCCAAGTCTGAAAAGTATCGATGAGCTTGATTTCCATCATATCATTCTCGAAGACTATGATGCTCATGCACCGATCAAGGCAACAATGGCAGTAGTCGGAGGAATGGTAGGGCGTGATAATGATGATAATTAATTATGTATATTGTTCTCGAAGGCATCGTCGGCTCATGAAAAACCACTCAAGTGCAGAAACTTGGTGAGTATTTTAGAAGTATTTGAAAGGAAGTTGTGCTTGTCCGTGAGCCTGGATCGACTCCTGATTGCAGAGGATATTCGCTATCTTGCTCAAGTGAAAAGAATGGAAAAATGAGGTGATGCATCCACTTACGAATGCCTATCTCTATGCAGCAGCTCGCAGCACAGACACTTCAGACAGTGGTAAAACCAGCACGAGAAAGATGAGCTATTGTAATTTCAGATAGATCATTTCTTTCTTCCTGCGCTATTCAGGGGGAAGCTCAATGACTTGGTATCGATACTATTCTTCAGGTTAATTCTGAAGCAATAGACTGAATTCTTCCTGATATCATTCTCTATCTTGATATAGATATTGATCTCGCACTTGGGCGTACTTCAGATATATATGGAGATAAATTTGAAAAAGAGGGAAAGAGAATTCTATGAAGCAATTATTCGATGATATCAGAAAATGTGAAAGATTGGAACTCATAAAGAATAGATTTATTCGGATCGATGCAAATGGCACGGAGGAAGAAGTATTCGAAAGAGTGCTAAAAATAATAAATGCTCAATCATAAAATTATGAACATGTCACAACTTATAACTTCAATTGAGACTCATGCTCAGTATTCTCCACAAGAAAAGGAGTATACAAGTGCTATTGTTGAATTATTACAAAAGTATCCAGTTCTAGCTTTTCATAATTTTCATTGGGACGATGGACATGTCACAGCATCGATGCTCATAGTGAATCCATCTCGGACTCGAGCACTTCTCATGTTCCATAAAAAATTTCAAAAGTGGCTCCAATTTTGAGGTCATAGTGATGATTCTCCAGATGTTCTCGATACTGCGATTCGGGAATTTCATGAAGAATCTGGAATCGAGAAAGAGCCAAGTATATTTTCTTATCCGAGAGAAATACCGATTCCTCTTTTCGATGTCGATATTCATGATATTCCAGCAGATATCAAATGACGTCCGATTCATAAGCATTATGATATTCGATTTCTCTGAATTATTGATGATGATACAGTATTTGCTCGACAAGAAGATGAAGTTGATGATATTCGATGGTTTGATATCGAATGAATAGAAAAATATGTAGTAGAAAAATGACTCCTTCGAATGTTTGAGAAGATTAAAAAATTATAATTATGAAAAAGACACTCTTTGTTATCGATGCATACAATCTTCTCTATCGCATGTTTTATGCTATTCCAGAGATGAATACTCGTGATGGACAGCCAGTAAATGCAATATTCTGAGTAGCAAAGTTTCTCAAAGGTCTTGCAGATGAGAATCCAGAAGCTTCTCTCGTAGTCGCGAATGATGTCGGTCGGAGTTTCAGGTCGGAGCTTTTTGTAGAATACAAGGCTCAGCGTGATCGTATGCCTGATAATCTCAAGTCACAGATTGAATGAGTTTTTGCTCTCTTCCGGGCTGCTGATATTGCTATTCTCTCTGAAGAATGATATGAAGCAGATGATATTATTGGATCGCTTGCTCATCAGCATGAACATGACGATTATCAAGTTGTGATCATTTCATCAGATAAGGATCTCTGCCAATTTGTACACGATGGAAAGATACATATTTACGATGCGATGAAGCGGAAATTCATGAAGAGATCTGATGTCATAGAAAAATTTGGTGTCCCACCAGAGCAAGTCTGTGACTATCTTGCTATAGTTGGAGATAGCTCAGATAATATTCCTGGTATATCATGATTTGGTCCAAAAAAGGCAGTGGATCTTCTCTCAAAATACCATACCCTCGAGGGTATATATGAGAATCTCGATGATATATCTCCAAAGATGCAAGAAACGTTGATATCACAAAAAGAAAATGCATTTCTCTCTCAGAAACTTGCTACTATTGTGACTGATCTAGTTATCGAGAGATTCTCAGAAATACCTTTTGCACACTGAGTGAATAATGAGAAATATATAGCACTTCTCAAGCAACATGAGTTTCGGTCACTTCTCCCAAAAGAGCATCTCGAAGAGAAGAAGTCTGTATCAAAAAAAGAACTTATAGAGATCACTTCACTTTCCGGACTATCGGATCTTCTTCAGATTATAGAGGATTCAAAAAAAATATTTCTCACAACATGAGAGGATATTATGGTATGCATATGAGTAGATGAAAATATATATTCCCTTGATCCGAGAGTTATAGATGTGAGAGAATTTATAGATACTCTCCTTCATGATGATACTCTCGAAATTATATGATATGATCTCAAGGAAGATTACAAGAAGCTTATGAGAATACAAAAACCCCTCGACAATGCGGTCGAGGGGCAGGGAAGATTGTTCTAAGCTTGTAACTTACTTTCAAGTGAATTATAAATTGCCAGTACAGATTCTTTATATTTTTCTGTAAGTTGGTCAGCTGATTTGTCCTACCCCGTCAGTACCAATCTTGAGAAATTTCCCCAATAGTATCATTAAAAGATAATCATTGCTTCACATATCCTAGGTAATAGTTTCAAATCTGAGCGAAGGCAAGCTTATCTTGGTCTGAGAATTCTTTGGATCAAGTATTTCGCCAAAATATTTTCCTGACCAAGCTCACCAGTTATTTGGCATAATTTGATATCTTCATATAGCCCTATCTTGGTAATGTGAACTCTTTGGGTTATCTATAGCGAGGCCATGTGCTCCATAGTTAGAGCCACTTTCTTGAATCCGCTATAGCTGACATTATCGATAATATTTTTGGAATATCATCTCTTTGAATTCAGATATTGTCCGCAATTCCATTGAAATCATTCTTTGGGAGAGCAAATTCAGATATTTTTCGAATATCTTGATAGCGAGAAAAGGATTTAATTTTTGTGGTAATATCGTTTTTAAATTCTGTAATTTTACTTCGGAAAATAGAGCCTTATCTTCAGCTAAATCAGTAAGAGGATTTTTCTCATTATAATCAAGCATATCACTTACACGGAGATGTTTCCAGCGATTCTCTCCGGCCAATGAAGCGAGCTTATTTCCTTCCATCATTAAGAGTTCATTTGCTTACTATTTCGATATTATCCCCATCAAAAATAGGAAGGTATTTGTTTCCAGCATAATATCCTGGACGAGGAGTATTTCTTCTTACTCCTTCAATACCATTCACTGTAATTTTGCTTATTTCTGCTCCGAGAATATCACCAGCACCAATATTTGCATTGAGATATTTATTTGCACCAAAGTTTACAACAAAAGAATTTCCTACAACAATAGTAGATGAATTGATATTTTCCTCAGGATTCTTCTCAGATACAAGAACAAGATGTGCTATATCAACTCAATGTTTTTTGAGAGAAAGAAGATCAGAGCCAAGATAGTTTTCAGAAGATTTTCCTTTGAGAATTGCCTGAATTTTATCTTTCTCTTCTGGAGGTACCTTTCATTCCTGGAGATCATTAAATCTCTCAAGTCGGGCAATTTGTCCCAGGAGTTTTCTCTTTTTAAGTGCATCCTTTTCTCATTTTATCGCCTCTTTTAATTCATCAAGTTGATCTTTTATACTTTCAACAACAGGCTTCTCGATCTTCAGCTTTGGAGAAGTAAGATTTTCAGAAAATTTATGAAATACGCGGATAAACATGGACAAAAGATTATTTATATTTCTATATTAGATATTTCCTGAGAAAAATCAATTCTTTATTTCGACAGTTCAATAAGAGCAGTGTCTTCTGTCTCATAGACAGGGATAATATTAGTGATTCCTACAAGATCAAGTGTATCTCGGACTTCATCTGTAAGACAAGCAAGAGCAAACTTTCCCCCGCCATCTTCAGTGCGTTGTGCTATATCAGCGATATATCCAATAGACTTACTATTAAGATAGTGAAGCATGCCAAAATTGAAAAGCGTTCGTGTCTTATTGAAGTCACCAATATCCGTAATGATATTTGGGAAAGTCGAATCGACATTGGTCTCATCGAGTTCACCATGGAAGGAGAAGATACGGATACCAGTGTTGGTGCTGGATTTTTTGACTTCGAGCTGGGTAAGCATAAGGGGGAAATTAGGAAATATGATGTATAAATTAAGCGAGAAACAATACTTGAGAGCACATTAATCTATACAATTACACGGACAGTATAGCAGGTTTTTGTTTTTCTTGCAAATTTTCCTTTGGTGTTTCCCTCTTTTTCTATAGACTTTTTCTATGCATGATTCTTTGACATCTTCTTCTCATTCTTTTTGGCAGAGCAACATCTGGAGAAATATCCTTCTTTCTTCTCATCAAGCAGAGCATGTTGAAGTTTTCTCAGATGGGGATAAATCTCTCCTGATTGAGTTTCGTTCTGTATGATTTAATATGATTGGAGCCTTTTCTTTAGGTATAAATACATCACTCTATTCTTCTATTTTTCTTTCAAAAGCAGAAGAATTTGTGAAGAAATATGGAGCTATATTTTGGCAAAGAGAGGATTATCTCAATGAGAATAATCTTACTTTATCTTCACAAAAGATAGTTTTACAAAAAAGGAGCCTATATAAGTGTTTTCTTGAGCCATATACTCGTGTAATCGATCTTTGCAAGGATGAGGCTACAGTCCTTTCTGAAATGCATGAAAAATGAAGATATAATATTCGTCTTGCAGAAAAGCGATGAGTGACAACTTTGTGGGTAGAGGCTACAGATGTAAATATTGATATTTGGATGAATCTTTTGAAGGATACGACCATGCGAGATAGATTTTGCCATAACTCTCAAGTATATTATGAGAATTTTATAAAAAATCTTATTTCAGAAAAGGCATGAGGTCTTCTTTTCGCTTTCTTCGAATGAAGAGTGATCGCCGGAGGGATATTCGCTTATTTATGACAGAGCGCACTCTATTACTATGGAGCATCTGTTTCTGATAGAGAAATGCGTAAACATATGGCTCCTTACTTACTCCAATGGGAAGCTATACGAGAAGGGAGAAGACGAGGATGTACCTTCTATGATTTTCTCTGAGTGTCTTCTCCTTATTGAAATGATGATGGGCATCTCAAGGGTGTGACCGATTTCAAAGAAAAATTCGGCTGAGAAATCGTCTCTTTGTGAAGAAAAATACATATCTCACTTTCATATAAAGATAAAGCACTTTCTCTTGTAAGAATGCTAAAAAGATTCCTTCCGGAGACAATAAGGAAGAGGAATTCTTGCGTTTTTTCGTGTTCAAAGAAACTATATATCCATATGAAGTGCCATTATGATCTCTTCTCGTATCACGGGAGTGAGATCAATCATGTTATTTTTTATAGGCTTGATATCATCGGCATCAAGGGGATCAAGATATGTTTTGAATATTCGTTCAAAATTCGAAACATGAATTGGATATTTTTTCTTTTCGTATTCTACAGTTGTTGAGAGGGCATTAAAAATCACGCTAATCCCACCATCAATAGCAATAATTTGTAGAGAAAATTCGAGAGGCTTCAGAAAGATAATATCTTCCATATATCCATCGGGTATTTCTCAGGAAAATGAGAAAGATTTTGAGTCACCAGAGTAACTCGAAATGAGATCAGAAACAGAAAGAGAAAACATGGGATCAATTCAAATTTAGAGAGTAGCAGTTTTGATAGCATCGACGAGATCAGCTTGACCAAGTCATGATAATATTTCTCTGGCTTCTTCATCTCTCCCTGCTGCAATGAGTGCTACTGCAAGATCATTGATAATCATCGGTTCATGTGGAGCGAGAATAAGAGCTCGTCTCAAGAGAGAGAGTCATTTAGGAACTTCTGCTTTCATTACGTAGGTCCATCCAAGATTTCTGAGGATTTCTGCGTTGTTTGGGAGATTTTTATTAGCTATCGTGAGTATTTCTATTGCACGATCAAATTCTCATTTTGCCGTTGCTATATAGCCATCGAGATACATTCCAGTTCCTGAATCAGGATGAAGTTCACGAGCAATAGCAAGGACCTCGTCAGCTTTTTCGAGATTCCCCTCAAAGAGATAAATGTCAGCGAGCTCTTCATAGAGACGATAATCATCAGTATGTTCACCAAGTCATTTGAGCGCAATTTTCCGAGCTTCCGTATAATTGTTCGCAAGCTTTGCTGATTCAATAGTAAATATAATCTGATCGATTGACATAATTATAGAAAATATGAGAAACCTTTAATCTATAGAAAAATTATATGAAAAATCAAAGAAAAGCAAGTTAGTCCTTCCAATTTTCTTCGACAAGATGTTTGAGGCTTTTTCCTTCTTCCTCTGCGAGGCTTTTTCCTTCTTCCTTGAGCGCAAGCTGACCACATGCAGCATCAATATCATCCCCCATAGTATGCCGCACAGTCGAAGGTATCCCGGCTTTATCAAGAGTATCCTGGAATTTCTTGATCATGATATTGCTTGTCGGCTGATATCCAATTCCCATGATTCATTCTCCAGGATTGTAGGGAATGAAGTTTACATGAGCAAGTCTTCACTCGAGCAGTGTCGCAAGCTCATGAGCAAATTCTGGTCTATCGGTCACTCCAGCAATCATAATATATTCATAAAAAACTCGCTTGTTGGTCTTCTCTGTGTAGCTATCGAGTGCTTCCATAAGCTTTTCTATCGGATATGTATTTTCGACAGGCATGATACGTTTTCGGGCTTCATCATTCGGGGCATGAAGTGATACAGCGAGAGATACTTGAGGAAAATCTTCTCTAAGACGCAGAATTCCTGGAACAATCCCACATGTCGATATGGTAATACGACGACTTGAGAGATCAAGCTTTTTCTGAGCAGTTGCTATAGAGATAGATTTCGCCACTTGATCATAATTCAAAAATGGTTCACCCATGCCCATATAGACCACGTTTCTGAGAATCTTATCCTCATTCTTAAGTGTAGCTGCTGCAATCATAATCTGATCAACTATCTCATAGAATTCAAGATTGCGTATGAGTCCAATCTTTCCTGTTGCACAGAAGCTACATGCCATAGGACAGCCAACTTGACAACTCACACAGAGAGTATTTCGTCCTCCAAGGTGTCGCATAATCACGGCTTCAATCATCTTGTCATCGTGTGTTTTGAAGAGAAATTTTGTTGTCTGGCCATCTTCACTTGTGATTTCCGAATGGATCGTGAGACTATTGTAAAAACAATTTTCTTTGAGAAGTATTCGTATATCTTTTGGGAGCGTCTCTATAGTATCGAAGTCAGAAATATAATTTTTATAAATAGCATTCTCAATCTGAGAATAGCGAAATTTCTTGTGTCCGTGTGACTCAAGAAGGGCCAAAATAGCATTTTCATCATGAATAGAAAACATACTTTTACGCAATTATTTATAGATATAATTTCTACATTCACAGAAGCACAACAGCCGTAAAGAATCAAATAACACCTCACATAACTGCCTCAAATGGAGTATGGCCGATGGATTCATTGAGAGGAACACTTGAGTCATTTGTTGTTATTTCATTGAGAACCTTGGCATGGAGACCAGCCTGATAACGGACATTCATGGCATCATAGATAATGACGATAGAAAACACCAGACATACGAGAAATTCATCACTCCAAGGTCCATGCTTGATTCCCATTGACGTGGCAAGGGCAATAACAAAAGTAGAATGTGCAGAGGGCATACCACCACTTCAGAACATTCTATGAATTGTAAACTTTCCTTTGAGTGCATGTATGAATCCCTTCATAAGAATTGCAAAAAGCAGTGCAAAAAATGGTACCGCCAATGTATATTCATGAAAATTAAAATGAAGGGTCTCTAAGGTCATACGTTACTTAACATCAATGATAGAATATTCTTTTTCTCATGCAGGAGAAATAACCTTGACGCTATCTCCAGCATTTTTTCCAATAAGAGATTTCCCAATAGGAGATTCATTTGATATTTTATTTTCGAAGATATTTGCCTCTTGTGATCCGACGATCATATAGGTAATCTTTTCCTTTTCTGAAGTGAGAGTGACGGTATTTCCCACATTGATTCCAGAGCGCTTTCTCTTTACACTTTTTCCATCATCGATGATGTCATAGCTTCCTGGCTTGAGCATTTCTTCGAGCTCTGCAATACGAAGTTCTACATGTGCTTGTTCATCGCGAGCTTCTTGATATTCTGCATTTTCTGAGAGGTCACCATATGAGATTGCCTCTTTGAGCTTGTGTGCAATATCGACTCGTTTTTCTTCTCTAAGGAAACGAAGTTCTTCTTGGAGTTCTGCAAGTCAGTCACGAGTAAAGAGTATTTTTTTAGAAGGCATGAGGAGAGAATGGTAAATTATAAATGTATTTAAGGATATTATTTCTTCTTGGAGATGCTCTGGGATGAGGTACTTTTACCAAGAAGAAGATCTTTGAGAATGTTGAATTTTGTTTTTGGTATTTCTAGAGCAATTGACTGGGATTCGAACTCAATGACCATTCGTACGAGCGTATCAGATTTTGGAGGATTCAGATAGAAACTTGGAAAGAGAAATCATTTTGTTTCATTGACTGAGTAGACAGAAGGGCCGACAGCACGAATATTTTTGATAAATACATCATAGTTGAGATCGGTAGCAATCATCTTGAGTCAGATTTTCGGGTCTTCATATGTCGAATAAGCAGGTACCAATATCAAATATATGAAGATCAAAAATTCCGTGATTCTCTGTCAGGATTGGTGTCACTGTCGGCATTATGAGTGAGAGAAATTTTCCTGAGAGTTTTACTATTTTTGTATTTTCACTTCCTGATTGATTTTGTATCTCTGAAGTTTTCTGTGTATTCCCATTTTTTTGACTCAATTCTCAGACGATGCCACTCAATGTTTTTATCTGATCCTCGAGCTTTATCTGATTGTGCCAGTAGTCGCTTGCATTTATAGTATTCAGGACTTGATTATTATCTGCATTTTGTTTTTTGAGCCATCAAGTTCAATCCTGACTCACAAGGTACCAAGATATACTTCCTATAAATATGAGCGCAAGGATGGAGAGGAGTATAAGTGCTATACGCATCGAAGGAAAGTTAGCAAAATTCTCTGGAATACCATTTTTCGATTATTTCTTTGTTTTTATACTTGCAAATTCTATTTCGACAGGAGTATCGCGACCGAGGAGATTGATCATTATCTTTACGACACCTTTATTTACATTGAGTTCGATGATTTTCCCTTCACTTCCTTCGAATGGACCATTTTTCACGGTGATATAGTCACCGACTTGCATATCTGTCTTATACTCTTCACTTTTTTCTGTGAGGATTCACTTGAGTTGCTCGAGCTCAGCACCACTTACAGGAACTGGTACAGTACCAGCACCGAGAAATCCAGTCACATTCGGAGTATTGCGGACGATATACCATGATTCATTGGTCACGATCATCTGAATAAGAATATATCATGGAAAAATATTTTTCTTCTTTTGTACTTTTTTTCCACCTGCTCTAATAGAGACTGAGTCATGTGTCGGAACGAAAACATCGAGAATAGAATTCTCAAGACCAAATGCTTCACGACGTTGCATGAGAGATTGGCGGACATTTTCTTCTGTTCCAGAGATTACACGGATTACATACCATTCTCAGAGAGGCTTTGTAGAGAAATCAATCATACAATTAATGAAGAAATGAAGAAATAATTATCGAACGCTAGAAAAACTAATTTCCTGTCCCAGTGTTTTCTATTCCAGTTGAAGTAACACCAGAATTTGATGCTCTTTTCTTTATTAGAGCTTCTTTAAATTTTTCTGCGTCTGCTCTGGTTGCAAAATCTTCTCCAGATACTGTAGTTTCTGTCACAATAGGAGTATGTTCGAATTGTGCGCGTGCTCACTTGAGTCATTGCTGAATCACGAATCCAAGAACAGCAAGAAGTGCTGCCATCGAAATAATTACGCCAACTGTATAATACATGTATTTTTTGCTCTCAGTCTGAGTAGGCCAGACGACATGATCGAGCTCTTCGAGAGATTTTTTGATAAATCCAGACATACAAAACAAAAATTAGAGATAGAATGAGGAATTGGCGGAATTATATGGAATTTTGCTTTACAGTCAATTTCCATTTTAAAATCCCCTCTCGGGGATGTCAATAGGCGAAGTATATAAAATTCTCCTTGAGAGTCAAAAGAATTTTATATACTATGGAGTACAACTTGCTAGATCTCGTACACATCGAACAGTAAATGCTGTAGTTCGTAGCTATACTAAATCTAATCGTACCTCAAGAAGGAATATATTGGCTTTGATTGCCACTCCACGAGTCAGAATAATAGCCAGCTCAATTTATACCTTCAAGTACCAAGTCCACCAGCTGAACGAGCACCTGCCAATGAAAGATGGAGAGTAGCCTTCGCAGAAATAGAATCAGGAATAGCTGAGGCAACAAATTCCGAAGAAGTAGGTACATGATATCAAGCTGCACAGGGACCACGATTGTCTGTCATACTCCAGTCACCCCATCGAGCGACTCCTCCACTCTGAGTATCTGTGACAGTCGCTGGCCAGCTCGTGAGTCCTGCTGATGCCCCACATGACTGGGTATCACGATCCCAGATACAGTTGTCTGCGAGGGTGAGTCCACTACTATGAGTCCATGCTACATTTTCTCACCATTGGAAATGTTTTCCTCGCTGAATTTCTGGCTCTGTTCCATTCATTGATGTCGACATCTGACTGGCTCCGACATTGCACGCTGACCATACAGTGGTTCCGATCGTAATATCAGGAGTATCACAGCCGAGATAAGTCGTGACTACCGTAGCGACAGATCCACTCATATCCGTCGGACCACTACACCCGGGATCATTACAAGCCACTACAGTACGATTGGTCAGACACGATGTGAGGCCACTCTCAGTATAGGAGAGAAGAGATCCAGAATAGATGATACTAGCGCCACTCATGATATTGTAGTATGTCGGTGCAGATCCTGTCGCAGCAGGAAGGTAGTTCCATGTAATATTTGTGGAAGTGATACCAGTAGGAGCACTGGCAATTGGAGGATTTGGAGTACTTGCGACAGCACAAATACCCCGATCTACTACCTGACTCGTAGCCGGCACTACACCGCACAGAGTATAATCTACTACTACAGAATCAGAGCTACGATAACAGAGAACGCTTCGAGTCTCTGTATCAAGTCAACAAGGAAGTGTTCATCCTCCCCATGGACCGATTACCCAGCTATAATTTATGGTTGAAGCAGAAAGTATAAGAGCGTATTTATTATCCCTTACACCTACTTCATAGAGTCTGGAATGATAAAGTCCACTGAATAATGGATTGATTACAGCATCACTTGCTGAGCTATTCTTATCACAGAGAAGATTATTCGCATATCCATATCTTGCGAGAGATTGTTTACAGGTATATTTGTTATCAGGATTTTCTAGAGTTGCCGTGAGATCATATCAGACTTGTCATGCCATACTTCCCACATTTCCATAGGAATATGCGTAAGATTGATTGTCTACCCATGGATATGTTGCATTATTTTTCGGATCTCTCGGAAGGTGTCGACTTCATATAAAAGGTGCAAGTGCTATCTCAAATGCACCAACACCAAGAGGTGCTGCGTAAATAGTCGGAAAAAAAAATGATGAAGATGCAAGAGGTACAGAAGACCAGCTCGATTGGGCAGAGGTAATAAATGAATCAGGATCTATCACAAGACAATCATATCCACATGCAGTCGGAGGATAAGCATCATGTGTAGTAAAATATCCAGCAAGTGCTTGGTTGATAAATCGAAGATCGCTTATTCTTGTCACATCTCGAGCGCGTGCTAGGTGTCATGTCACTGATATATAGGCAATGCTTGCCAGGATGGCTATCGAAGCCATGACGATCATCAATTCGATGAGAGTGAATCATCAGCGAAAAGATGGAGTGTGTAATAACTTGTTTCATAGAGAATTTTATTATCAGCATGGAGCCACCAGTGGGACACGAGCCCACGACCTTCCCCTTACCATGGGGATGCTCTACCAACTGAGCTATGGCGGCAAATCTAGGAGATAAGCTCGGACATTATATGATCAAGGAGAAAAATTCAAGTTTTTGTTGGATATATTTTTCAGCTTCTTTCTTCTAAAAGTCAGTCTAATATGAGCTTCTTGAGAGTTTTGGATGGATCTCAGAAATTCTGATTTCATGATTGATGAGGTAATATCCAACCATTTGTACGAAGTCAAAACATCATCTCCTCTATTTCTATTTGTTCATCGGTAAGATTTTCAATATTTTCCACCTTGCCTTCATAATATCATGAGAAAGAGCTTGCATTGGTAGAGCGCTTTCTATTTTCATAACTTGATGCTGAGAGTCAGAATCCTTGATAATTAGAGTGATTCCAATAGGATTGATTATGAATGCTTTCATATCCTGGCTTTGCCCAGTTTGAGAGCTCATAATGATTCCATCTGAGAAATTCAAAATACTCCATAATCTCGAGGAATTCTTCTTGTATCTCGTTTTCAGAGAGAGAATTCTCTTTCCAATGTTTTGGATAGTTCTCATCCTCGAGCATGTAGACACTTGTATGGGTGATGAATGGGAAATTTCTATGAAGTTCTTTTATTCCCTCAAGAGTTTCTCACTTCTTGATATAGGGAAGTCAGAGAATAAAATCGACATTTATAGAGATATTTTTCTTTCAGGACCTATTTTCCGTATTTTTTTCTGTACTTTCTTTTTGGATGCTTATTTCTGTACTTTCGTGACCGAAAGTACCAAAGGTCTCGGTGGTGGCAACGGAGTTTTCACTTGATCATTCTCGATTCTTTATCTTCACATCATTGCCACCCCCGAACCCCCATCTTCTTTCTTCAGGATAGCAGAGAATATTTTTTATAGATTCTAGTGCTCAGTAAATGCTTTCCTTACTCGATCGGTGAATCTCTTTGAGACTTATATCGTTGAGTGTCTGAATTCCTATGGATAGACGATTGATTCCGAGGTCGAAAATTCATTGAATGTATTCTTCTGTGATATCTTCGGGATTCGCTTCCAGTGTGACTTCTTCGGCATATTTATAGACAGGAAAGCATTCGAGAATTTCCCGAAGTTCATCATGAGAAAGAATGGATGGAGTTCATCCACCGAAATAAATTGTTCTTTTTTCTTTCCAGGATTCATTTTCCCATGATTTTTCCAGGGAATTATTTTTAGAGAAATAATTTTTTATCTCATTTTTCAGATGAGCAATATATCGCCTTTTCTTTGCTTCATCAAAAATAGGTGTCAGAGCAAATTTGCAATATGGACACTTTTGTCTGCAAAATGGGATATGAATATAGAAATGATTGCTAATTATATAAAATATTTTATTTCCACCTTTGGGTTCAAAACCCCGTTGCTTTCAAGCCGATTGTAACTATAGTGTCAAGTGTATGCAAGACTCTCTATAAATCAATATGACTTACCGAAAAGCTTCTCATGCAGTATATGACTGTAGGTATCACATAGTATGGATAACTAAATACAGAAGAAAATGTCTCGCAAAACCAATTCAAGAATCAGTACAAAGAATCATAGAATGAGTCTGTAAAGAACTCTACATTACACCAATAGCTATAGGTATGGAAGAAGATCATGTTCATGTATATCTCAGTATACCTCTCGTTCATCCAATTCCTCATGTTGTTCATCTCCTCAAATGAAGAAGTTCCCACATTCTCTTCAGAGAAGAAAGATTCAAAACTCACTTCAAGCAATTCTACTGGTGAGAAAAGAAATCTCTCTGGGCTGTCTGATATTTCTGTGCTACTGTTTGAGCTGTAGATCAAGATATAATTAAAGCTTATGTAGAACAACAATGACAAGAAGATATTCAGGGTGAAGAAATTGAATTATAACCCTTCCCAAACAAACTAAAGCCACGTGACTTTAGTCCGTGGCTAGATCCAAATTAACTTTTTACTTTTATATCACTCTTTCTACCTCAGAAAATATTTCCTCTTCATTCTGACTTGCATTTATAATGTGAACTATATGTCCATGCTTTTTCCAGACTTCGATAAGAGGAAGAGTATCGCCGATAGACCAAGCAATACGTTTACGAATAGCTGCCTCAGTATCATCAGCTCGCACGACGAGCGTATTTCCTGTTTTTGGATTGGTTTCTCATTTGAAGCTTGCTGGGAAAGTCTCCTGAGTCTCAGGATCGATGCGACGACCACAGAGACGCCTCACGGCTGTCTCTTCACCGAGATCGAGAAAGAGAACATCGAAGTCGCCCCAGACAGATTCCATAGCATCATTTTGTTCTTTTGATCGGATAGCGCCATCTATGAGAATCCTTTTTCCTAGATTCTCGTCGATGAATTTCTTCGAAAGTTTTACGATATATTCAGTAGGCGCTTTGAGTCCTTGTTCGAGAAACGAGCGTACATGTTCTCCATCGGGAGTTCCATTTGCAGCAAAACGTCTGAGCTCTCCACCCATCTCAAAAAGAATGAAATCGTTTGGATTTTTTTCGAGAATCTTTCGAGCCTGAGTTCATTTTCCAGAACCCTGTATACCGACGAGCATTATATGATTCATAGAACTTTCGTGATTAATAGTATTTTGCTCCCCAGCGTACCCGAGATAATAAGCCGGATTCTGTATCACTGCACACATCTATCTAGGACTTCAGTCGCCCGAAGTCTCGAGCAAGGTATACTCATCATGACTTGTCCGAAAGCAATTATCATGCTGAGTACCATTCCTTTTGCATCAAAGAGGGTTTGCCACATTCCTTGCGGAATGCCCGAGTGTGTCGGGCTTTTCACCTTTCTCCCTTGCGGGATAGTATTGTCTCTGTGGCACTTTCCGTACTTCGCCTTTTGAATATATGACGTAGCCAGAGCCGTTAGCTCTTCTCCTTTCGGATGATGTCCAGACTTTCCTCACTCCTTGCGGAGCGCGTGTACCTCTCTCGGGTATCATATGAGAGCGCAAAAAGTATAGGAAAAAGATTGAAAAAAGCAAACTTTGGATACTATGGTGAAACTATGGGGAAAAAGTATATTATCGGTATTGATGAAGCAGGTCGTGGACCTTGGGCAGGTCCTATTGTTGCATGATGATGGATGGCGGATATTTCCCATGCTTCTTTTCTCCTCGATTCTCTCATTGGACTCAATGACTCAAAAAAAGTAACACCAGAAAAGCGAGAAAAACTTTATCACCAGATCGAAAAGATGCAAGATGAATCTCGGTGCCAATATTCGTTTGCTTATCGAGATTCTGATCTAATAGATATTGCAGGAATCCGTGAGGCTAACAGACAATGTATGCAAGATGTCATTCTTTCTTTGATACAATTTACTACTAATGAAGATAGTATAGAAATTTATATTGATGGATGTGATAACTATATATTTGATCTTGGAGAAGAAAATATCTCATATTATTTTCAGAAAATTGCTAAAGGGAAACCGTGAGAAAGAATCTTTGGAATAAAAAATAGAATTAAGGTCTTCTACAAAATTAGTGGAGACTCTATTTATCCTCATATTTCAGTTGCCTCTATTGTTGCCAAGGTGGTTCGAGACCGTATGATGTGTGAATATAGCGAGGATTTTCCACAGTATGGATTCGAAACACATAAAGGCTATGGGACCAGGAAACATCGAGAGATGATGATTAATTATGGCATAACTCCGATTCATCGCAAGAGCTATGCTCCTGTGAAGGGGTTGATTTCGTAGGATTCATCGGTACACTTTATATTGAATGGTGTATATTTTATTCTTAAATATTGTCTATGAGATTCTTTATTCTTTCTCTTTCCCTTCTTCTTCCGATAAGTATCTTTGCTCAGAATGGTATGCTCGACTCTCAGACGACCCTTGCTCAGATGAGTCTTCTGGTCGCTCAGTATGAGTCTCGTATCAAGCAACTTGAGTCAGAAAATTCTATCCTTCGCAATGAGATGACAAAAGCAAATATCAAGATTCCTCTTGCAGATTATTCTGGAGCTATAGCTCAACCACTTCCGACAATGGCTTCTGGGCAATCCCTTACCATTCCATCCACCTTTTCTGGTACTTCTTTATCTTGAGAAGCTTCTATTTCAGCCAATAGTCTCGCTCAGATTACCGCTCGATATGGAGCTCATCCTGCTGGATTTATTTCTCGTATCAATAAAGAGTGGTCAGCCATAAAATCGGCATATTCTTTTTCTAATAATGCTCATCTTGCAGGATATGAATTTGTTCAGACGGGAGCCCAAGATTTCGTGTTTACCGATATTACTGTCGGTACTGGTGCAAAGACAGGGGTTTATGATATTAAAATTCTTTATCAATTTGATAAAACAGACTATAAGAGAAAACTTATCGGAATATTTAATTATTCAAGTATAACAGGGCGATATACTACTCGTACATGATCGAATCCATTTTCTGGGGTAGCACGTACGTTTATCATAGATCCTTACTATATTGGAAATGCTGCAGTTCCATCTACGGCGATAAGTTCATCATGATCTTCATCAAATATTTCTTCGCCTTCGACTTTTATTCCTGTGAATTCTGGCTCGATCGTAACATCGAATTCCGTGACTCTTGCAGATATTAATAAAGCATACAGTGACAAAAGATACCTTACAACAATAAGTCTTTCGAATACCTATCTTGCATCGAATACTCCTACTTCGGAAGTTATTAGTATTCGTTATCGCACGTATTTTATAATAGGGAAATACACCGAATCTCTCGCTGAGCTCGCAAAAATGGAAAGTCTTGGTGCGCTCGACAGGCAGACAGCATGCAACGCTCAGGTGATCGCAACCTATAGTAAGAATCAGACCCTTGTCGATAAGTATACCGCTATCTGTAAGAAGTAGAGAAATTATTAAAAGAAGGAATTACTTGTGAATTCCTTCTTTTTTCTGTTTTATGGCAAGTTTGGTACGGATGATTTTATCATGGAGAGCATTTCCAGACTTCAGAGAAAAGCTACTTCCACACCCACATCTGACATTTATAGAATTACTTTTGAGTATCCATTTCTTTCCATTCCAAGTTATATTTGAGTGAGAGAAAAAAGTCTCTTCATCTTTTCGTATCCAAATAGATAGTGGTGGAATAATGATTTCAGCATCCATTCATTCCACCTTTCATTCTATGACTGCAATGCTTTTCCCAGCACATCATTTTTCGACCATGAAACATGAAAGCGTGGTCGTATTCTGCGATTTCCACCGTGCGAGTGTCTGAGGATCAAATTTTATCATGAGCAAATGTATTAATTCTTCAAGATTTTTTTGTATGTCCAAATGCTATCAGATCATTTTTATCACTGTCCAATTTTCTCATGATGCCTTTTGTTCTTCGAGTATTGGAATGAATGGAATAATTTTTTTCTCTATGAGTTCTTCTCATTTTGAGATTTCTGGGAAGGGAAGACTTTTATCTCGAATATAGGAGAGATAGAGTTGCTTTATGCCTCTCATTGTTGAGTCATGACAATTTGTCGCACTTGCAGCGAGGGGATTATGTATATCTTTTGGGGGAAGTATTTCTTTTTCTTTTCTTCCAATCCATTCTATTGTCTCAAGAGACAGAGTCGTATTATTTCCGATTTTCTTGAGAATTTCGAGAGCATTTGATCGACAGATATAAGGATCTTCATCATATCCATCGACAGCAATAAGAAGAAATTTCTTTGCAACTTCAATATAATCTCCAGCCTTTGCTCTCATGAGAAGTCAAAGGAATCGTGATGCCTTCGGAGCATCAGTATTCATGCTTGCTATCTTGTAGTATTCTTCCGCCTCTTTCGTATCTCAGAGATTGCTTGCTACATACGCAATATAATAAGGGAGCATGCCATCATTGCATGGATTCTGAATATCTTCTTCATTCCAGAGAGTGGTATTCATTTCTTTTGTATGAATAACACCGATCTTTTTCATATCACAAGTTTTTTCTATTCCCTTGATTCCAAGCTTTAGAGATTCTTCCGCTATATGCTTACTTTTCTCATAATCCGGCTTATCAACATCTAGAGAAGGAGAGAGAAGAACTCATAGGATATATGCCTTCGTAAAATATGGATGCATTTCGGTAATCTTTGCGAGAAGTGGTGGTGTATAATCACTGAATTTTCCATTTCCAATATTATCACCAATATACTGAATCATATTTATCCAGAGAATATCAGCATACGTTCTATGATGTCCAGCATCGAGAAGAGATATTACCTTCGTATCAGGAAGAAATTCTGGATGAAGGCGACGGTAATCCCAAAGCTTAGCATATTCAGCATAGAGCGTACCAGATCAGAAAAAAGAAAACATAAAAAATCCTCCAATTATACAGAGAATAAGAGAGATGACAGAAATAATATGTCGCATACGAGAGACTTAATAATTTCTTTTATATACCGACGCCATCTTCTGAGAGCGTAGAAACTGGAGATTCTTTGCTTTTTGGTGGTTCTTTTCGCTGGATTGTTACTACAGGTTTCAGAGGAGTTCAGCTAAAAGAAAGCACAAGTGCTCGTTCTCATCATTCTCCCTCGCTTTTTGTCGAAAGTCCTTCTATAGCTCTTTCTGATATGTATCCATGAGCTTTCTTTCTCTCAAATGATGTGAGATTTGGTATGCGCGTATTCTTTCCTGATTCTGTCACAAATGCAATTTTTGAGTCGAGAAATCGGAATAGTCGTTCATCCTTTGCTTTCATATAATCGTTCACTTCGAGATGAACATGGACAAATGCTCAAAGTTTTTTCTCTGCCATTCTTCCAAGGAGGTGCTGGAAGGCATCAAGATTCTTTCAGTGCATCCCTATGATAAGGTGAGAATCAGGAGTTTGAATTGCGATATAGAGATCTTCTCACTCATGCTTGATATCAAGATTTTCTATGACTATGCCAGTTCCTGTGAAAAATGATGTAATAAGTTGATTCATATTTGAAAATTATTGGCATCAGTATAGTGAAAAAAATAAAAAAGAAAATTTTTTCTGATGAGAATGAGAAAAAATTTATTTTTCTTCATTTCTTTTAAGGTATTTCAGTGTAATTATATTCTTAATAAGATAATTTAATATAAAGTCCAATACCCACTATTCCTTTATGAATAAGGATATTATGAAATATAAAGAGTATATTTGCTTTTTCCCGAATACTCTATATACTCCCTTCAGTACCATAACAATTTTCCTATGAAAATAAGAGATATTCTCCAGAAAAAACGTGTTTCAGACAGACTTCGTCGTATCGAATGACAGATACGATGAATTATTCAGATGATAGAAGATGAAGCTGCTGTACGAGATATTATACAGCAAATATCTGCTGTACGAAGTGCCATAGGACAGGCTGCAAATGAAGAGCTTGTCTGTGCTTTCGAGCGTATCACCGAGAAGAAGACAAGTCTCAATGAAAAAGAATATGATGAGGTTCGTAGTATGCTCAAGTTGCTCAGGTAATATATGATCCGAAAATACTGGTTACAATTTTGGAAGGATATAGGATTCTCACTCCCATCTTCACATTTTCTCGCAAGGAAAATGGTTTCACTTTTCGAGTTCTCAGGGCAATGAGGTTCTTTTATCGAGCTTGGTGCTGGCAAGGGGCATTTGACTCGAGAGATTCTCAAGAAAATTCCAGAATGAGCAAAGCTTCATGTCTTTGAAATCAATAAAGAGGATATCGAATACCTCAAAAAAGAATTTTCTTCATACAAAAATACTCTCTTTTATAGTCAGAGCGCTGCCGATATCAGTATATTATTTCCAGAAGAGAGCATTGACGGCATATTTTCGACACTTCCTCTCTGAAGTATTTCTCTCGATGGAGTTGATCATATACTCTCTTCTGCTCATAAGGTTTTGAAGTCTTGATGAAAGTTTATCCAATATCAATACTGGATGGTGAATAAGAAAGACGTAAAGCGTTACTTTTCTTTTGAGTGAATTTTTCTTGAGCTCCGAAATTTTGGTCCAGCATTTATATATAAAACAAGAAAGAAATAAAAATTATAGAGGAATTCTAAAAAAATATTTGCATTTTCCATTTTTTGCAATATCATCCCTAGTGTTAAAGCAAACCTCATAACAAAAAGTATATATAAGGTTGTCTCTTTGGTCAGAGCGAATCCTCGTTGAATTCTCCATTATACCTATCTTCTTAGGTTATTTTGTTTGTATACAAAGATAACAAAAAATGAAGAGTTTTTAGTGTTTTTGTGATACTTTCATTGAAGAAGCAAGGTTCTTTTTTGGAAAATCTTTTGACTTTCTCTTGACACTCACTACCTTCTAGACAAGTAAATATTCATATATGTCTAAAAATCTTGTTATTGTAGAGTCGCCGGCAAAAGGGAAAACTATCGAGAAATTTCTTGGAAAAGACTATAAGGTTGAAGCTTCATTTGGTCATATACGAGATCTTCCTGAGAAGAATATAGGGATTGATATTGCTGGAGGATTTATCCCCGCATATGAGATCTCTCCAGAAAAAAAGAAGAGAGTAGCTGAACTCAAGAAGCTCGCAAAAGAGGCTGAGAAAATATGGATAGCTACCGATGAGGATCGCGAATGAGAGGCTATTGGCTGGCATCTCTGTGCTGCTCTTGGTCTTGATCCTACGAAAGTGGATCGTATTGTATTTCATGAGATTACGAAGACAGCCATAGAACATGCAATAGAGAATCCGAGAAAAATCTATCTTAATCTCGTGAATGCTCAGCAATCTCGTCGAATCCTCGATCGTATTGTTGGGTATGAGGTTTCTCCTGTCCTTTGGCGTAAGGTTCGTTCTGGACTTTCTGCCGGACGCGTCCAATCGGTCGCTGTCAAAATACTTGTCGAGCGAGAACGAGAAATCCGAATATTTATCCCTGAAGAATCATGGAAGCTTACTGCAAGACTTGAATGAAGTACTCCTATGTTGGTCGAGCTTGCAAAACTTGGAGGTAAAAGCCCAAAAATGAAAACAAGAAGTGATATTGATACACTCCTCTCTCAGCACGGAATAGATATTTCGAAGATTCAGCCTACAAAAGATAAGAAGTGAAATACTCTTCTTTCTCTTTCACATTCTGAGAAATTTATTCTTTCTGAGAGTGAAGTGAAGGCATCGACTCGAACACCAGGCGCACCATTTACTACTTCTACACTTCAGCAGGAAGCCTCTCGTAAGCTCGGATATGGAGTAAAGATGACTATGGATATTGCTCAGAGGCTCTATCAGAATGGATATATTACCTATATGCGAACGGATAGCGTCAATCTTTCTGATCTTGCTATCGGTGCTGCTCGCACATTTATCGAGAAAGAATTCGGAAAGGAATATAGTATGCCAAATGGACGAAAATATAAAACAAAACAAGCATCAGCTCAAGAAGCGCATGAAGCTATCCGCCCCGCATATATCGAAAAGACTCCTGATATGATAGATCTCGATGGTATGGAGACAAAGCTTTATCGCCTTATTTGGGAGCGTACAGTCGCGTCACAAATGAAAGAAGCGGAAGTAGAAACAACGACATACCATTTTACACCAAGTGGATATATTGAAGATTGGATTGTGAAAGGAGAAGTCATCAAGTTTCCTGGATTTATGAAACTTTACATTGAGTGAACTGATGAAGAAAACGAGGAAGAATCAGAATCAAAAAAACTCCCTCCACTTCAAAAATGAACGATACTTTCTTCGACAGACTTTCTCTGAAATCAAAAATTCTCTCTTCCACCACCGCGATATAGCGAAGCAGCACTCGTCAAAAAACTTGAATCAGAAGGTATCGGCCGACCATCGACCTATGCTCCGACGATCCAGACAATCCAAGATCGTGGATATGTCGTCATCGAGGCGAAGAAGCTTATTCCTACGGATATTGCTTTTGTCGTCACAGACTATCTTGAGCAAGAATTTGAATGATTTATGAAGTATAGCTTCACGGCAGAAGTCGAATGACAATTTGATCAGATTGCAGAAGGGAAGCTCGACTGGACGAAGATGCTCGGAGATTTCTATACACCGTTTCATGCATCTATCGAGAATGCTCTTGGTACTGAAGGTCGATTTGCTGGAGAGCGTATTCTCGGAAAAGATGAAGGAACAGGTCACACAGTCCTTGCACGCATGAGTCGATTTGGTCCTGTCGTCCAGATCGGATCATCTGATGAGATTCCAAAATGAGAAAGGCCACGGTATGCAAATCTCACTCCTGGAATGTCGATCGATGATATCACTCTCGATGAAGCACTTAAGCTCTTCTCATTTCCAAAAGAAGTCGGATCTTACGAAGAAAAACTCGTTACGATAGCGCAAGGAAGATATGGTCCATATGTGAAGTGGGGAGAAGCATTTGTCTCAGTCCCTCGAAGCGAAGATCTTCAGAGTGTCGATCTTGATCGTGCTATAGAAATCATTGAAGCCAAGAAAATTGAAGACGCTCCAGTCGGATTCTATGATGGAGAACCATATACAAAATGAAAATGAAGATTTGGTCCATTTCTCAAATGGAAAAGTTTCTATGTGAATGTCCCGAAAACTATAGATTTCGAAAATATAACTTCTGAAGAAGCTGATCGACTTATCGCAACAAAGGTCGATAAAGAAGCAAATCGATATATCCATAACTGGCCAGAAGAAAAAATCTCTGTCGAGAATGGTCGCTACGGTCCATATATCAAGTTCGGAAAAGAGAATGTCTATCTCAAACGAGGAACGAAGAAGATCACAGAACTCGAAGAGATACAAGCACTCACTCTTAGTGATGTGAAAGAAATGATTAGCGAGCAGATTCCCGACGCATTCAAAGAAAAGAAGAAATCTGTGAAAAAGATAGTAGCCAAGAAGTCAACCACGAAGAAAGTGTTAGTAAAAAAGAAAGCTAAATAATACAAAAATCTCCGCTTAGAATTGAGCGGAGATTTTTGTTATTTAGGTGAAAATCCTTATACTCGCAAAAATTCACTATTCATCTCATGACATTCTTTCAAAAAATAAAAAGGTTCTTCGAACCATTGCAGAGTAATTATCCTGCCGTTTTCTTTGCTTTCTTAAAGTATTCTTGTTGGGCATTTTATAGCCTCTTTTCAGTCTATATTATCCGTGAGACAACCCGTCTCTACACTCTACATAATCTCCTATGAATCGAAAGAATTCTCTATGAGTATATCCTTTTCTCTGCAGTTTTCTTTGTAACTACATGGTTTCTTAGGACTGCTGACTGGCCAACACTTTATCATGATATGGATAAGTGGATAAATAGACATTATCTTGGCCATCTTATGAAGATTGAGAATACTTATCTTGAGAAGCTTGGAACAGGCAGACTCATTGCTATATTAACCACTGGTTCAAAGACTTGGACTGATGGAATTTCCGGTTTTATAAAAGAAGGAACAAAGATTATTATAGTAACAGGATTTGTATTCTATTTTCTCCTTTCCAAAGGTTTGTTATTCTGAGCTATTTTTCTCTGAGTTTTTGTCTTGCTCCACTTCATTATTATCACCATAGATGTGTATATTCATAAACATAGACGTATCAGGACTGAGAAAAAAAGTGAGTTCACAAGGCAAATTGTCCGTATTCTCATGTCGAGAAATGAGATACTTCAGTCAGGGAAAGCATGAAGAAATATAGAGCAAACACTTGATATTATCGAAGAAGTGAGGATTGCTAATGGCGCACTTAATAAAGGATTATTTATTATATTTAACCTTATTCGGTTAGTAGTAACTGCAGGGAAGATAGGTATTCTTATTTTTATTATCAATGCAGGAAGTACATGAACCATTTCTCCTGCTGATGTCGCTGCTCTCCTTGCGCTATTTATAGTTTTTGAAAGTATGCTGATCGATTCTGTTGAGTTTTATAAAAATTTCACAAAGGACTTTTCAGATATAGAAAAACTTTGGGAAACCTTCGATAATGCACCTCGCAATATTCATTATGATCACGGAAATAATTTTGTTTTCCGTGGATGAAATTTTGAATTAAGAAATATTACATTTTCTTATAGTACAGAAGAAAATACTATTTTTGATAACCTTTTTCTCTCAATCACATGAGGAAAAAAGACCGCAATTGTTGGACATTCTGGCACAGGAAAAACAACACTTCTAAAAATACTTGCTGGATATATTGAGCCGACGAGTGGACAAATTTTTATTGATGAAGAGGATTTTTCAGAAATAGCACTCAAAACCTATTATCCTCATATTTGATATCTCACACAAGATCCATGAGTATTCGATGCGACTATCAGAGAAAATCTTGTTTCTGCTCTTAATGAAAAAGATGATTCTAGCATAGAACTAAAGCTTATTGAAGCACTCAAGCTTGCCCACTGTGATTTTGTTTTTGATCTCGAAAAGTGACTCGATACAGAAATCGGAGAACGAGGAGTGAGACTCTCATGATGACAAAAACAACGACTTGCTATCGCAAAAGTCTTTCTCAAAAATCCAGAAATTATTCTCTTAGATGAGCCGACAAGTGCACTTGATTCTTTCTCAGAAGAAGCCATTACAGAAGCTCTCGATATTCTCTTCAAAGATAGGACGGTCATCATCGTGGCACATCGACTTCAGACGGTAAGAAAGGCCGATGATATTATCGTACTGGAATGATGAGATGTTGTCGAACGCGGAAATCATAAGGAACTAGTAAAAAAATGAGGAATTTATAATAGAATGTTGGAACTTCAGAGTGGGTTTTAAGATCGTAAATATGAAAAAAATATTCTTCACATTTCTCATGCTTCTTTTTTCTATTTCACTTTTTGAAGTGGGGGATATATCAGCAAAAGAGTTACCTATTTTTTCACAAATGATAAGACATGTTTCTTTATTTGGAAATGATTTATATCAACAAAGAATTGATTCTGTTATAAAAAATACCATTCAAATATTTAAGAGTTTTGATCTACATATTTTGGAAAAACCAACACTTGATATATCAAATAAATACAAACTTACACTTCAAAAATATAAACTTTCCTGTGAGATCGCAGCGCTTCGTATGGTAATATTTTCACTTATCTGAGAGTCAATTTCTGAAGAAGAAATTCTCTCATCATTCCCAATCTTTGAATGAAAACTTTGAGAAGATAGAGTATGGTGAGACCCAGAAAAAGAGTTTGTCTGATCATATACAGGGAGCCAGAGAGCGAATACTGGATACGGAGTCTATGAAGCACCACTTGCCAAATATCTTGATGAACTTGCAATCAAAAGTACCATATCAAATATTCATACTGATGAATTTATCATGCCATATGACCGACTGAGAAAATGACTGAATGCAATTCATTCAGGATCTCGTGTGATTCTCTGGTGAGACTGGTGTACTTTTCCGAATGATGAAGATGGTATAGTAGAAAAGATTGAGACTTATATTTTTCGACTTTTCCCTATCACTGCGAAGAATAGTTGTGATAGAGAAATAGAATATCGTGGAATATCATGGTATACAAAAAAATGAGTGTTAATAAAGTGACTTTCTTGAGAGCACATATTTCTCCTTCTCTGATATATAGGATCGATAGAAAATCCGACACATATAATTGTCTGGGATACTGATACTGGTAAGCATGTATATAGATATTCTGAATGGATGCGAAAATGGAAACTTCTCGAATATCGTATGCTTATCGTGCATTCAAAACTATAGGTGGAATATAAAAATATTTTTCTTCAAGATAAAATTACTATACCCCTTGCTGTATTTTTGACATTAGAATTATTTTCTATAGTATGAGGTGTATCTTAACTTTATCATCCTATGTCTCATCATAAGAAATCCGGCCCTAAGGTAGAAGTCGATCCAGTAAAACTCGCTAAGAAAGCTCTCAAGGTTGAGGAGAAGGCGAGAAAAAAGGCTCAGAAAGAAGCTGAGAAGCTCGCTAAGAAAATAAAGAAAGATGCAGAGAAGGCTGTAAAGAAAGCAAAAAAGGCTGCAAAGGCTGCAGCGAAGAAAGTGAAGAAAGCATCTTCAAAAAAACCAGTTGCAAAAAAGGCTCCTGCAAGAAAATCTGTAGCAAAAAAACCAGTTGCAAAAGTCGTAACTAAAAAACCTGTAGCGAAGAAAGCTCCTGCAAGGAAGCCAGCTGCTAAGGTGGCTCCAGCTGCTAAGGTGGCTCCAGTTGCGAAGAAACCAGTTGCAAAAAAGGCTCCTGCAAGAAAAGCCCCTGTAAGAAAACCTGCAGCGAAGAAGCCAGTTGCAAAAGTGGTTGTTGCAAAGCCTACTGTCGCCCCAGTTCCTTCTGTGAAAGCCCCAGCTCCAGTTGCTAAGGTTGCCCCAAAAGCAAAAGCTCCTGCAAGAAAATTTGTCGCTGCTCCATCAAAGAAATAATTTTTCTAGAATAATATTTAAAATCTCTCATTTTTGAGAGATTTTTTTGACAAAAAGAAAATAGTTCATACCATACCTTCATGTTCAGTAAAATTGTAAAAGCATCTTGGCATCATACCTTCACCTCACGGTGTGGTATTTTTGCTTAGATATTTTTCCAAATATTTTAGAGAATCCCCCGTGAGTATAAGAACTCTCGGGGATTTTTTTAACCTTCAAAACATGTATCTCTTCTTCAAGTCCAAGCAAACATGGCAAAACATCTGGCATCATTTTCTTTCGCATAGGCGGTAACTTTTTCATGCAAGCTTTTTTGCAAAGATTTTATCCGCCACAAATAGGCGGATTTTTATTTACTTTTAATTTTTATACTTATGAAAATCACTCAATCAACTACCATAGCCATCCCTGGAGAAAGGAGAAATGGGAAAATTGTAAAAGATTTTTTTCTTCAAAACTGATTCATACAAGAAAACGATATGAACCTTGAGGTTATCAATTCAGCAAAATTATGAGCTCGACTAATACAAATAAGAGCATCAGATGCTCTTTCAGGAATCCAGAGATATTATTGAAAAGAAAGAACTATTGATCTTGTGATTACAGGAATGGATCAAATGAGAGAAGAAATGAGCTGAAGAGAGAACTTTGACTCAGGTTCGCTCATATGATTTTCCTACATGGGAACTAATGCAGATTCCAACCCGCTTGGAGAAGCTGTTGAAGAATACTCCATCTCTTTTGTTCTTGATAGCGAGAGATCAACCAATATTCAGTTGCTTGTAAGAGAAGAAGACAGAGAAAGATATACAAATCTTCAGTCTCTAAAAAATCTTTCTTGATCCATCATAAGTCCTTATCCAGTTCTTGCTAGGAAAATAATAGATAATTATTTAACTACAATTAAAAGGATTTCTTGAAAAACGGAAGCTCTTGTTCGTGCTGGATTTGGTGCTGTGTGAATCGATGTAGTTGATACCTGAGAAACAGCAAGGAAAAATGGTCTTGTTCCAGCCGAAACCTTATTTGAATCATATCCTGCCGGAATCGTTTCAGCATCCCAATTTGAGCAAGACAAGAGATTGCAAGATATTGTACGGATACTTACTGATACCTCGAACAACGCTTATTATTCATCTTCAAAATATCGTAATCGATATCCACGAGGATAACTATTTTCTATTTTATGTTTTCTCTTCTTTTTCTTACATCTTGGTGGAATATACCTCTTCCTTTTTGGCGCATATTTTAGTGAACTCTGTTTCGTAAAGTCTGTCGAAAAGGAAACTCTTTGGCAGATTTTTTTATTCATCTTTTTAACTTTCTTTTTATGAAAACTTTTACAGACCAACATCTCCTTCCCGATATTCATGGTAATTTCTGAAACTACGGTGGACGCTATGTTCCACCTCCACTTGAGCCTATTCTCCAGGAAATAGAGGATAGATATAATATACTCAAGATTGATCCAAGTTTTATCTCTGAACTTGCTTATTTGAATAAGCATTTTACAGGACGACCATCGCCAATCTATCATCTCAAAAACCTCTCAGAGAGCCTTGGTGGTGCACAGATATACCTTAAGCGTGAAGATCTCAACCATACAGGTGCACATAAGATCAATCATTGTCTCGGGGAAGCACTTCTTGCCAAAAAAATGGGAAAGAAAAAACTCATTGCAGAAACAGGCGCAGGACAACATGGAGTGGCACTCGCTACCGCGGCGGCACTTGTCTGACTCGAATGTGATATATACATGGGCGAAGTCGATATCGAAAAACAATATCCAAATGTTGTGCGTATGAAAATTCTTGGAGCAAAAGTTGTGCCAGTAAAATCAGGACTTCGCTCTCTCAAAGAAGCTGTTGATGAGGCCTTTCTCGCATATGTCGCCGATCCTGTGAGTCAGTTTTATGCGATTGGATCTGTGGTTGGTCCACATCCATTTCCGATGATGGTGCGTGATTTTCAGAGTATTGTCGGTCATGAAGCTCGTGAGCAAATGCTCGAACTTACAGGAAAACTTCCAGATCATATTATTGCATGTGTTGGTGGAGGTTCCAATGCTATTGGTCTCTTTACTGCATTTCTCGATGATGAAGGAGTCAAAATATATGGCATTGAGCCTTCAGGATCTGGTCTTGATTTTGGCCAGCATGCTGCGACGCTTACTCTCTGAAAACCAGGAATGATTCATGGGTTTAAGTGTTATGTTCTTCAAGATGAAGATGATAATCCCGCACCAGTGAATACGATCGCATCAGGACTCGACTATCCAGGAGTATGACCCGAACATTCATATCTCAAAGATATCTGACGCGTACAATACGACATGATTAACGACGATGAAGCAATAGATGCTTTTAAGGCGCTTTCTCGAATGGAGGGGATTATCCCAGCAATTGAGAGTGCTCATGCGTTTGCCTATGCTATGAAGCTTGCCCCGACACTCAGAAAAAATGAGATAATTCTCGTGAATCTTTCCGGTCGAGGAGATAAAGATATCGATTTTGTCATGAAAAACTATGGTGATAGATTCGAATAATTTTTCTAAAAATGCTCCTTTGATTCAAAGGAGCATTTTCTCGTTGTCATTTCCACACTTTTCCGTATATTATTTCTATAAATCTTCTTTCTATGTCCAAAAAAATTATTACCTGAGTCAAATCCACAGGTTCATCGATGCATCTTGGAAATCTCATGGGTGCAGTCCTTCCATTTGCGAAGATTGCGAAGTGAAATGACGCTGCTATATTCATCGCAGATCTTCATTCACTTACGAGTGTGAAAGATGGAAAAACCCTCAGAGAACAGACTCTGGAGGTAGCTATCGAGTATCTCTCTATATTCGGAGTGGATACTCCGATAACGATATTCCGTCAGTCAGATATCGTAGATATCACGAAACTCATGTGGATTCTCACCAATGTGACACCATATTCACTGATGAATAGGGCACATAGTAACAAAGCATCTTTAGATAAAATCTTAGATAAAATATCATCTCTTAATTCGGTGATGAAACTTAAAGACTTTTTATTAAATCCAAATCTTGGTTCAAATTTAAAAGAAGCTCAAGAGTGAGTAAAACCAGCATTGGAGAGAATTGAAAAATTGTATTTATCAGAAGTTGTTGAAACTACCCTAAGGATAGATTGAGAAGAAGGTCTCAACATGTGAGTTTTCAATTATCCGATTCTCATGGCAGCTGATATTATCGGCTATGATATTGATGCGGTACCGGTTGGGAAAGATCAGATCCAGCACCTTGAGATGACGAGAGATATTGCCCGAGCATTCAATAAAACCTATGGAAGGGAAGTATTCATTGAGCCTGAAGCAATCATAGCAGAAGAAGTTGCCACACTTCCTGGTATCGATGGTCGCAAGATGTCGAAGAGTTATGACAACTTCATCGGAATATTCGATGATGAGAAAACTATGAAGAAACGAGTGATGTCTATTGTGACAGATTCACTCGGAATGGATGATATCAAAAACCCTGACACATGTAATATATTTGCTCTGATCAAGGTATTTGGAACTCCAGAAGAAATTGAAACAATTCGTGGAAAATATCTCACTCCAAATATCGGATTCGGATATGGTCATGCGAAGACGGCACTTCTCGAAATCCTCCAGAGATATCTTGCATCATATCGTGCGACTCGCGAGAAACTTCTTCTTGATACTCCATTCGTAGAAGCCAAGCTCGCAGAATGAGCAAAGATCATGAATGCTCGACTCGAAGCAAAAATGAAGGTGGTGAGGGAAGTGGTGGGAGTAAATTAAATATCAATTTTATCACTCATCCATAAAATAATAATTGTAATTCTTTAAAAAAATCTTTATGTTTTGATCTAAAATAGTTAACTTAGAAAGTATTAATAATACTATAAAATGAAAAGGAATCGAGCTTTTTCTCTTTACTATTTTATTTACTTCCACATTACTTAGTTATTTCTGTAATTTATTGGACTGGGCTGTCACTCCAGTTCTCATGATATTAATATTCCCTCAAATAATTTGGATTCTAACTAGTCTACTTTTCTCAAAGAGTGATAGAGTATATGTTTGGATACTAGGAACAATTTTGCTTTCAATCATTTTTAAGGAGCCCTGATTGTTTATACTTTCTGTGTTTATTAGTGTATTATGATTAATGTTATTTTTGTTAGTAGAAATTATTAAATCAATAATGCCAGAAGAATTCTATTTTAAATGCCTACATTCTAACACCAAACGCAACTTTTTAGACACTCTTTCATCAAAATAAAGGATTGGTGTAAAATAGAAGTCATTCTATTTTACTTTCTTACTTTGTTTCGGTATATGTCACAGCTCACAGAACATGAACTCTATAGTATAGAAGATAAAATCAAGGAAGGCTATAAAGATATTCAGATTGCCACATATATAAAAAGAGATAAATCTATTATCTCTCGTCTCTTTCAGAAATACCAGAGAAATACATTTTCTGCATCATTTGTTATTTCTGATCGATTCAAAATAAAAAGCAGTAACACTCAACAACATTCCAGGATAGAACCATGAGGTGATCTTGAGAAATATATTCTTTCCAAAATAAAGAAGAGATTTTCTCCCGAACAAATTGCAGGATTATGGCATAAAAATACTGGAGAATATCTTTCTAAAGATACGATATATGATTGGATATACATCCATCACTCTGATCTTGTGAAGAAATACTTCAGAAGAAAATGAAAAAAATATAGAAATCGGAAAAAGGAACAATTACTGAATCCAGATAAGTACCAGATACAAGATAGACGAATGATTGATGAACGACCAAAGATTGCCCAAGAGAGGAAAAGAATAGGAGATTGGGAATGAGATACAGTGATCTGAAAAGATAGGAGTGGAGCTATCCTCACTATGGTAGATAGAAAGAGTGGCTACCTCAAGATATACCAACTCAAGAGATGAAAGCATGCACAGGGAGTGACAGATACTCTGTCATCTTTCTGGAAGCACCTTCCACAGAATAAACGAAAAACTCTCACCCTAGATAACGGGAGAGAGTTTGCAGAACACAAGATGATTGAATTTGAAACAGGAACAAGAGTGTATTTTGCTCATCCATATCATTCCTGGGAACGATGAACCAATGAGAATACGAACTGACTCATCAGACAATATCTTCCTAAGAAAACAGACTTCTCACATATTACTCAAGAAGACTTGGATAAAATTGAAAGGGAGATAAACTCAAGACCAAGAAAAAGACTCAACTATTCTACTCCATACCAAGTATTTTGGTGAAAGAGAAAAAGTTGCATTTCAGATTAGAATTTAAGATGAATATTAACTACTTTAATGACTATCCTTTGAATAATAATATCTGATTTCATGTGGCAAGGGGATAAAGTTGAATTTCGGATTATCATTCTATTTTTTTTATTATTTATATATTTATTATTCTTTATCTTGTATATAATGTGATAATCATTAAATGATCCATCTGAAAAAATTATAAATTCAAAGTTGAGAAATAATTTTCTATTCCATGCTCACTCTCGAATTCCCAAACATCTCACACAAATCCGCTTATCTCAATTTTATGGATGATTGGAAGAAACATGATCCCTCCAATAATGTTCCTCCTGTACTTTTTAATAGAGCCAATTATGAAGATTTTCTTGATGTTATACATGAAGAAGATTCAGAAAATCCTTGAGAATGAAAAGTAAGAGCAACATTTTATTTCCTTATGGAAAACACAAAGATTATTGGAGCTACCCAATTGCGCCATAGTATTGATATACCTCGTTTACGAGAATATGGAGGACATGTTTCTTATAGTATACGACCGAGTGAATGGGAAAAATGATATGCTACCAAGATGCTGAAGCTTGTTTTCGATAAAGCTTTAGAATTTAACATTACCGAAATAATGATGGGATGTTTTGATGATAATATTGCTTCATGGAAAACTATGGAAAAAGTCGGATGTACCCTAGCGAGATATACAGTAGTAGAAGAAAGAAAGGCTCGTATTTACTGGATTAACCTTTAATTTATGCTCCAACTCCAATTTCCCAATATCTCGCACAAATCCGCTTATCTCAATATGATCGAAGAGTGGAAATTATTTGAAGAGATTCCGACAAGTCCAAGTGCACTTTTTCGTGGTGAGAATTTCGAAGAATTTCTTCAGATTGCGGAAAGTGATCTTACAGAAAACCATCGATGAGTTCCTGCCACTCTCTTTTTTCTTATGGAAGAAGAGAGAATCCTTGGAGCAATACAGATTCGTCACAATATCGAACCACCTCATCTCAAGGAATATGGTGGGCATATCGGCTATGGGATTCGTCCATCTGAGCGTCGAAAATGATATGCAACAAAAATGCTTTCTTTGGCACTTATTGAAGCTCGGAAACTCTGACTCAGAAAAGTACTTCTTGGTTGCGATGACGATAATATCGCTTCTCAGAAAACAATCGAGAAAAATAGTGGAATATTCGAGCGATATACAGAATTCGAAGGGAAGAAGTCGAGAAGATATTGGATTGAATTATAGAGAGTTAGTTATACTAGAACTGTAGAAACTAATATTTTGTCTCAGAGATTTTTCCTGTGCGACGATCAAAAGTAATTTTTCGAGAAAAAGTATTACCATATCCTACAAGAATCTCTAAGAGAGTATAATTTTGTTGTTGATCTGAAATATTTACTCAGCTAAACGTAACTCCTGATGGTTGTATTATTATTTGACCTGTACCAAGAAAATTCCCAGTATTACTACTTCATGTCCAACTTACGCGCTTGATTTTATAATTCGTATCACCATCAAAATAGGGATTTATAAAAGCCCCACTCCCTATCTCTCCTGTGGCTCATGAATAGCTCGTATAGAGTCCTCATGTTCAGATCGTGATAATTGTTTTTGTCGAAATGAGTCCATTATGTCTTGGCATCTTTCCTATAGTCACATTTTGTACTTCTGTGCGGAGCGTACTGGATATGGATACCACCATACGATCCGATCTTTCCATATCATTCTGTGGTCTCCAGTCAAACATGCTTGTCGCCATAACAAATATACCAAATATTGTCATTACAATCATTAATTCGAACAATGTAAAGCCATATTTCGATCGGAATAATTGCCTTTTCATAACATTTTTTTATTATCTTATCTAGAGTGTACCTATTTTTTTTATTTATCAAGTATGAAGTATATTGTTCTTCCCGCATTTTTATGCCTTCTACTCTCATCCTATGTATGATGGGCAGCTACTGGAGAATTCACTCCAGCCAATACTTGAGTCGCTTCATCTGGAGCAGATCTTTCGCTTAATATCGTGAAAGTTATGGATGATAAACACATACGCGTAGTATTTACAGAAGCAGTCGATATAGAGTCAATCACACTTAAGATCACTAAACAAACAGATAATAGTAATCTTCGAATAGCAAGTATTACTTGAGTCACTGATGCTCCTGAGGCAGTCGATGTCACTCTTGATGATGAGCTTGTTGAATCAAATTCATACAGCGTCACTGCCATCGCAGCGGTCGGAATATCAGGGGCTACTATTACTGATGGTGCTCTTGCTATTAAGGATTTTGCTACGCCGAGTCCTCTCAAGAAATCTCAAGTTATTCTCAGTGCACCGACAAATCCAAATGCTGTCACAATAAAATCATCTACTACAAAGCCTAAGACTCAAGAAATACCAAAAAAAGATGTACTAGTTCCTACCGATGAGCTTCCCTTGACTGGTATGAATCCATTTTTCCTTATCGCTATCATTCTCCCTCTTACTTATTTTCTCCTTCGAAGACGAGCTCACTAAATAGAGAAAATACCGAGAATTCTCGGTATTTTTTTCACCCACTTTATGTATAAAAAAAGTATAGATACAACCCTCGCTCTTACTGTTATTGCCCTGGTGATATTTTGAATGATCATGATTAGTTCAGTCAGTGTTTATCCGTCTTTCAAGGTAACATCAAAGATGGTGGCTGATGGGCTTGCAACAGAGCCATATAATTCATTTTATCTCAGTAAGAATATTATACATGTTTGTATAGGTATTTTTATGCTTACTCTTTTTTCCAAGCTCTCATATACTGTGCTCGAAAAATATAGTAAAGCTATACTCATATGGGTTTTTTCTATGCTTATCGTTGTTCTTTTTGTATGAGTAGAATACAATGGAGCTCGATGATGGCTCAATATTCCATGATTTCCCTCACTTCAGCCTGTCGAATTTGCAAAGATTGGTATTATTATTTTTCTCGCATTCTTCATGAAGAAGAAGAAGTCTCTTCTTGCTGATTTTCAGGATGGCTTTATTCCGTATTTCTTCATTGTTGGTATTCTTTTTCTTCTTCTGGCTATACAGCCAGACTTTTGATCCATTCTTATTATTACCCCAGTCGTGATTGCACTCTATTTTGTAGGTGGATGAAATATACGGTATCTCTTCCTTCTTCTGACAATCTGTCTTGTCGGTGTAGCCAGTATCTATGGTATAGGAAAGATCGGATCATGATGAGAAAATAAGAGTAAACTGAATTATATTTCTACACGAATTGATAATTTTTTTCTGAAGAATGAGACACTTTTTGCAAAAACGAATATAGATGGTAAGGACTATCAAATGAAGCAATGACTTATAGCACTTGGAAGTGGTGGATTTTTCTGACTTGGCTTTGGTAAGTCAATCCAGAAGTTTTGATACCTTCCAGAAGTACAATGAGATTTTGTATTTTCTGTGATTGTCGAAGAGCTTTGATTTATGGGAACTTTTATTCTGCTTTTCGTATACCTTACCATTGTATATCGTGGATACCTTATTGCACGATCCGTGAAGGATGTGTTTGGAAAATATTTAGCATTCGGGCTTTCTACTCTTATCCTTATCCAGGTTTTTATAAATATTGGAGTAAATCTCAATGTCATACCACTCACAGGAGTGACACTTCCATTCGTCAGCTATGGTGGATCATCTCTTATATCACTCATGATTGCTGTGGGGATTCTTCTCAATATTTCTCGATATATCGAATATCGATCACCTTCAGCGTGATATGAATTCATGAAAAAAAGAAGAGTTGTATAACTCTTCTTTTAGACTCATTTTCTTCTATGAAGGAACATCTATGTGTTCTTCTATTCCTTCTTTGTATTCTCCATTTTCAGCGGTTTCTTGCCAACTTATAGCATTTACAGGACAGGCAAGGATAGAATCATCGACATCCTGCCCTTCATAGATATCACATTTTCTCACGCGTGAGAGTCATTCATCATCAAGCTCAAAGACATTCCCAGATATTGCCACGCATGCACTACAGCCAATACAGGTACTATTAACATGAGGTTTTCTCAGTATTTTTTTAAGATTTGAAATTTTATCAGGACTTATAGACATATTTTGAAAAATAAATGCTTGCGTATTATAGAGAAATGCTTATTCTTAGCAAGTCATTTTCATTATTTATGCCTGTTTTACAAAAGTATTTTTTCGAGTATGCATTCCGTGCGCTTCTTATACTCCTTCCATTCACGACATTTTTTTCTATAGTTTTCCAGGAGAAGTTTGGAATTCCATGATTTTCGTATCTGAAGGAGGCATTTATTGCTTCCATGCTCATTGTTCTTTGCCTTTTTCATATAACAGGAAAGAAGCGAATACTTTGGACAAAATATGATATCCTCATTGGGGCATATATGGCTATTCTTATCTTTGTGAGTTTTTTTACAACAGGACTCAAAGGAATCATCTATGGTGGAAGATATGATTTTGAGTTTCTTATCGCTTTTTTTACGCTTTTTCATGGAGTTTCCTTTCTTGAAAAGCCAATATCATATTATTTGAGAATCTTTCTTATTTCATGATGAATTGCTCTTTTCTTTAGCTTTCTCCTCAAATGGCCTTTTTCTGAAGATCTGCTTCTCTATGCTGGATATTCTGGAGATGCTTCTCATTGGCAATTTGGTTCTTCAATTCCTATTTTTCATGGAGTTGATGGTGCAAATGTTCGAAGATTTCAATGAATATTTGATGGACCAAATACCATGGGAGCGTATCTTCTTCTTTATATAGGGATATTCGCATATTATCTTAGATTCAAGAAACAATGGTATTTTGTGATCGGTTGATGTATTGGAGTCTTCGTTATAGCACTTCTTTATACATATTCGAGAAGTGCTATAATAGGATTTATACTGTGAGTATTATTTATTCTCTTCTTTCTTTTTAAAAAACTCTGGAAAATATATCGTTCTCAAATGGTAGCTATTCTTCTTCTCGTATGTTTGATTCTTGGTTGAATATTTATTCAGTATTCTGGAAACCTTAGTACAATTATTTCTCGCGGAGGCTCTACACAGTGACACTCAGAACGTATGATAGAGTGAGCAAAGAGAGCTATTGCACATCCTCTTGGCCAATGACTATGAAGCGCTGGTCCAGCATATAGGTATACTCAAAATCTTGAATGAATTGATCGACAGAAAATAGAAGAATTGGATCGATTTTATATTCCTGAGAGTTGGTATATTCAGCAGTTTATCGAAGGTGGAATTCTTTGAGGAATTCTCTTTCTTCTTCTTATGGGAATTATTCTCTGGAGACTCTATACGGTACATGTTCTTCTCTCGGGTATGTTCATATCTCTACTTACGATGAATTTCTTTCTTCATACTTTTGAATCTACATTTCTTTCCCTCTCACTTTTTTTACTTATAGGACTTTTACTCGGGTCTCATCATGCACTACGATCAAAATAATCCACTTCGTATTATATACGTTGGGCGTCTGGTTGCGGAGAAGGGAATTGATATTATTCTTTCCGCTCTTGAGATACTTTCACAAGATTCCCTACTTTTCCACTCTACAGAATGGGATATCTGCGGTGAGTGAGAATATAAATTCATTTTTGAGAAACTTTCTTTTCCAAATGTTCATATCCATTGATATCTTGAAAAAGAAGCGATTTATCTCCTTCGAAAGAAATCCCATGTAGCCATTGTACCATCTCGATTTCTTGAGACATTCTGACTTACGGCACTAGAATCTCTCAGAGAAAATCTTGGGGTTATCGGTTTTGCAAAGTGAGGTCTTGTACCATTTATTCATAGAGATCTCACTTTGAATGAAGAGAACCCAGTACATTCATTCATAGATATAATCAAAAGAATTCTTTCATGATCTATAGATCTCTCAGGAACTCTCAAAGAAATAGATATTTCACAGTTTTCTTATAATTCATGGAAGGATGAACTCGAGCTTCTTACGAGAGATGCTCATAAAATTCTTCTTGTGAATGACTATATTTCCCCAGTTGGATGAGCTGAAGTATATGTGATTTCTTTAAAATCTGAACTTGAGAAGCTCTGAAAAAAAGTGGAAATATATGGATATAAAAAATCGCTTACACCACTCAAGCGAAAAATCCTTTTCTTTTGTTCCTTCTTCGCATTTTGGAGGTGGTGGAGTGTTCGAAAAAAGATCCAAGAATTTCAGCCCAATCTCATATGGTGCCATGGCACGCTTCGGTATATTGGATTTTTCTGAATGCTTGCTATCTCTGATGCACGGGCAAGAAAATATCTCACACATCATGACCTTGGAGTCATAACACCATACCCATCGATGATATTTAGCGAAGAGGATATTCCTACAAGCCTCTCTTTCTGAGAATTTATTTCAAAATCCAGGAATCCTCTCGTTCTTGTAAAATGTTTCTATTTGAAGCTTTTTTGGAAACTTCTTCAAAAATTTGATTGTATGTTTGTTCCATCAGCATTTCTCGAAAAATATATAGCAAGAAATACCTTAGTTCAGAAGGTAAGAGTATTTTCCCACACAATATTTCCATATTAGTCTGTGTCGCATCACCAAATAGTCATGGCACTTTCAGAATTATAACTCGATATTCTTTCTCCGAGAAGATTTGGATGCTCTTGCTTTATTTTCTCGAGCACAGCATATATATCTTCAGGATTTTCTACATGTACAAGGCTTGATCTATAGTCCTTTACTCATGGAAATCCATGAAGATACTGGACGAGATGTTTACGAGCTTCCATCATTCATTTTCGTTCTTTCCATTGCCAGAGAAGATTTCCATGTTCTTTCATGGTTTCGAGTATCTCTCTAAGAGTGGGCTCATATCCTCCAGGGATGAAGCACCATGGGTTACCGAAACTCGCTCTTCCTATCATAAATCCATCAAGATCTTTTGGTCCCGTCATTGCGTCCCTCTCAATGACAGACATGTTCCGCTCTCTATTTTCTGGATGTATAATCTTCTGTACTCAATTATCGTAGCTTATGACATCGCCATTACAGAGTACAGGAATATTGAGGCTTTGCTTAAGTTCATAAATACCAGTAAAATCTGCTGATCAAGTAAACGCTTGTTTATATGTTCGGCCATGTACAGTTATAAGGTCTGCTCATGCATTCTCAAGTCATTGGCAAAATTCTATAAGAGGGGAGTAGTCTTCCCATCCGAGCCGTGTTTTTACTGAAATGGGGATTTTTACAGCCTTCGACATCTCTTCCACAATTCTGTATGCTGTATCACGATTGATCATGAGAGATGACCCGTGTCAGCTCTTTACGACTTTTTTTGCGGGACACCCCATATTGATATCAATACCTGTGATACCATAGGATTCGATGATTTTTGCTGCTTCTCGGAATTTTTCAGGATCTTTTCCGAAGATCTGGATGATAAGCGGATACTCACTAGAGCTATGAGTAAGTGCTTTTTTCTGAAGTTCCTTCGAATGGACGATACCATCTGCTGAATAGAATTCTGAAAAAACAACAGTTTCAGGTGCCATTTTCTTTACAATTTGGCGATATGGGCTATCTGTATAGCCATCCATCGGAGCAAGAGCTGAGATAGGTCATAAGGTCGCGAGATTTTTCCAAAAGCTTTTATTCATAGGTGAGATTTATATCTAAAAAGCACGGAAAATCCAATTTTTTCTCATGAAGAAACTTCAAAATATTCTCGTCAAGTTTCTTTTCTCGCTTTTTTCCAGAGAATATGATAGACTTTTCTTAGTCCTATACCAATATACATATGCCTAACAATATCAAGAATCAGAAAGAAGAGAAACACGCACTTCTTATGCGTACGCTTGGATTGCCGAAAACAATTCGAGCGATTGTACTCTCATATATCGAAGATGCTGATATTGCATCCTTTATGACTCTTGCTTGCGAGGCAATAGGAGTGAAGCTTATATCAAATATTGATGACCTTGCCCGAGAATGAGCTGATGCTTTTATCACAGATATACTTACAGAAAAGATTTCTCTCGCTGATCTTATGAAAAAAGGGATTATACCTATTATTCCTATGGAAAATCCATTCAAGAAGGATCTCGCAGAATTCAATCCGATGAAATTTGAAGGAAATGCTTTCTTCTTTGATAAGCCCGATAAGTTCCAGATGTTTGCAGCACTTGTCCGTTATCTTGAAAATATTCGCTATCCTGGAGATAAAAGAGTGCTTTTACAAAATGTAGAGAAGGGAATTTAGTTTTCCTGGAAAGTAATATTCTCTGCTTTATCAGTAAAAAGTATGCCGTCAAGATGGTCGATCTCATGCTGGACGATACGAGCAGCAAGATCAGTGAGACGAAGTGCATATTTCTTTCCTTCAGAATCGAGAAATGCTACTTTGATCCAATTCCAACGTTCGACTTCGCCTTTTTCTCAAGGAACAGAGAGACATCATTCTATATCTTTTCATTTTTCTTCCGAGTGTTCGAGAATGATAGGATTGATCATAGCAATAGTACGAAATATCTCATCATCGTAGGTCTTCATAAGAGAGACGACGATAAGGCGCTTGTTCACTCCTACTTGAGGAGCAGCAAGTCATACGCCGCCATTATCAGGATTTTTGATATGCTTTATCATATCGTCTGCAAGAGATCGATATTTTTTGATTTCTTGAGCTCATATCGTATCTGATACAGAGCGGAGAATTTCATTATCATTTCATGTTTCTATCTGGAGTTTCGCCATAGTGACTAAAAAATATATAAATCAGGAAGTTGTAAATAGGAAAAGAAAATTCTATTTGAATAGTAGTGATTTTTCGCTAAAATTCAAGTTATAACATACTTATTATGCTGAATATTATCCGTAAACTTATACCACTTGATTCACCTATTCGTACGACATATCACTATGTACGTGGAGTTATTGCATTTTGGCTTTCAGGAAACCCTGCGAAAGATATGATTGTCATAGGTATTACTGGAACAAAAGGAAAGACAACAACATCAAATCTCATCGCTCGTGGACTTATTGCTGCTGGGAAAAAAGTAGCAATGTTCACTACAGTCAATACGATCATTGGTGATAAAGAGGAAGAAAATACTATGAAGATGACAACTCCTTCACCATTTGCTGTTTGGAATTTTATCGCTCGAGCCCGGAATGCTGGGTGTGAGTATCTCGTGATGGAGACATCGAGCCACGCTCTTTTCTACCATCGAGTTCATGGACTTCATTATGATGTCGCTGTCATGACAAATATTTCTCAGGATCATCTCGATCTCCATAAGACTATGGATAATTATGTTGATACGAAGCTCCTTCTTTTCCGGAACCTTTACAAATATGGTATTAAGAAAGAAGTGAAGAAAGTAGGAGTAGTAAATGTCGATAATGAATATGCTTCACGATTTCTCTCGAAAGAGATTGTTGTCGATGCTATGCATACATTTGGATTCTCATCCAATGCAAATATTCGTGCAGAAAATTTTCAGAGTACTCTTTCTTGACAGAGTTTTGATGTGCGGATGCCATCGAATACCTTTCATATACAATCGAAGCTCCAATGAGAATTCAATGCTATGAATATTCTTGCTGCAACTGCTGTTCTCATTTCCCAGAAGGTTGATATTGAGACGATTTGTCAGACAATGGCAACAGTGAATGGGATTCCAGGACGACTCGAAGAGGTTCCAAATCACCGGGGAGCGAAGATATTTGTCGACTATGCTCATACAGAAGATTCTCTCAAAAATGTTCTGGAGACTCTACGAAAAATTGATGGAACAAAACGAATTATTACGCTTTTCTGAGCGACAGGTGATCGAGATAAAACAAAAAGACCGAAGATGGGGCGTATTACCCATATATTATCAGATATTATTATCCTCACGGATGATGACACTTATACAGAAGATTCGCTCGCTATCATACGCGACGTCTCTGTTGGTATTGATCGGCGAGAAGGTGACAATTTTTGGATTGTTCCAGATAGAGAGGATGCTATACGTACGGCGCTTCTGATACTTCAGTCCTGAGATATTCTTCTGGTTGCTGGAAAAGGTGCTGAGACCGTACAGGTTACACAACAATGATCCATTCCATGGAATGATCGAAAGGTAATTGAGCGTATTCTTATGGAGATTGAATCACAGGTAATGGTGTAGCCGGGAAATATTATTTTACTGATAGATGATATAGTTTTTGATCTGGATTTCTAGATTCACTGTTTCCAGAAAGGGCATTATATGCAAACGTTTGTATCCCTGGAGTTACACTTCATTGACATGTCATTATAATATTAATCTTTCTGTTTATAATAATGAAATCAACGGCTTCAAATAAATGCCTTTCATTATTTATTCATTTTTTCATGCATTCATCCACGAGAACATTATGAAGACTTAAGAGTTGAATATCTGTTAATTTACTTAAAGCAACTGTTCTTTCCTTATGTCCAGTATGAGATGTAATCCGGAGCTTTCTTAGATCTTCCAGATAGAGAGTTGGATTAAATTTTATCAATCCTGATGCCTGAGTTGTAACTCTTAGTTCATGTGGAAATAGTACTTGATCCCAGTGAGATCGTCTTTGTATAGTAGATAATGGGATGTTCATATATAAAAGATATAAAAATAAAATCTCCTTCAGTTTTTACTGAAGGAGAGGTGTGTATATTCTAGAAAATTTCTAAACTACATAAATCTACCCTTCAGTATTTTCTGAAAGAAGAAATAAAAGTAGAAGAATGTAGGGGCGTGGAGATTTTGCATATTTGCAATATATATGCTTATAGTATTTCTTCTTTTATCTTTGTCAATTTTTTTATGAAACCTTTTTTTTCGGAGAAGCATCTTTGCCAGTGGATTTGGCAAGGTTCCCTTTTTGTATTTTCTGATATTCTCCTATAGCCATATGGATTACAGCTGCTATTGGAAGAGCGAGTATTATTCCGAGTACTCACCCAAGAGTTGCACCTATCAACATAACAATGAATACAAAAAATGGAGAAAGATCAAGAGATCGACTCATCACATAGGGAACGAGCCAATTATTTTCTATAAATTGGATCATAATGTAGAGTATTGTAATGGCGAGAGCTGCTTCCCAAGATATCCCTAATCAGATAATGATAGCAGGAATAAATGAAAGCATTGGTCCTGCATAAGGAATAAATTCCATAATACCACCAATAAGCGCGAGAGTGAAGGTCTTTTCAGTCGAAATACCGAAGAGTTCTAGAATGAAAAGTCCAATATATGTAACGACAAATATACTTGCTGAAAGAATGAGCATTGCTTTCATCCAGGATGTAAATATAGTCTGAATTTGAGCATAATGATTCTCTATATAATACTGCATATCAGATGGAATGATTTTGAGTATATATCTCCCAATCACCTCTCTTTCTAAGAGCATAAGAAATGTCGATATAATAATGATGACCCATTCTCAGATTATTCATCCTACTTGACTCAAAATAGAGATTCCTCAAGAAGTAAGAGAAGATATCTGATTGGTGAGAAAGGATTGAATATTTCCAGCATTCTGCTTAATGATATCAAGAGTATGATTTATATTATCTCATCTGAAAAGAAAAAGAACAATCTTTTCTAGATATGGATGCAGATGGAAACCAGGGATTCCTCAGGTCAAATAGATTTTTTCAGCTGTATTTGCCCATATTGTGACAGAACCGATAGTATCACTAATAAAAGTGATGATAATAGGTATAAGTGTTCCAATAACTACACTTCATAGGAGGAATATAATTATGAGAAGGAGAATAAGTGTAATCCATATAGGTATCTTGTATTTCTCTCAGAGGCTAATAAGAGGATTTATGATAATTGTGAGAAATCCCGAAATTATAATAATGAAGAAAATATCTCGAATTATATATGCTATAAAGCAAAGAACAGCAATAATTATGGTAATACATATTTTCTTGATCCAGAGAGAAAGTTCAATATTCATAAGGAGAAATTTAATAATACTCTTCTATTATAAAAAAATCTCTCATTTTGCAATGGGAGAATTAATTTCCGAGTTCTTCTATTTTTTTATCGAGAAGATCAATCATATTATCAAGAAATGCTGCAATAATGATTTTTCCTGTTTCACTAAGTTGAATTCCTTCAGCTTTCTTATTTTTTCTGAGGACAAGTATTGCTTTTGTTGCTTCGAGGGCCTTTTTTCTATCAGAGACATCAGGATATTCCTTTATATAGCGCGTATTAAGATTTTTAATAGTCTTAGCCCCAATAGTTTTTCCTAGTTCTATAAATGATAGATTTAAGTTTTTCTTAGTATTTTCTTCTTCAGTTTTCTGATCATTTTGTTCTACTTTACTTTCTGGTACTTCACTGGAAACATCTTCTTTTATATCTTTCTTTTCTGATCCAGCAAGAGTCGAACCAGTTGCGTTCACTACAATTTCTCCAGAATCCGCATAAGAGATACTTGACACAAAAAAACTGCCAACAATGGCTAATATAATATATACGGGAAGAAGTGAAGTGTGTATCATCGAGAGTGAGATTATTCATTATTTATCCAATTGCAAATCTCATATGTAAAGATTCTGTGAAGACAGTAAATTTCTCCTATTTTTAGACGTTATTACGTATAATACGATAGGTATTTTCTCTGTATTCACAAAGGGAGAGAAAACTTCCATTGGAATAAGAAAGAAATACCTTATCCTTATCATTAAATTTTATCTTTATACTTTCTATTTTCCCCAAAGACTTTCCGTTCAGTAATTCAGTGTATTCTTCTTGGGTTATTTCAAAAGTAGGAATAGTCGGAAATATCATACTATAGGGAATTGATGAAATACTTTCCAGTGAGCGCGATTCTCATAGAGAAAGAACTCAATAACTTGTAATTATTTCAGTTCTTCGAAGAGATTCTATATATCATCATTTGACTCAGAAGAATTCTCAGAGAATAGGAGCAAATGATCGAACATATCCTCATGAGGATAAAATCATCCGTATTTCTATAGAGAATGTGTTCATAGCGATAATCTCTACATCATCTACATGAATCTTTCGTTCCTTTAGGGAGAAGATTTCTCCATTCCTTGCAAGAGTATACGCCCTTGTTCCATCTATATGAAGAGCGCTATATTGAGGAGGTACCTGTGATATTTGAGAGAGAAGAAAGGTTTTTATTTCTTCAGAAGTCCGTTCTCTATAGTTATCTGTTGGAATACTTCTCTATAGGAGTTCATTGATCAAGAGAGTTGCTCTTCCCATCAAGTCGTACGATGAAGATATATTCTTTTTTAGAATGTTCAAAGAGTGGAATAAGCTTTGTACTTCCTTCTGTGGCTACCAAAAGACACCCACTTGCAAGCGGGTCCAGAGTGCCAATATGCCCCATCTTCCTTACATTCAAGATTTTCCTGAGTTTTCGAATAACATCAAAACTGGAAATACCTATGGGCTTATCTATAAGATAAAACATATTCTTTTATTCACCAAGTTCTGGATAATGCGCATTTCGTGGATGATCCAGAAATCTTGGAGGATGAGTCCATGTCCACCGTTGTCAACTAATTACTCATCACTCACCAAAGATATTATAATATCAAAGATTGAGTAATACTTTTCATACTATATCCTTTCTCTTAATAAAGTGAGCCATTATATCAGTTCCGATACAATTACGAAAACAAGATCGTGAATCTGCCGAATTATTCCTATTATCTCCCATTACCCAATAATACCCAGCCGGAATACTAAATTGATTCGCTTCAACATGATCTGGAAGGCGAGTCTGACCAGAATTTACGAGAGAAAGATATGATTCAGATATTTGAATAAATTTTTCAGAACCTGACTTTTTTATAAGTACATTTCCATCTTCGAATCGAATAATATCTCATGGAAGTCCGATAACTCGCTTAATATAGTATTCTCTTTGTTTATCGACATGAGGAGTTATGACAACGACATCACCACGGACAGGATTACCGATATGAACGGGTATATTCTGTAATACTGTTTCACTTATTTTTGTCCAAAGATTTTCATCTTGGCCAGTTGTTGTTTCATAGGTTACAGGGAGATCAAGATAAGAGAATTTATCTACTATAATATATTCCTTGTCATGATAACTCTCCTCCATAGAGCTTCCATTGATACGAAATGGTGTGACAAAAAATCATCGTACGAAGAGAACAATGAGGAGAATAATAATAAGATCACGAAAGAATGATATAAATTCTCTCAAAGTTTTATTTCCTTCTCCTATTTCCTGTGTTTCGAAAGCCTCATTTTGATTACTCATTATAAAAAGATTTTAAATAAAATTATGTACTTACAGTGGGTATTTTGAAATGTATTATTTTCCATGACACTGTTTGAATTTCTTTCCACTTCCACATGGACAAAGATCATTACGGCCAACTCATACAAATTCAGATTTTATATGAGTACTGATTTTTGTAATAGGAGAAATCCCAGATGATGTATCTTCAACATATTCCACTGGTCACATATGTCCAGCAGTGAGTCTTGCTCATTCATCAAATCATGATACAGCATTTTCAGCATATTTTGAGAGGAGTGTTTCTTCAAGATTGACTTCTTCTATAGCCTCTCTTGGTTTTGCTGTAAGAAGACCTTTGGTAACACGAAGACCTATGGTCTGTATCATAATGACAAATTTGTCATAAGCACGTTCCTTATAGACGATAAGAGGGTTTTTCTGTGCATATCATTCGAATGCTACTTCTTCACGAAGATGAGCCATACTATCTATATGATTCATCCAGAGCTCATCAATAGCTGCGAGCGTCAGTCTTCGTTCGAATTCTGCAAATTCTTCTTCAGTTCCGGTATCTCTAAGAGCTTCAATTTTCCCAGAGAGAAGTGAGAAGACTCGTTGTTTTGCCTCCTCGTATGAGAGCGCATTTGAGAGCGCATTTGTATTAATAACCTCATCTTCTGCAAATTCATTAATTGTTCACACAATTCGAGCAGCTCATTCGACGGAAAACTCCAATTCTCCTTCTTGTGCTATATCAATAATGCGCTCGGTCTCATTATGCAGCATTTCGAGAACTTCATTGTGAATATCGATTCATCTCAGAATTCGAGTACGTCGAGAATAGATAGCAAGACGATGATGATTCAAGACATCATCATACTCAAGAATATGTTTACGAATATCAAAATTACGTCCTTCTACTTGTTTTTGAATGGTAGTAATATTTTTTGTCAGCATTTTACTCTCGATGAGAGGATCTCATTCTGGATGTGATTCGAAGTTTGCTAGAATCGAAAAAAGCTTATTTCCACCGAAAATACGCATAATATCGTCTTGAGGGGAAAGCATATATTGGGAAAGACCAGGATCACCTTGACGTCCAGAGCGTCCACGAAGCTGATTGTCTATTCGACGAGTCTCGTGTTTCTCTGTACCGATGACAAAAAGTCCACCAAGATGGTATTCTTGAAGCCCAGCAGCTCACTCGAGCTTCACTATACCAGTAAGTGACCGCGTACGATCATCTATTTTAATATCTGTACCACGTCCAGCCATATTGGTTGCAATAGTCACTGTTCCATATGTTCAAGCATTTGCGATAATCTCCGCCTCATGAGCATCTTGTTTTGCATTGAGAATCTGATGAGGAACACCTTCTTTCTCGAGAAGAGAAGAGAGATATTCACTTTTTGCTACAGATACTGTACCGACAAGGATTGGCTGACCTTTCTCATGAAGGGCAGAAATAAGATTGACAAGGTAGGTAAATTTCCCTTTTTCACTTCGGAAGAGAATATCTCCACGATCAATACGCTTGATAGGCTTATTGGTAGGTATAGTGATGACTTCTAGGTGATATATCTTATAGAATTCTTCTTCTTCAGTCTTTGCCGTACCAGTCATTCCTGAGAGTTTTTGGTAGAGTCGAAAGTAATTCTGAAATGTGATAGAAGCAAGAGTACGAGATTCTTGTTGAATAGTGACTGTTTCTTTTGCTTCGATAGCTTGATGAAGACCATCTGAATATCTACGCCCGGGAAGGACACGACCATTGTGTTCATCTATTATCAGGACTTCATCATTTCGTACGAGATAGTCGATATCACGACGATATACTGCGGCTGCTTTGAGAGCATTTTCTACATGGTGGAGATCATTGAAATGCTGACTTACATAAATATTCTCAACTCCCAAGTATTTTTCGACTTTTGAGATTCATTCTTCTGTCAAGGTTGCAGTCTTCTGTTTCTCATCGATCTTGTAATCTGTATTATCTGTAAGTGAACGTGCAAATGCTGCGAATCGAGCATATTTACTTGTTGGCTCACTATCTGGCGCAGAAATAATAAGTGGAGTACGCGCTTCGTCGACAAGAATCGAATCGACTTCATCTACGATTGCATACCAGCGTTTTCCCATAGCCTGACGAGCTTCGGAGATTGCCATATTGTCACGAAGATAGTCGAATCCAAGTTCGTTGTTGGTCGCGTAGATAATATCTGAATTATAGGCATTTCGTTTCTCTTCGAAGCTTTGACCATGGACGATCATGCCAGTCGTGAGACCAAGGGTGCCATAGATAATACCCATTTCAGTCGCATCACGACGAGCAAGGTAATCATTGACCGTGACGATGTGGACTCATACTCAGATGAGAGCATTGAGATATGCAGGAAGAGTTGCGACGAGAGTTTTTCCTTCACCAGTACGCATCTCAGCGATATTTCCATCATGGAGGGTGAGTGCACCGATAATCTGTACATCGTAAGGAATCATATTCCATTCGATGGTATGTCCATTCCCAAGATCGAAAGTCTTCCCGTAGATAAGTTCACATGCTCGTCTATGAAGTGCAAATGCTTCATGCTTGATGGACTCGAGAATCTCACGAATCTTTGGTCGGTCCTCAGTATTTTCAATATCGAGACCTGAGAAGCGTGATTGGAACTCATGTGTCTTCGCTTGTATCTGCTCGACAGTCGTGATCTCTTCATGAAGACGTACCTCTATTTTCTTTATGATTTCGAGATCTTTTTCGTAGGATTTGAGTTTTTTTTGGCTTGGATCACCGAAAAGTTTCATGAGAAAATTAAGCATTTTTATAATTGATAGTTGATAGTCTAGAAAGAAAGATTTTTATCTTTCTAATTATTCCAATAAAAGCCCATGGGGCTTATAAAAGCCGGTGGATTATACGAAAAAGTCTCACTTTTTCAAATCTCATACTGTGAAAAACAGGTGAATATGTTGACAAGTTAATTTTTATATGAAAAAAGATTTGACAAAACAGAGAGAGGGACTACTATTATGCAGTTATTTTATGAAAAATATATGATCAATAGTTCTCGTTTAATGGTCAATAGTTGAAGCTCAACATTTTCTGGTAATAGAGAGATGATTGATTTTCTTTGTTGAGAAAATATGGATTCCCAATACATCCTCTTTTTACTTATAAATGGAAAAGTCAAAAGAATAATTTCTTTATTAGAAGATGAATGTTCTACCCTTTCAGGCAAGCATAAGTTCTTTTGTTTTGGGTCAAGTGATGAAGTGCTTAATCATCAAGAACAATGAGAACCTATTAATTCTTTTGTTATTTCATCATACGAAATTGTGGCTAATGCAATGTAGTTCAAATAATAACCCCTCTCAAATTTGAGAGGGGTTATTTGAATCGAGCAAAATCCTCAGTCACTTCGTGACAGTTCCTTTCAAAAGGAGCTAACAGAAACTATGCCCAGAACATATCGACAACCTTTCGGTAAGTGACACGAGATTTTATATCTTCGTAATAGGCATCACCAGCTACGAGCTTTGCACGAAGACGATCGATGACTTCTGCTGATCCGTATTGTGCGATAACCTTTTCTACTTCAGATTTTACTTCTTCGTCTGACGCCTCAGTTCCTTTGATTTCACGGATTTTTCGTAGGAGAAGCTCAGCCTTGAGACGACGTTCTGCTTCTGGTTTTACGACTTCATCCTTGTATCCTTCTTCCGACTTTTTCAAATGCTCAAGATATTGCTTTATATTGAGTCCTTGTTGCTCAAGATTACTTGCATGTTCGCTATAGACTTGGTCGATCTCATTTTGGAGAAGTGTTGGTCCGACCTCAAAAGCTGATATTGAAAGAATTTCTCTCATCAGAGTATCTTCATCTTTGTTTCTTGTTTCAGATTCTTTTCTCGCAAGTATTTCTTTTCCGAGAATCTCACGGAATCCAGCCATATCTGTCTTCACACCACGAAGTTTCTCGATAAATTCTTCATTGAATTCTGGAGTATGTGGCTTCTCGATCTTCTCGATATTTGCGACAAAATATACTTTTCGACCTTTGAATTCATCAGAGTGATAATCTTTTGGGAATGTGATGTCAAAATCTACTTCATTACCGACTTTTGCCCCTTCAAGTTTTTCCTCGAATCCAGGGATAAATGAGCCTGATCCAATCACAAGAGGATAGTTTGGCACATAGGTTTCCTTGATAGCTTCACCACCTTTCTTGTCGTATCATTGAGCCGTGATAGTTACTCGATCATTCTTTTCGATCATGAGATGAGAAGTATCAGCACCATCTTCTGAGTGAGATCCAGCATCATGAAAGTGAGTGAATCGAGCCTTGATTGCGGCGATCTCAGTATCGATCTCTGATTCGTCGAATGTTACTGGAGTACGTTTTACTTTGATCTTGTCGAGTTTCTTTTCGTCGATTTCTATCTCAGGAAATACTTCGACTTCGAGAGTGAGCTCGATTGGATCTTTACTTTTTACTTCTGTGATATTTCCCGGGGCGATCGGATTGATATTCTCTTTTTTGAGAACTTTTGGATAGATCTTACTTACGACCTCATCGAGTGCTTGACTCTCGATTCCCGACTCTCCATATTCACGGATGATGATAGCATCAGGAATAGCTGATCCTTGCTTAAAACCTTTTACCTTTCCTTTTGTACGAATTTCTTCGATGACGTGTTTTTTTGCCTTTTCGAGCTCGACACCAGATTCCTTGATATTGATAGAAAGAGTGTAGCTATTCTTGCGAGTGACAGTACTTTGCATGATGGTAAAAGGGTTAGAGTATGGAATTGATAGAAATAAAATCCCGAATAAAACGGGAGAATTATATGAAAAAGTGAGGAAAAGGCAAAAGAAATATTATTGAATTATATCCTCTTCTTGTATGATTAATCTTGGAAGAGTTATAGATTTACTGAATAAAATCACTATCGTTATCTAAAATCCAGTCTTCCATACCAGATCATTCTATATAAGTATCTTCTCGTAGATGACTTTTTTTAGGGGACGATGACTTTTTTCTATTGAGAGCAATTCACAATCAATAAGTTCTTACTCTATTTAAGACTGCATTGAGTATTCGATCTAATTCGGGATTATCCATTTCTGGATTAGATTTAGAGAGGTTTTCCCAAAGTCTTTTTTCTAGCATATTTTTCTCGCGATTTCTTCCATTTTTTATTAGCTTAGAGAGGTCTAAGTGTCAGTCAAAATCAGCCAGAAAGGTTGTATAAATAGCATCGTTATCTAAAGCGAGATGTATCTTTATGCGTGATGTTGCTATTCGTTTACCGCTACTTGAGATATCGATAAAATTGGAAAGCACAGAATGATAAGAATATAGACTTTCTCAAAACATAATACTAAAAATTAGATTTGATTATAATAGAGATATATAAATTATTGTCAATATAATATTTTCTTCCAGAAATTTTTCACTTTCGATTTATTTTCAATACAATACCTTCCATGAATCAATCAGAACTTCTTTCACTCTCTTCCGACTTTCTCGCTCGAAAAGATAATCTCAAAAAAAGCGATATTCTTACTCTTCGTGAAGTTATTTGTGAGCACAATCGTCTCTATCACGAGATGGAATCTCCGATCATTTCTGATACTGAGTATGATCAGCTTTTTCATGCACTTGCAAGAGTAGAATCTGATCACAATATGCTCGATGATAGCTCACCGACAGCGAAGCTTGCTATCCTTGCTTCCGAACAATTCCAGAAGGTAGCACATGTATACCCGATGATATCTCTCGATAATACGTATTCTGTAGAAGAAGTTCGCGATTTTGAGGTGAGAATGAGACGAATACTCGATATTGAGAAGGATTTTGACTACTATATCCAGCCGAAATATGATGGACTTGGACTTGCTATCGTCTATAAGTATGGAAAATTCGATCAAGCGATCACTCGTGGAAGTGGTGTGGAGTGAGAAGATGTGACGCTCGGAACATGGGAAATCAAGAATATTCCAAAAGAAATAACAGCCCTCAAGAATGTGGAACGCATGGAAATCCGTGGGGAAGTGATGATGAGTAGGACAACATTCGAAAAGGTAAATAAAGAGCGACTTGAATTGTGAGAAAAGCTTTTTGCGAATCCTCGAAATGCTTCATCTGGATCACTTCGTCAGATTGATCCTCTTATCACTCGATCTCGTGAGCTTCAGTTTTTCGCATATTCTATTCCTCAGATAGAACAAAATGGAAATGAAGCAAAAGAGTATTGAATTCTCCAATATCATGAGCTCATGGATACTCTCGCTATTTGGGGTTTTGAGAGAAAAGACTTTCAGTTTTTACGAGTTTCTGGAATTGATGAATTGACGAGAATTATCGAAAGAGAAACTCAAAATCGTAAGGAGTATTTTGATTTTGATATCGATGGTATGGTACTGAAGCTCGATGATATGACTCTCTGGGATGATCTTGGCCGGACAGAGCATCATCCCCGATATTCGATCGCATACAAATTTCCAGCCAAGCAAGTTCGCACCCGAGTCCTTTTTATCGAGCATTCTGTTGGTCGGACAGGAACTGTGACTCCAGTAGCAAATCTTGAAGCCGTCGATGTCTGATGAGTGGTGGTCCGTCGTGCGACACTTCATAATTATGATGAACTGACCAAGAAATGAGTACGAGAAGGGGATATGGTATTTATCATGCGAGCAGGAGAAGTGATTCCAGAGATTGTATCTGTTATTACGGAGATTCGTACCGGAGAAGAAAAAATTATCATTCCACCTACGAATTGCCCTATTTGTATGACAGAGCTTCTCCAAGATGAATGAAAGGTGGCAATATATTGTCCGAATCTTCATTGTTCAGCTAAGATTCAAGGACAACTTGAAATGTTTGTATGAAAACAATGAATGAATATCGATGGGCTTGGTGCGAGGCAGATCGAGCTATTTCTCGAGCTTGGATGGATTACGGATTTTGCTTCCGTTTTTCAGCTTGGTCAATATCGAGAAAGGCTTCTCGAACTTGAAGGATACAAGGAAAAATCTGTCAATAACTTGATTGAATCACTTGAAAAAGCTCGATATACAACTCTTGATCGTGCATTTGTCTGACTTGGAATACCAAATGTAGGGAAAAAAACAGCAAGACTCATAGCAAAGAAAATACAACAGATAACAGAGAGAAATATTTTCTCGATTACTGAAGATGAATTATTGGAAGTGAAGGATATTGGTCCTGAAACAGCTCAGGCTTTTGTCGAATATATGCAGGAGAATAGAGAATTGGTGGAGAGATTATTCAGAGAATTGATTATAGATATTCCAAAAGCAGATGGATTGCTTCGTACCTCGCAATGACAAGTACAGGGAATATTGCAAGGAAAATCATTTTGTGTGACGGGATCATTCGAGAATATGTCTCGTGATCAGATTCATGAGATGATAGAAGCTCATGGTGGGGAAGTACGCACTGCCGTCACAGGAAAGCTCGATTACCTGATTGCTGGAGACAATGCTGGATCAAAAAAAACCAAGGCAGAAAGCCTTGGAGTGAAGATTATCGGAATAGATGGATTATATACTAAACTGTCACAACATCCATAAGATAGTGTAGGCGATTATGGATGTCTGAGTGTACCTTTTTTGTCGCATCATCCAGTCTAGTCATTCTATTGAGTGTTGCCTGGAGCAACATTTGATTAGTATGATCAGACATAGCATCAATTCTTGATTGAACTCATGCTAATACTTCAGGATTATTTATAAGATTCTGTAATTCAGAAAGAACTCATCTTTCCATATTTTCTGGTAATTGAGGATTATTTTCATTTACACCATCTCGTCATCATGTTTCAGGTATATAGAAAAACACATTAACTTTTACTTTCATATTTATATAGAAAAAGAAATACTACCCATACAGAGTAGCATTCTTTTAATTTTCAGGCAAGGATTTTATCTTGACGGAAGATAGAGTTATTTCCAGATACTGAAATCTAGTGACATCCACCCGTTTCACAACTTCCGCATCCACCACTTCCACATCATTCACTATGATCATGATCATCATCACCAAGAATAGAGATGAACATAGATTTGATCTCATCATATGCTGGGACTTCACCTTGGAATATCATATCACGAAAGTCGATCGATTCTTCTTCGATGCAAAGAGCTGGATTCTCAGTGATACCAAGTTCCATTTTGTATGCTGAATCATCAGTTTCGAGAAGCTTCACAGCATCTATGAGAGCAAGTTCTGTAAGTGCTTGAATTACGAGATTTTTGAGTGTCTGGATTTCATCACCAGATCAGACGATTTTGATTATCATACTTTTGATTATGCGGCTGGTGATTCTTCATCCTGCTTCTTCTCTGTTGTGACTGCTACATCATCAACTGATACTGGAGCAACTTCTTCGACAACCTCTCTGACAGCATGGACCGAAACTATAGCTTCTTCTTTATGAGAGAGAAGTTGATATTTCTTCGTATCTACCACAAGGTCACTCACATGAAGAACCTTTCCAATATGGTCGATACTACTAATGTCGAGCTCAAATGCATCGATAATATCAGAGGGAAGACATTTTACATGAACTGCGTGAAGATTTTGATGAACTTGTCCACCTTCGAGAACTGCTGGAGAAATTCCAATGAGTTTTACTGGTATTTCTATATGAACAACTGCTTTCATATCTACTGTAAGGAAATCGAGATGAAGGGCTTTGCCGGTGACAGGATGTTTCTGAATCTCATGAATAAGTACAGGATGAGTATCTTTGCCAAATTTGAGGGTAAAAACATGATTCTCTCCTACTTCACGGAAAAGACGAGTAAAGTCAGAAGCACTGACAGTCACGCTCGTCGAAGGGACATCCTTGCCGTATACGACTGCTGGTATAGATCCACTTTCGCGGACTTCACGAGCTGATTCGTTACGGATCTTTGCTTCGAGAGTTTGCATATGGGCAATATATTAATAAATAAAGTGTGAGTATTGTATAGAAAAAATACAAAAAGCAAATAAAAATAGCCTTGGAAAACCAAGACCATCTTGAATATTTTTTACACTATGTCGAAAGTGTACCAGCAAGGTTCATGATTGGCTGAAAGATACCGACAGCAATAAATCAAATAACTACAGCCATTACGACAAGAATAAGTGGCTCGATCATTTTCTGGATACCTCAGATTGCAATGTCTACTTCTTCATCATAGAAATCCGCAACCTTGATGATCGTCTCACCGATTTGTGCCGTCTCTTCACCGACACGAATCATTGATATAAGAAGGTCAGGGAAGAGAGTATCGTCCTCGAGAGATTCTGCCATTTTCATACCATTTTTCACATCATTTCGAAGAAGAAGAAGACGCTGGTGATAGACCTCATTTCCTACAGCTGATGAAACGATACGGATTGCTTCTATGACCGATACTCCACTGGCGATAAGATTCGAGAATACTCGAGCAAATCGTGAAAGAATAACTTTTCGAAGAAGGGGCCCAAAAATAGGAAGCTTGAGCATTATAGCATCCCATTGATATTTTCCACTTACTGTCTTTTTCCAGATAGTGAAGACAATATAAAGAATCACAAGTGCTATAAATATAATATACCAATTTTTCTGAAATGCCTCACTGGTATTGACTATGAGCTTTGTCGCAGCTGGAAGATTTTCTTTATCTCAGAAAAATCATGTAAGAACGGGAATTACTTTTACCATAAGTACTGTGACACAGGCTGCCATACCAACGATAAGAAGAATGGGATATGTCATAGCCCCTTTGATTTTTCTTGTAATGGAATCAATCTTTTCTGTCTGTTCGGCAATTTGGAGAAGTGCCTGATTGAGCTTACCGGTACGTTCACCTGCTTCTATGATTGAGATTTCTGCATCACCAAAACATCCATAATAATCCGCAAGAGATTCATGCATAGTCCGACCTCATTGCACGCGTTCTATCATAAAGTCATAAAACTTAATCATATTTTTATCTTTCTCTTGTTTTTTGAGAGCTGTCAGACTTTTGAGTACTGTCAGACTCGCATTCACCATAGTCGCCATGATACGAAAAAATATAACTTTTTGTCTGAGTTTTATACTTCCTCATTTGAAGAACATATTCTTCAAAAAAATCAGATATGAATCTTGTTCTTTAGCTTCTTGGCCTTCTTGTATATCAAGAATGACGATGTCAGATGCATTATTTGCCATAGGAAAAATAAGTAAGAGATTTTTTTAGGAGTTTTCTTTTGCTGCAGCATATACCTCTTCGAGTGAAGTACGACCACTAAGAGCCTTGAGTATGCCATCTTGTTCGAGAGAGATCATACCATCGTTAATAGCTGCTTCATTGATAATAGTAGCACTCGCTCAATCAATAATGAGTTTTTTTACATTTGTTGTAATCTCGAGTATTTCATAGATACCAAGTCGTCATTTGTATCCAATATTTTCACATTCGGTGCAACCAACTGGTTCATAAAATGTCGGCTTTTGAAGTATGGCTGAAGGAATACGAGAAAGAAGCTCTTCCTTCGCTGTACGTTTTAATGCTCTTTCGACATTTGTTTTGAGCTTTGGATCAAGATCAGACATGGCAACAGGTTTTTTGCAATGGGGACAGAGTTTTCTAATCAATCGTTGAGCGATGATGGCATTGATCGATGCTGGAAGGAGGAACGCCGGTATTCCCATATTAAGAATTCGAGTAAGTGTTTCTGCAGCTGAGTTTGTATGTATCGTAGAGACTACAAGATGACCAGTGAGTGCAGCCTCTATCGCAACATTTATCGTTTCATGATCACGAATTTCTCATACCATTATGATATCTGGATCTTGACGCAGGGCAGTACGAAGTCAAAATGCAAAAGTATATCCAATATCGGGAAACATCTGCGACTGATTGAGTCCATCAATCTGACTTTCTACTGGATCTTCAAGAGTCATTATATTTACATTCGGCTTATTCAGCATCGAAAGACATGAATAAAGTGTTGTTGACTTACCTGAACCAGTTGGTCCTGAAGTGAGGATAATTCCATTTGGAAGTTCAATAGCTTTTTCGAGAAGGACTTTGTTATGTCATTCTATACCAAGGTCTGCAAGATCCGGGATTTTCTTACTTTTATCGACGATACGCATTACAATCTTTTCTCCATGGACGGTCGGAAGGGTAGAAATACGTAAGTCGAGCGCTTTATTATTAATTACCGTTGAGAGACGACCATCTTGAGGAATACGAGATTCATCAATTTTTAGATTTGATAGAATCTTGAATCTTGCAACCACTTGTTGATGAAGAAATGTTTGGTATTCGAGAATTTCACGAAGTTCTCCATCGAGACGATAACGAAGACGTACAATATTTGTAAGAGGTTCTATATGAATATCTGATGATCCTATTTCTACAGCGCCGATGATCATGAGATCACAGATCTGTCATATATTTTCACCTTTATATATTTGTTCTTTGAGAAGTTCGACGGATGTATTTGGCATACTGATAAAATGAACGAAATGAGATACTTATTTTTTTACTTTTGGGAGAATTCCATCAAGCTCTTTTTCTAGAGATTTTATTGTATTTATGGCCTGAGAGAGTGGATATATTTGATCCGTTCCAGCTCAGATAACCTTTGCTGAATTGAGTCAGCGTACAAACTCATTGTATTTTACTTTAAATATTTTTAGTTTACTGACATAGCTGGCACAGATTAATCCATCTTTTTCACATTGTTTCATATTATCATCGATTCTTTTTCATAGATTTTCTTGTCTACTCTTGAGGCTTTCTCACAGGAAGAGAAGATCATCCTTAGAGATTCCACGAACATAGAACTTAAGAGTGACTCTTCCACTATTTTCTGCATTTGGATTGTCTGGATTGAGTATATTCTGAAGAGAAAAATTTGTCATACTCATGAGGGGATTACTCATTACACCAGGAACTTTTTCTTTCGAGATTATGTATGATCAACTATTATTAGTAAGAATATCTGGCTTTCAGGCAGTATTTACAAAAGTAATAAAATGTGAGATATCACTATTTGTTCATTTAAAGTCAAAACGAAACTCAAACATTCCAATATTTTCTGCATTTGTTCACTTTTCTCAAAAGGTTATACCCTGCATTCCAATAATCACATTACTATCAAAATGAAATTGCTTCAGAACAGTTCCTTCAATGAATTTTACATATTGTTTGAGTGTTACATTTTCCTCTTCAATATTTGCACTTACTGGACTCAACGTAGGAATAATGCTGTTGAGCTTCATTTTTTCTTGAATGAGAATTTGTTTATCCCCATCGCTTTTTCCTATTGATTGAGTGAGCCAATCGAGGTAGTTTTGATCTCAGACTTTTTGAATAACTTTTTTTGTTCAATCTTGATCAGACTGCATTATTTTTATAAGTTCGAGCCTCTCAGGCTTTCCAGCAAGAAGAGTTCAAAGAGTTGTAAAATCAATACCATCATTATATGTTTTTGTATAGCCTTCTATTTCCGCATTTGCATTTGCGAGATTCTTATCGATTTCTGTCATTCATGGGAGGATGTACTGAAATGTGATAAGACCAATAGCACAAAGAGTGAATATCTGACCAACGGCAGTATATGTAAGATGTTCTTTTTGAGAGTTTGATAGCATAAGAGAGAAATTATGGTTTTTCAGTAAAAGGAATATATTGGAGCTGTATTGAGATAGTTGTTCGGCTCTTGTATTCCGGGAAGTCAGGACCACTTACAATCTCCATTGAAAGAGAGGAAGGAGGATTGAGAAGGATGAATTTGCTCTTACTTGTATCACTGAGTGATCCGAGAAATCGCAACGCCTCTATGCGTGCTGATCCAAGTTTTCAATTCTCATCATCATCTCAGAGAGCTCATCCATAGACAGTACACTGTGTCGTAAGATTGCCATCACCAGTTATGCTCATGCCGTTGCAAACTACATTATCTCCAGTAAGAGAGATTCCAGATTTTCGAGCATCTTCAAATTGATTCATAATCTCATCCATATGAATTTTATTTTTATATGTATCAACGATGAAATTTCTTTCAGGTGAAGCAATAAGAAGATTCTTTGTAATTTTTATAGGAATATATTCCGCAAGTTTATTAATAATATTTCATTCAAGATCTGTCCTTTTCTTTTTGTAAACACCTCAAATACTTGAGAGAGTCTGACAGCTCTTTTCTTCCGCACTGAGATTCACTCCATAGCTGAGATATGGACAGAGAAAGGTGTATGTTTCTTTGATTGATTGCGCTGCTCATCCGCTTCGTATAAAGACATGAAATACTCAAAAGAGAGCTATTACTATAACGATAGGAACAATATACGATAAAACATTTGTTGTTATTTCGAGTCCAGATTTCTGTGCTTTTGGTCAGATACTAATGTTTCCATCACTTGTTTCTTGAAAGAAGTCACTATATGTGGAGTCAGGAGTTGTTCATTCATTCTTTGAGGATGAAATAAAGGATGCTCACTCTGGAGTATCTCATTGAGTGGGAATAATTTCGGTGGTATCCATAGAAAAAAGTTATACTTCGGTAAGCATATACTATTTTCCCTCATCTCGCAAATATGAAGCTGACTTTTTACTTGAATAAGAAATATTCTATTTTCTGAGTATAAATATTAGAGAAGTTCTTTCATAAATTCCTTTCCCCAGAGCATTTTCTCGAGTCGTTCATCGAGACAATATATTTTTGATTGAGAATTTGCACTCTTTATTCTTCCGATGAGGGTATTTATTTTCGCAATTGAAAGAGGGGCACTATATTCTTCGAAATTATTCTTCATACCAACTGTACGTGCAAGGAAGTAAGGATCAGTCGGCGGATCAAATGGCATTTTTGCTATGATTACTTCGTCTACTTCTTTCCATAGAAAAGATTCATCGATATAACTATCAATAAGCCCAATAAGAACTGACTTCTCATCCGACTTCTGAAAAAGAGAAAGAATCTTTCATTTTCCTCATGAGAGACCTTGAGTCCAGATATTTTGTATATCCTGGCTTCCTTTGATTTCTTGCGTTATTTGTCGCAGATGCTTCATGTTCGTCGAAAGAATAACCGTTTTTTTGTTTCTTATGGTAATATTTCTGGCAATGTTCATAATATGTTCATTGTCATTTTCAATGATAGGAAGACTGAGATCATATTCATTTTTTATAAATTTTTTTATTTTCTCCCCAGATATTCCATACCCAGAGAAGATAATCTTTCCATTCCCTTGCACATTTATAAGCTTCTGAACATCTTTTGATATAGACCGAGGAACTGATCGTACTATTGTGTCTGAAATTGTGATCTGAAGAATAAGTCCAGTATTCTCATCATATTTATAAGCTATTGTGATAAGAGTTTCTAAGTCTTGAAGAAGCTTCTCTCAGTATTTCTGATCAATGATTCAGGCTTTACTCATGAGAGAAATGACTTCTTCTTGAGCATTTTCGAGGTATCGTGAGGCAATGAGAAGCCATCTGTTTCCTCTGCTCCAGAGATTCTCTTGCGTGATAAAATAGGTCTCACCAAAATCTCCAGGAGGAAATATTGAATCACCTTGTGGTCGTAGGGGAGTCGTCTCATATATCTCACGCATGAGAGAGATTCAAAATTCTATATCTTGCCAACATTTTCCACTATATTCCTCAGAAAGAAGAGCACAAAGAGAAAGAGTTTCCTCAAATGATATGGTATGAGATTTTTTCTTTCTCAAAATATCTCCAAGAAAAATACAATCTCGAATCATAAGAGAGTGTTTCTCTTCTAGAATACTTATTTTCTCAAGATTCATGATTCATATCTCAGCAATGACGACTTTTGCTTTTTCGATTTTCTTTTTCTTCTCTTCTCGGAAGATATTCCATTCATCTTTATCTGCTCTAAAAATATCTATATATTCGCGTTCTTCTCCATAGAATTTGAGTTCGTCGAGAAGCCCAGTCTGAGTTTCCCTCTGCCAAGTCAGTATCTTGAGCATAAGGATTGTTTCCTTTCTTGTCCATGACTTTTTCTCGAGCCATGCACTGATAATCTCGACCGAACAAAATCTTCTTGCTTCACAATATTCTTCCACAGAATATCCTTGCTTAGATAAAAGAGAATATATCCACTCAGACTGTATTCGACTATTCACGAGAATGAGAAGCGGTCATTTCTTCACTTCATTCTCGATGAGGAAGAGCTCTTCTTCTTGAGATCCTGTGAGACTTATGATTTCGACTGTAGGAGTATTTTGATTACTTTGATTATTTATATTTTTTTCTCCTTTTTCCCAAGTGAGATCGAGAGAAAAAGGTGCTGGAATAATTCCTGAAAGTTCTATAAACTTTTCTATCGTTCTCGATTCATCGTGTTTCATAGCTTCATACCATATTGCAGACGTATGTGTATCAAGTTTTGAGAGAAGTCCAAGATAGTGTCAGAAAAGCATGATCGAAAGTCGAGTATCATCAAGTGCACGATGTTCGCCTGCAATATTGAAGTTGTAATATTTCGAGAGAAATCCAAGATTCAGACTTTCAGCTTCTTGCGAGAGGATCTCTGAAAGTTCAAAAGTATCAAGTATTATATGTTTTTCGAGATTGATCCCATGAGATTTGAGCATTGCAATATCAAAGAGTACATTGTGTCCGACGATAATGGATTCTTCCCAGATAAAGTCTCCTACTTTTTCTTTTATATCCTTCCATGCACTTTTTCCTGCGAGCATATCATCCGTGATACCAGTGATGAGAGAGATATTTTCTTCGAGTTTCCTTCATGGATTCACGAGCATAGATCGCTCATCGTCGATAATGGTCTCGAATGTGCCATCTTCATTTTTCGAGAGATGGAAGCGTACAGCAGCCACTTCAATAATTGTATCTTTCTTTATGTCGAGACCAGTGGATTCGAGGTCAAGTGCGATGAAATTGTAGTTCAGAAGATTCATATCGTTACTCTATGTAAAATAATATAAAAGTCGAGAAATGAATATATAAAATATTGACAAAATAATTCTTTATCAAATAAAATTGACTTTTTTTATTCTCCCTATATAATCAATGAGACAATTATGGCGAGCAATCATGCTCTGCTAAGTTGCAAAAATGGAGGTTTCCATGTTTTTCATTGGATTGATTGGATATTTTTTGTTCGGGACACTCGCGTGTCTCATAGTCTGGAAGATAGGATTAGGCTCCCCATTTCCACAGGAAGGAAGAGGTGTAGAACCTTTTCCTTTTAATTGGCTTTTTCTCTTTTGGCCAATCTTTCTAATTTTCTCGGTGGGATTTTTGATCACAGGAATGCTTTTCTTTTTGGTTTGTTCCATTGCTAATCTCTTTGGGTTAGCTACATGTGAATAAATCCTAAAAGGGAAAAATCTTCTTTGCGGGCTTCGGCCCGCTTTTTTTATCTCAGAAAAATCCTCCAAAACAAGTTGGAGGATTTTATAGTTCAAAATAGAGGAGAATTACTTTGGCATCTTATTTCTGAGAAATGCAGGGACATCATAGTCATTCTCTGGAGTCTGATGAGTATTATTTGCTGGAAGGGAAGTCTGTCCCATAGGACGAGGAGAAGAGAAGTTATTTGATGATTGAGATGATGATCATTTTCCGAATATACCACTTTGTCCGAATCCTCCACGACTCATTCATGAGAGTTGTGCATTGGTCTCTTCTGAGAATCCAGTAGCAATAACTGTGACCTTGATCTCACCAGTATAGCGCTCATCGATAGAAGTACCGAAGATGATATTTGCATTTGGATCGCATGACTCCGTGATCATACGAGCAGCTTCATCGATCTCGAACATAGAGAGATCTGTACCACCTGTGATCGAGAGGAGAAGTCCTTTTGCTCCATTGATCGAGAGTTCGAGGAGAGGAGATTCTATCGCTCCACGAGCAGCCTCAACAGCACGATTCTCGCCACTTCCATATCCGATTCCCATGAGAGCAGATCCTGCATTTTCCATGATCGATCTGACATCAGCGAAGTCGACATTAATAAGTCCTGGGTGAGTGATGAGATCTGATACACCTTGTACTCATTGATTGAGAATCTCATCTGCTACACTGAATGCCTCAAGAAGAGGAGTCTTCTTGTCTATAATAGAGAGAATTTTATCATTTGGAATCGTGATGAGTGTGTCGACTTTCTCACGAAGTTTTTCGAATCCTTCGAATGCCTGAGCACTTCTGCGTTGTCATTCGAATCCAAATGGCTTTGTGACAACACCGACGACGAGAGCTCCAAGTGATTTTGCGATTTCTGCTATGATTGGGGCAGCACCAGTACCTGTACCACCACCAAGGCCACAAGTGATAAATACCATATCTGCACCTGTGAGAACTTGCTTGATTTCTTCACTTGATTCTTCCGCAGCCTTTTTTCCTGTCTCTGGATTAGCTCCGGCTCCAAGTCCACGAGTCGTCGCACGACCGATATTGATACGAGTTGCTGCCTTCGAAGTGAAGAGTGCCTGAGCATCAGTATTGATCGCTATAAATTCAATTCCTGTAATTCAGGAGTCGATCATACGATTCACTGCATTATTTCCACCTCATCCGACGCCGACAACTTTAATGTTGGCAATAGGTGAAATAGAACCATTCATATTGACTTCGACATGAGTTGGTTGAGGTGCTACATTCGCTTGATTTTGTTGAACAGGACTCATATTTGCTCGAAGAAGTTTCTTGAGTCGGTCTTCACTTGGATTGACGGTAGACATAGGATAATGGATAATGAGATAATTGGAAAAAGAGAATTAGGAATGAGATAATGGAATTACGAAGGAATTATTTTTTTGAAAAGATTTTTGAGAGATTTGAATATTCCGCCAAAGGAGACATTTATCTTGAATGCTTTTTTCGCTGTACCATATTTCTGAGCAAGGAGAAGAATACCTACGGCTGATGTATAGATCGGATCTGAGATGGAGGTACCACTAATACCATCGACTTGTTCAGGAACCCCGATACATGCAGGAAGACGGAGATAATCTCTAGCGAGATCAGCAAGATTCCTCATTTTTGCACCACCACCAGTGAGGACAGCACCTTCTGGAAGCATACCATCACGACCAACTTGCTTGAGCTCCATAGTAATATGGTGGAATATCTCTTCATAACGAGCACGAATTATGTCATTCATGAACTTACGAGAAACGGTAATTGTATCAATATTTGAGAGTTTTGTGAGATCAATCTCTTCATCGTAGTCAGGCTTCATACCTTCACCAAAACTGAGATCTCCATACTCGAGCTTGAGTCTCTCAGCAGTATCGATAGAAATACGAAGTCCGAGCGCAAGATCAGAAGTGACATGTTCCCCTCCAATAGGTACGACGGCTGCATAAATAAGAGCCCCTTCCTCATAGACCGATATGTTTGTAGCACTTGATCCGATATCGACAGCGACGACACCGAGCTCTTTCTGACGACGAGAAAGCATTGCTTCACCGCAGGCAATAATATTTGGATATGTATCCATGATCTCGACTCCGACATCGAGGACTCATTTTTTGATATTCGAAAGTGTATTGGCCCCTATAGAAATTATATGACTGCGGACTTCGAGCTTTTTCCCGCTCATTCCGACAGGGTTTTTGATTCCATTTTCGAGGTCAAGTGCGAAGCTCTCAGGAATTACCTTGAGTATTGTACGATTCATGAGATCGACACCATTTTGGCTCATATCGAGTGCACGATTCACATCTTCCTCGACGACATCGAGACCTGCGACCGCGACGATACCAGACTTTCTGGTGATATCTATATGTATACCTGATACTCCGAGACAGATATGAGACACTTGATCTCCTGTCATACGCTCAGCATCACCAAGGGCGATGTCGAGATTACTTTTGAATTCTTCCATGTCGAGGATATTTCCCTTGCGGATTCCTCGCGATTCTGCTATACCAACACCAAGTATACGAAGCTTTTTCTGATCATCCCATTCACCGATCATTGCTTTGATCGTTGAGCTTCCTATATCTATGGCGACAAGTTGTTCTCCAGATACCATATATTGTATTAATTAAAGAGATGTATAAAATTTTTACTCTGAAGGAAACGTTTCCTAGAGAGAATATCTATATTTATATAAAAATTTGTTAATCACATTATATGTTCGAAAATGCATTTTACAATGATTTTTCTTCGCTTCTGTATACACCTTTTGCGCAATGAGTGGCTTTACAAAAATCACTTTCTCGATACACTCGCGGACACGCTTCGGTGCAAAACTATTTATGCTCAAAACCTACTCTATAAAAACATTCGGGTGTCAAATGAATTATGCTGATAGTGAGAAGATCGATATGATTCTTCGCTCAGCAGGATTTCGTAAGGTTCTCGATCCAGTAAGGGCAGATATTATCATTCTGAATACGTGTTCGGTTCGACAAAAGGGTGAAGATCGAGTATTTGGATTTATGCACGAGATCGAGAGATATCATAAAAAACAACAGACACAAAAGAAAATACTCTTTGGAATTACTGGATGTATGGTCCGCAAGAGCGGGATTGCTGCTCGCTATGCGAAATTGAAAATTGAAAATTGAAAATTGAAAATTGGGGAACAGGAAGAGAAATTCAAGCGTCATCAGGCAGGATGAATTACTCTCCTTGATTCTTCTGATTCACTTTTGAATTATGATGATGAGCTCTTTCTTCGCTCTCAGTCGATAGATTTTGTATTTCGGATCGAGGAAGTCTCATTTCTCACGAAAATCCTCTCACTCATTACTGGTGAAGATATTGGAAATGATGCAAAATGGAATGAATACCTCGCCGTGAAACAACTCCAAGAAAATCCATCAAGTGCCAATATTATCATTCAGACAGGGTGTGATAACTATTGTACATTCTGTATTGTTCCTCATACACGTGGACGTGAAATAAGTCGAGTGAGTGATGATATCGTTGCTGAGATCGAACAAGTTGTCAAAAATGGTACGAAGGAAATTACGCTTCTCGGACAGAATGTGAATAGCTATGGAAAAGAGACAAAGAAGAAATTGTGGAATAGTGAATCACTCACTTGGACGAGCCCTGATGTGAAGACTCCATTTCGTGAACTTCTCGAAAAAATAAACGAAGTTCCATGACTTGATCGAATCAGATTCACAAGCTCCAATCCCCATGATATGACCCCTGATATTCTCTTGGCTCATTTCGATCTACCAAAAATGTGCAACTATCTTCATATCGCACTTCAGTCTGGAAGCGATACAATGCTTACCCGTATGAATCGCAAACACACGTATGCTGACTTCAAGACTCAGCTTGATTACCTTCGTTCCCGAGACCCATTATTTAGTATTTCTACTGATATTATCGTCGGATTCCCATGAGAGACAGAAGAGGAATTCCAGGCGACAGCGACTGCTATGCGAGAATGTCAGTTCGATTTCGCCTTCATTGCTCGATACAGTTCTCGATCAGGAACTCTCGCAACTGATAAATATGGTGATGATATATCATCTCTCGAAAAAGCTCGACGCTGGACAATCCTGAATGATATTCTCCGTGAGACTGCAAGAGAGAGGAATCTCCTGATGGTCGGTTGAGAAGAAGAAATACTCATTACTGGAGAATGAAAAGACGAAACTCTCGTGGGACGTACTCGCAACTTCAAGGAAGTATTTATTCCGTATACTCCTGATATCAAGTCTGGAGATATTATGAAAGTGAAGATAATAGAGGGAAGTGGGTGGGTATTGAAGGGAGAAAGAATTTAATCTCATAAGAGATATTCAAATCAGAATGTATTTACAAAATAGTTGTTTGGATTTCTTTCTAGTGCATTCAATATTTGATTGTATTGAGCTTTAAGCTTTCGATCCTGATGACCAATAAATGAATTAAAGAAAATTCAATCAAGAAAAGTAACATAGTGCATGTCTTTCTCATTCTGTTTAATGAAATCGATAACTTCCACAATTTGTTTATTTTGTCCTCATCCTCATTCTTTCATGTGTTTATGTTCCATAACAAAAAGTTCGCGATTATTCTTGTATACGAAATCTGGTCTTTTTCACTGATGATTTTTTCCCCATTCAAAATTGATTCTATTATCTTTTATTAGTCTATCAAATAAATTGGATCAACCCTTATCGGCTAGTATATATCATTTTTCTTCTCCTATAAGAGTTTCAAAAGATTCATGGGAAATATTTGAAAATCAATATTTGGTAAATATTTTCTGTACTTTATTCGATCATAACTCACCACTTCTTTTATGTGCCACAGAATCACTTCTTACTTGAAGAGTAGTATGACTGTATCAATGTTCCTGATATATAATATGTCGTGAGATAATATAGGCTTCTATCATTTTTTTAAGAAATTCTTTTTTATCAGAATCTGTAAATTTTTCATATATTGAAAAAGATATATCGTGAATTCACCAGTAATTGGAAAATTCTGTATTATTTATTCAATCAACATTTAATAATTCAATGATTCTTTCGGTTATTGAATTGAGAAGAGATTTATCTCAGAATTCTAACGCAACTTTATAGGCAGTTATCTTTTCTATTATTTCATTATTTGCTTCCATGAGACTATTGAATTCTCATCTTTCTGAAGTTATAATTACTTTTTCTTTCGCATAACTGTCTTCAATAAATGGTTCTGGATGATTTAAGCATGCTAAAAATAATTCGGTATTTTTCATACTAAAATAAAGTTATTTGTTGGGAATAAATATTTCTATAGGCTTCTTCTAAGATTGCGCGCGCTGTTCTATAATCGAGCCTCCTTCTCCTTACCTTTGCTTTATTATTTCACTTAAAAGGTGAAAATATTATGTCATGAGTATCGATCCGCAATTGCTTGAGAATTGCATTTGCTTCATGTATTATGGATTCAATTTGTTCATCACTTAAATCTTTCATTTCGATGAACGTCATTAATCGAGAGCTTATCTTGATTTTATCTATAGAATATCATAATTCACTTCGCTTTAAGAATGAGATTGGATTATCTATATTGACTCCATCCACGGCCCTCAATCATATACGTCACATTTTATCATTAAATATAATAGATATTGATTTATCATATTTTGGTCTTAATTTATCAAATTCTTCCATTATTCATATGTAAGAATCATTTTTATATACATGTATATTTTTTTGATCTGTACTAGAAAAACAGCCAACACATACTGGACAGTCTGTATCTTCAAATGGATTCTCTTCTATAATAGTCAACGACTCTAATCTCGAATGGAGTCGTCAACTATTTATGTATGTTTCTGGTATTATTGCGACAACAAAGTCATTATATTCTAGGCATTTATCTAAGGCTCTTTGATAGAGATCCTCATAATCTGTTCATTCAAAATATTCTTGGACTTTATCGAGCACTCATTTTCTTTTTGCACTATAATTTGTTATGTATGGTGGATTGGTAATAATTACAGAATTTGATACTTTTGGAATATTTTTCAGACTATCATTGATTTCCCAATCCTTATTGGCATCAATGTCAAATCACTTAACTGTATATTTCTGAGTAAATGTAGATAGAATATGCCCATCTCCAGCAAAGGGATCAAATATTATTTCTACACTCTTTGATTCTATAAATTCATGAATATGTGTCTTGAGCCAAATATTATTTTTCGTAAAAAATTGTCCAAGAACACGTTTCTTTTCTGACATAATAAAAGCGCTTACAAAAGTAAACGCTAAAATAGTTCCTGAATGTTTTTGTATATGTCTTAGCGAAACAAAAGGGCAACCAATGCGCTCAAGTTCGCTAAAACATATACACCTTGTATCCAAAAAGACAAAAGGGTTGAACAACGATTAGTTGCCCTTTAATTTTTTGGATATTCAAGGTTTAAACCAAGAATGTATATATTTTAGCTCGTCCAGTATAGATTCTTTTCTTTTTTTACAAAATGATTTTTTCTCATAGAATCCCTCTCATGTCCCGCACGCTCTTCATCGGTGATGTCCATGGTTGCTATGATGAGCTTATAGAGCTTGTCGCGAAGGTATGACTTACATCTGAAGATCATCTGTATTTTGTAGGTGATCTTATCAATAAGTGACCAAAGTCACTCGAAGTAGTCGAATGGATTCGCGCTCGTCCCAATACTTGGAGCGTGATAGGGAATCATGAATATTATACATTTCGTGAAGAATATTCTGATTTCGGACAGGGAAATCTCTCATGGATAGATAAACACTACGAATCTACAGCTCCACTTCGAGAGATGCTCTCCTCGCATCGTGAATGGCTTATGTCACTTCCACATATTATCGAACGAGAGGATTTTATCCTCGTCCACGGTGGGCTTCATCCTGATCATGGAATCGAGACACCAGTAGAGCTCGCGACACTCACTCGTCTTATCAATGGGAAGCCATGGTATGAATCATATCATGGCGACAAGCTCGTCATCTATGGGCATTTTGCAGTCGACAGTCTCAGGATTCGCCCGAATACGATCGGACTCGATACTGGATGTTGTTTCGGAGGACATCTGACTGCCTACTGTCTCGAGACTCGTGAGATTTGGCAAGTACATGCACAATACGTCTATAAGGTTCCTGCTGATTGGAAAGGGAAGATACAAGTATAGTTTTGTATTTTCTAGAAAAAATATAGAATAAAATCCCCAATAATCTTATTTTTTATGAAATATCTCCTTTTTATTGTTGTTCTTGTCACGATAGCTTTTACAACTCTTGTGAGCATCCCTGGCTCTCCCTATCTCATCGGAGGTATGACACAGGCTGATATATCAAATCTCTATCCGACAGCAATCACACCTGCAGGAATAACATTCTCTATTTGGTCTATTATTTATCTCATGTGGATTATTACGAGCGTGATGATAATTCTCAAGAAAATAGAAATCACAAAGAAACAGAGTATTTTCTATAGTCTTTCCATCCTTCTTACAGCTTTTTGGCTCATTCCTTGGGGATATCAGATGATGGGGACAGCTCTCATTCTCATGCTTATTATTCTCGGAGGTCTCAAATATACATTTCATCTTACTCGCAAAAGTCATCCAGTTCTTCGTTCCAGTGTCGAGCTCACGCTTGGTTGGATCAATATTGCAACCGTTGCAAATATCACTGTATGGCTTGTCTCACTTGGTTTCACTGGATGAAATATTCCAGAAGTATATTGGGCTATAGGAATACTCTGACTCGCACTTTTGCTGACAACATACTACCAATGTCGATATAAGACATATATTATTTCGATTGTTTTTCTCTGGACGATGCTTGGTGAGTGGATAGCTCATTCTCTTCTAGAAGAGAGAGTAGCAGTAGGTATATATTGTTGTGTCGTTATTATAAATATGGCATATTCCTACTTCAAAAAGAAATAGAAAAAATTGCATTTTTCCCGTTTTTCCCTAATCTACCAATACTCATTTATTTAATTTTTTCTCCTATGGATTTCAAGCAAGCACAAGATCTCATGAAGCTCCAGCAACAAGCACAGAAGATCCAGGAAGAACTCTCGAATACTCATATTGAAGCTGAGATTGAAGGGGTTGTCGTCACGATCGATGGTCAGCTCAAGGTTGTCTCGACGGTGATCGAAGATACGACATATTCTCGGTGATCAGAAAAAGCTCGAAAAAGCCTTCACTGATGCAGTCAATAAAGGTATGAAAAAAGCTCAAGAAATTGCAGCAGATCGCATGAAGGGGGTGATGAGTCAGATGGGGCTCAATATGCCTGGAATGTAGGAAAAATTTTGAAAAAGTCGCACTTCGAGCTTGATTTTTCACTCCTCACTTACCGTATTGGATTATACGGTTCGATCCGGTGCTCAAATCGCACTCGAATTACTTCCTTTTTGAAGAATTTTCTGAATACTTGTCATTGCGAGGTACGAAGCAATCCAGTCATTATAAAATCAACTATTCTATTTTATGCAAAATCCAAAAATTCTTCTTTCCACAACTCTCGGAGACATCACTCTCGAACTCTTCCCAGAAGCTGCACCGAAAGCAGTAGAAAACTTTGTCGGGCTCACTGAAAAATGATACTACGATGGAATTATCTTTCATCGTGTGATTCGTGACTTCATGATCCAATGCGGTGATCCTACTGGAACAGGAATGGGTGGGAAAAGTCTTTGGATGCGAGCTTTTGAAGATGAATTTCTAGATACAAGCCTTACTCACAAGAAGGGTGTAATCTCTATGGCGAATGCTGGTCGCAATACCAATGGTTCACAATTCTTCATCGTCACAGCGGAAGATGCCTCATTTCTCGATCGTAAGCATACGATATTCGGTCATGTCATCGAAGGAATGGATGTCGTCGAGAAGATCGAAGCATCTGATACAGATCGCAATGATAAGCCAGAAAATGAAGTGAAAATTATTACCGCAAAAGTTCTCTAATAGTAATTAGATTTATCTATGTCTATGAATTCAGGCTCTTGATCTATGACTCATCGTGCGAGACAGCAATCTATGAATGCCAGGAGAAGAAATAAAAATGCTATTGCTGGACAGATAAATGAAACTGCAGATAATTTGGATTTTCCAATTTTTGTTGATCCGAGATATTACAGTGAATGAGTGTACACTATTCTAAATAATAAAGAGTCTTCATAAATAATCCCTGAGAAATCGGGGATTTTGTATATTGACAAATATGTATAAGTGTTATATAATGTTCGAGATAATTTTTTATTTTTATATATGTCACTCAATTCTAGCTCCTGATATGCTGATAATCCTATGACTCATCGTGCAAAACAACAATCCATGAATGATCAAAGAAGAAAAGCAAATGCTCTCAAGGGAAAAACAGAGATTGTAGAGCCAGAAGTAGTAGAAAAATCAGAAGAAAAAATAGTAGATTTGGATAAAATATTACAACCACTTCCTCTTTCTGAGAATCTTAAGAAATGAGTTCATGATCGGATCATTTATTTTTTGGATTCCAAGAATGATCTAAACAATAGCTATATAAATAAACAAACAATTAATCTTGATGAGAATCTTATCCAACGAGTAGAAAAGTGAACCTACTTTGAAATATGAGGAAAATTATATCAAGTTACCGATATGTTGTATCTTGACTGATGAATTGTAGAGGCAAGAGAAATGTTTCCAGAAAATTCAGAAAATATTTCTCCAAGACATACTTTTACTACCGAGGAAGTGCTTCGCAATATGATTCCAAAAAATGAGGTAGGTCGTAGACTTCTACAATTTATTTCCTCTATGAAGACTCAGGGTCGAGATGATAAATTTATTACATTTCCAGAGAAAATATATGGTTTGGATGTGATTAGAAAAACTCCAGAATATCCAGATATGGATGATGTACGATTGGCGAATAATGAAATTCATCGGAGAAAATATCCGAAGATAATAAAAGAGACAGAAAAGATAATTAAAATCAAAAAAAAATATTTCAACGAGGATATACCAGATGTATAATTCATAAATAATTCCCGAGCAATCGGGATTTTTCCTATCTCATCATCTCTTATGCGTCTTTGGTCACTCCATCCTCGACATCTTGATACTCGCGCTCTTGTCGCTTGCTGGAGAGAGGGATTGCTCGCATATCATGTACTTCGTGGTATGACGAAGTGATATACCAATCATCCTCAGCTTATCCGATTTCGAGCAACATCCAATCCTATAGAATCTATGGAAATGTATCTTCATGGAATTTGTGATGAAGCAGATATTCGTGGATATAGATTTGATCGGACAAAATTAGAAACATGAGAATATGGATTGTCTCGTACCTCGCAATGACAAATACAAGAAATACTAGAAATTCCACTTACTCGTGGGCAACTAGAATACGAGACTGCACATCTTCGCAAGAAAATCCTTGAGCGAGCACCAAAAGAGCTCTATCGTCTGGAGTGAAATATTATACCACATTCGATTTTTACTCTTGGAGAATGAGCTATTGAATCTTGGGAGAAAGTCATTTAGCACTTTCTTTTCTTTGCTTTCGGTGCTGGTAATCGTTCAAGTGTGAAGTCTACTGTTTCTGCCATTTTTTCAGGGTCTTCGAGCCATTCGGGATTTACTGGCGCTGTATTTCGCGATCATGGATATGCCCGAGTTTTGTTATCTTCGAAGAGATGAATTGTCTCAGGAGTCGTCTTCAAAAAAAGAACACCATCACAGGCGAGTGCGAACATCCGATCTCATGAATATATTCCATATTCTCCGAACATTGCCTTTGTATGAATATCTGGAACGAGTGAGAGTGATTCCAAGAGGAATTCGAGAGTGGATTTAGAGGTAGACATATGATAAGAATAGAGATTATATAACTTCTATATCTTCCTCATCTTCACCTACGATTCCATCATGTTGGAGATCAACCATTTCTTGATATTCTTTTGATATCTTATAGAGTTCAGTGTGACTTCATTTTGCGACTATTTTTCACTTCTCCATGAGATATATAATATCAGCACCTATGATCGTGGAGAGTCTATGGGCGATGATAATACTCGTCCTACCTTCCATAAGATGATCAAAGGCTTCTTGTACGATACGTTCTGTCTTAGTATCAAGTGCACTCGTCGCTTCATCGAGTATAAGAACCTCAGGATTGGCGAGGATAGCTCGAGCAATAGCGATTCGTTGCTTCTCTCCTCATGAGAGCTTGAGTCCTCGCTCTCAGACTTGCGTCTCCCACTTTTCTGGAAGTGACTCTATGAATTCGAGAATATTTGCTTCTTTACATGCTTTCTTGAGATCAGCTTGTGTGATATTGTCACGGACATATTCAAGATTGTGTCTGATGGTTTCATTGAAGAGTGTCGTATCCTGGAATACAGCCGCAAATTTGCCACGATAGCTCTCAAGCGTGAAGCTATAGATATCTGTCCCATCGATGAGTATCTTTCCAGAATTTGGCTCATAGAAACGCATGAGAAGCTGGATGATAGTGGATTTTCCACTTCCAGTATGTCCGATAAGAGCAATTCTCTGTCATTTCTTGATCTCGAAATCAATATCTGTGAGTACTTCACGATCACTTGATGGATAGGAGAATGAGAGATTTTGGAATGTTAGAGTATTTTCTATTTTTGAGAGCTTTTTCTTTCATGTATCGACTTCACTTTCCATCGCAAATAATTCTTTTGCTTTCTCGTAATAGGCAATATCTCGCATGCTTCATTGGATCACTTGGAATATCTCCATAATCGGTGAATATATACGATCGGTAAAGGCAATAAAAAAGAAAAATGTCGCATAATCTGTCCGTCCTGTGTAGAGAAGTATTCATCATCCAGATACGGTTATAAGCTTTGCGATAATAGTAAAAAATCTTCCAAAAGCATTGAATTGACTCCAATTTTTTCTCACGGAAAATTGTGCGTTATTCCCAGCATCCATTCTCTCTTTCATGATTCTATACTCAGTCTGCGTTCGTGCAAAAATACGGATAACAGGAAGATTGATAATACCATCAACAAGTCTATCGTACATTCGATCCCATGCTTTATTCGCAATCCTTTGGTTTCTATGAGCGGCGCCCCCAAGTGAGAATACTCCGATAATTCATATCGGTAAGAAAGCAAGACATATTCCTGTAAAGAGCGGATCAATAAAGAGACCGGAAACTAGTAAAATAATAAATACCAATACTTGTGGGAGTACTGAAAGAATAAAATTATCAGCTACTGCCCATACAGCTTCTGAGGATCGGTCTACGATTTTTTGCTTCTCTCCAGCTTGTATATTTCTATGGTATTCTATCGGAAGACATTGCATTTTGTACATTATCTTCATCAGAAAGTCTCACCAATCTTTCATAGCTTTCCGGAGAAGTCTCATGCTATAGAGGTATCTGGTAATGATTGTGACGATTCAAAATATTAGCCAGATCCCAATAATTTTGAATAAAGTAGGAAGTCATTCATGGTTCTCTATACTTCCGATGAGCCATCTGTAGAAGTATGGTTCACTCGATATACAGATAACAAATATAATGAGAAGAAATCCGACCATCTTCCAATCTTTTTTGAGAGTGGTGAGATGTGAACTCATTTCTATGAGGGTAGAAAATGAGAATTTTCTTCACGATGCATTATTTATTGTATCAGACATTTTTAGTAATTATTTCTGTGAGCTCGTGAAGGTTTTTTTGCTCGAGAAGAATATCTCACTTTCTTTCGTACTCTTTCGCATTCCAGTATTGATGATTAGAGCTCGAATAGGGAAGTGGAACTATGATCTTTCTCACGCCAAATATATCAATCTCAGCAAGAGTTGTCGCACTTCCACGAGTGATAGCGAGATCAGTGTTATTGAGAAGTGATGCAATATCTTCCTGAGAAATCCATTCGACTGCTTGGCAGTCTGGAATTTTACCGAATTTATTCTGTATATTGCTATTAAGCTTCCCAAGTGCAATAATCCACTCGTATCTATCGTCTCATGAGAAGCTTTGTATGATCTCCTCGAATATTACTTGAGATCATTGGCTTCCACAGATGACAAGTATATGTTTCTTGGTTGTTTTCCAGTTTGGACCCCCTTGAGAAAGGGGGGTAGGGGGGATTGGGGTTTTTGAATTTTCCCGAACCAATCCTCAGTCACTTCGTGACAGCTCCTTTCTCAAGGAGCAAAAACTTGGATCAAGTATCTGTCAGACAAATTCACAATTTTCTCTATCGAAATATTTTCCTGCACTTTCAAAACCAAGAAATATTCTTGTTGCGATTTTTGCCAATATACGATTCGATCTTCCAGGTATTGTATCAGATTCATGGATATAGAGAGGGATTCATAGAGTCCATGCAGCAATGCCAATGGCGACCGATCCAGGTCATCATTTTGAGAAGATGCAGATTTGCTCCTGTCATCGCGAACGAAACAAAGTGGAGTGTGGCGATCCAGATTTCTGGATTGCTTCCTTTGTCGCAATGACAGAAGATAATATTCTCCTTGCTCTCCAGAATCCAAGCTTCAGAAAAAAAGGATAGAGAAGGATCTTGAATGATTTTGTTGTTGTAAGTTTGAGTGTTGGAATAGAGTTGAATCTAATATGCTCTTCTTTTGCTACCTTTTCTTCCTGTGAATCAGATCCTCATATCCAGAGAAAATCTGGTATATTATCAGTATTTTTTATATGTCTAGTCAACGAGACAATAGGCTGGATATGTCATCCAGTTCATCATCCTACTATGATGATGGTAGAATATGGTGAGAGTGTAAATTGGAGTGATGGATTCATTTAGTCTATATATTTCTGAGTTTTTAGTATTGCTGCTACACTTGCTCAATGAGTAATTTCTGAATTCATTACCATATCGATTGCCTGAGAAAAAGGTAATCTAATAAGTTTATTATTTTCCCAATTATCTTCTTTTTTATTTGTTTTTTTGAGTTGGCGTGCCAGAAATAGATGTTCTGTTTGCCTGAGAATTGTTGTAAGAGGATGTATATGTCAGAGGTTAATCCATTCCTCAGCTACATATCCTATTTCTTCCTCTAGTTCACGTTTTGCACTATCAAGAGGAGATTCATCTCAATCAATTCATCAACCTGGAAGATTCATATCTTCACGTTTTAGTGCATATTTGTACTCTTGGACTAGTAGTATATTATTTTCCTCATCAATAGCTACAACACAGACGCCATTTCAGATAGTGGTAATAGCAAAAACTCAATCTTTATTATCCTTTCTAACTCGATCCTCTTCTAGAAACATCCATGGATTTTCATAGATTTTCTTTGTTGAGATGAGATTAAATGGATTCATATAGATAAGAATTATTTTTTTATTCTTCATCGCCGACTATCTTCTCGAGCATTTCGATGATGAAGTCGTAGGTTTCTATATTTGGCTTCATCTCGAGTATATCATCGATCTCGAACCATTTATATTCTGCGATTTCCATTGCTTGTACTTCTTTGATATTATCATCAGTTTCCATGAGAAAAACATATTCATAACGTGATTTATCTTTTCCATTCGTATCGCTATATTCAAGTGTATATCAAGTTATCGGAAGTGGGAGATGAATGAGTTTCGTGCCTTTATGATGAAGAGATTCTCCTGGATCAATATCGAGGAATCGAGCCTCGATATTCAATTCCTCTTGAAGCTCTCGGATTACTCCTTCATGAAGAGTCTCTCATGCTTCGATATGTCCACCAGGGAGTACCCATGGAGTATCTTTTTTATGTCTGACCATCAGAATCAGACCTTCTGGATTCCAGAGCACTGCTCGTGCGACAATTTTCATATTTATGAATTGTTAATAATTAGATATTAGCTGATATGATACTTTCCCATCTCATCGAGTGTGATATGTCATCATATTTCGAGCATCGAGAGTGTGATGAGAAGATCAGACATTTCGAGATTTGTATCGCTCGCGAGTTCATCGACTCGGGATATTCATTTTTCTATTGCTTCGTAGGTAATGCTTTCTTTTTCATCGGTGAATATTGGAGTTATTTTTACTATCGGAGTCATTCCACTTCCGATACTTTCGAGATCAAAATACTCCTCGAGAATATCTCATGCGCATCTGACACATTTTGCTTGACCGCTGGAGATGAGCATATTTGTTCCCTCACTCGTCGCACGATCTATATCTCCAGGAACAGCGAAGACATCACGACCATGCTCGAGAGCAAGCTGGGCAGTGATAAGTGTACCACTTGAGAGTGCTGCTTCTGGAATGAGTATGCCATGAGACATTGCAGCGACGAGTTCATTCCGTATGGGGAAATTGTAGATTTCAGGTCCTGTACCGAGAGGGAAATGTGAGAGTATAGCTCCATCATTTGCGAGGATTTTTTCGAAGAGCGGCTTATTATTGGCGGGATAAGCTCGATCAATCCCTGTTCAGAGTACACTGATAGTATAGCCATTTTCTTTGAGAGTGATCTCATGTCCGAGCGTATCGACACCTGTAGCTCCTCCGCTGATAACTCCGAGACCACTTGATATAAGTTCTGGAATGATTTTTTCGAGGATCTTCTTTGCATAGGGAGTACTTTTTCTTGATCAGACGACTCAGATAAGAGGTATATCTGACTTGAGATGTCATCGTACATAGAGAAAATAGGGTGCATGCCCGATAGTTTTGAGTCTTTCTGGATAACGACTATCTTGCCAGGTAACAATTTCTATAGATTTCTCCTCGAGAAGTTTTCGTATTTTTCCTTCCTCGACTTTTTTGCTGTTTTCTTGTATTTTCTCATTTCGATCTGGAGTAGTATCGAGACTTATTGTCTTATTCTTTATCCCTTCCCAGATTTCAGAAAAAGTCGTAGGATTTTCTCAGAGAAAAATCTTCTTCAGATCATTGTGTGTACATCCAGCACTATGAAGAAATACAAGATGAAATAGGTCATTATCTATCATATCGGTGCTTAAAAAAGAAATTCAGAAGTTCTGCAGGATTATCCTCTGTTGAGGCTTCTATATAGGAAATATTATTTCTTGTAAGTTCTTTTTGAATAGTTCAGAGATTCTCATCAAGAGCGATTTTGTATTTGGATATTTTAGGAGTTCTTGATTCCATGAGAAGTTTCTCATAATTTTGTGGATCGCGCTCATATGGATGAAGAAGATGAATGATAAGCATATCATTATGTCTTGCAAGAGGTATGAGTGATTTATAGCTTTCTTTTTTGAGACACCCCGTCACAAGAAGGATAAGATTCTTTCTTTTCTCATTTCTTATGGAGTATTCTGATATCTTTCCTATACCCATGGAGGTATATATATTTTCCGTATATATATTTCCGTTGCGATGACTTGTATACTGACATTGTTCTTTGAGAATCTTGTAGAATTCATGCTTGTTTCTCGAAGATTCTTCGAGCTGGAATGTCCAGCCATTATCAATATCACCAATAAGCATGAGCGAGATACTCTGCTCAGATTGCGTTGATCGTACAAATGTTCCTACTCATTTTGCTGACTGCTTCCATGCGATATCTCGAGCGTCATCTCCCTCGCTATATTCACGAAGAGAATCAAAGTCTGTCGATCGTGCGTGAGTCATTTTACTCGATCATGTGCCGATTTTTTCTATTTTCGAGGATGAACGAAAGTGAATAATATCATGCATAATCTATGGTATCTGGTAAAATCATCCTCTTGAGAAGACAGTCTTTCCATCTTTTGAGAGTATTGTCGGAAAGAGAACATCACATGATCGTACGAGAGCGTTCATGACTATACTATTTTCACAAGGACATGTTCCACATGTTGGAATTGCAACGATGAGACCATTTGATTCAGCTTTGTTCGATATGCAAGTATTGTTCGTCGGTATGAGAGGATATACAGTCGTACCTGGAGTTCAAGGAGGAGGTATAGTGGCCCCAGAAAGGACAGGATTATGAGGATCAAAAATATCTATGATAGGACATCCTTTATTATCTTTCGGTCAGACCACAAGTGGACAGGAATCGTCAGGATCGATCGTTCCATCTCCATCAGTATCACGATCACCAGTCACCTCGATGACAATGATAGAGGTAGCAGTATTCCCACTAGAGTCGGTGACAGTCAAAGTGACTGTATATATTCCTGGGTCCGTATATGTATGAGTAGGATTTGTGCTTGTACTTGTCGTTCCATCACCCAAATTCCAGGAATAGGTGATTGCTCCACTTCATCCTGAGGTATTTGAAGTAAAATTTACGGCAGTTCATAGAGGTCATATTTGAGGATCAGCCTCTATATTGACAGAAAGAGATACAGGGCTAGCAGGACAAGCAATAAAAAACGTCGCCACTGAAGTACTGACAACAAGTCCAGTCAAAGGATCCTTCACCTCAAGTGTTCCGATCCATGTTCCACATTCTGTGAGTTTTTCTATAGGGAAGCTTGTACCGCTTCATGTCAGAAGTGTTCCACTTGCTGGATGAATAAGTGTCCAGTCATAGAGCCAAGTTCATGATGGAGTTATCGGTACGAGAGTTCCTGTGTATCCTATAGGGAATGATGATATCTGGATTTCTTTTCCACTTGGATCCTTCACTCCAATACGGGAAGCGACAGTATTTTCTATATCTTTTGTCTGACATTGGTTGTAGGAGAGGATTTTTGCTGCCATGATCGCAAATTCTCCTCGTGTGATATATTCATCTGGAAAGATTTTATTATTTTTGAGTGTGAGAAGTCATGCCTGAATACCTTTTATACCATATCCATACCAATAATCTGAAATATCAGAGATGTGTATTGTTTTCTTTGTATTTTGGTTTTGTATATCATCCCAAAGTTTCGCTTGACGTAGGAGCATACCAGCAGCTTCTATACGAGTTGTTTTATTGTTCTCACAAAAAGGAGTATTTGAATAAATTTGATTATTCTGACAGCTGACCTTTCCTGTTGCTTTATCGAGATTATATCATTGCACAATATTCTTTTCTGCAGCATATGCGATACAGTAGAAATATGGATTTGCCTTCGAAAGATCAACAAATGGAGATATTTGATAAGCGACAATGTCCGCTGGAGTCGGTGTAATACACTTTCTACATGATACACTCACAGAAAGTCCTACAAAGATATCACGAGTGATTGTATCTTCACCATGGAATTTATGACTTCCATCATCGGTGATAATATTCTGATTGTAGAGATATTTTACAGCATCATAATATGGGGACCCCTGGGGTATATCCACAAATGGCATTTCTTTCGCAAAAACCTCCACAAAAAATGTGAGAAATAGAAAGAATCAAAATATGATATGCCAAAAGGACTTCATGAGCTCCAGTATAGAAAAAATGATACTATTTGCAACACGATTACATTTCACTTGGTATTTTCATTCCGAGGAGCTCGAATGCAAGAGTAATCTTCTCAGTTACAAGGCTACAGAGTGTAAGTCTGAGTGATCTGAGTCAGAGATTTTTTTCTTCGAGAATCTTTGGAGTGTGGACATAGAAGGTATTAAAGCATACTGAAAGATCATAGACATAGAGCGCAAGAGTATGAGGCTTATACGTTTCTGCTGTTTTCTGTATTACACTTTCCATCTCGGAGAGAGTACGAATGAGAGCAGTATCATATTGAGAAAGACGACCTCACCCCTTGATCCCCTCTCCTTCAGAGAGGGGAGAGGAACTGAATGTTTCAGGTTCTCCCTTCTCTTTTAGGAGAAGGGCCGAGGATGAGGTGGATATCTTTCTTGCTCGGACACAGGCATATTGGATATATGGTCCAGAGTTTCCCTCAAAACTAAGAGCTTTATCCCAATCAAAAGTTACATTTCGTTCACGATCTTGCATAAGATAGCTGTATTTGATGGCACCGACAGCAATCTCTCTAATATCATTCTCTGATAAAGATTTCTCTCCAGTTCGTCATTTTTCCTCAAGGATTTTCTTTGTTCGCACAAAACCCTCATCGACAAGGTCTTCAAGGCGAATGATATTTCATTTTCTTGTACTCATAGCTCCATCAGGGAGTCCTATATGTCCATTTCCAGCATGGAAAATCTCTATATTCTCGAGCCATCCAGCCATGCGACAAATCTCGAAACATTGCTTAAAATGCATTTGTTGTCGTAGATCTACGACATAGATAATCTTCGATGGATTCCACCCGTTCGTAAGCCTATACTTTATAGCACAAATATCAGCGGTGATATAGAGATTTGTCCCATCTTTTTTCTGAATTACGACAGAAGGGAGTTTCATCTCCTCAGGAAATACTACTGCGACACTTCCATCATCATTTTTTACTGCTATCTTCTTCTCGAGAAGTTCCGCAATTACATCATTCATTGTATAAGTAAGCGGAGGTTGATCTCATATTTTTGGAAGTGGAAGATTCTCATAGAAAGATTCCCCGATATCAAAATCAGGCCTTACATGAATTGTTGCAAGAGTAGCATTCATTGATCCCAGTGATACACTTGTAAATTCACCCCAAAGTTTCATATTTTCTTCATCTCCATCTGAGAGTTTTCGAAATTCATTTCTACAGTATTCCTCTACACTTTTGTCAGCCTCGCACTTGGCAGTGATTTCTATATAGAGTTCGAGAAGATACTCTACTCATTTTTCTCTGAGTCCATTTTCTCGACCGAAGAGCTTATGTGCTGCTATCAGCTTTCCGAAAAGCCCCCAATCACCTACATGGGTATCTCCTATAACATGATATCCGAGATATTGATATATATTGATAATGGATTGACCGATCGAAGGTGTACAAAGATGTCCAATATGGAGAGGTTTTCCAATATTGGCACCAATATAGTCGACGATGATAGTTTTTCAGGTGTTTGCTTTTGGTTTTATTTTTTCGATATTGGAAAGGATATCTATCCAGATCTTGCTTGTACAAGAGAAATTCACATATCCACCGATAACATTCACCTGTGTGAAATTATCAGTATCTTTGCGGAGTTCTGTAGCAATCTCTTCGGCTATGATATTCGGAGATTTTCCAAGAGGCTTCGCAAGTGTAAAAACTCCAAAACAATATTCTCCATGTTCAGACTTTGGTGGAGCCGATAAGGTAGGAGAGAATCAGATATCTCCATAGAGATTCGAAATGTGAGATGAGATGATGATAGTAAGATTTTGCATAAGTAGTGGTAGATATTGAGTGCAAATATGGGTTGAATATATAAGAAAATATACAAATGAAACTATCGAAGAAGCTGATCTTTATTCACATGCCTTTATTCTATCATGCAGATGTTGAAGAACCTCCTTTGAGATTTCTTGGACATCTTGGATAGAAGTATCGAACACGAGCGCACCTTCTGGAAAATATATAGGAAGTTTCATGTTTTCTAGAAAAACAGATTCATCTGTGACGCTGATCTTAGAGTTCGGATCAGCCTTTGCTCTTTTTATTCTTTCTCGAAATCGCTCAAGGCGAATATCTTCAGGACATTTGAGTTCTATGCTCAGTATATTGTATTCGTACTTTTCAGCATTTTCCCGAAGTGTTTTGTAATTTTCTTCTTCTCGAAATAAATTATCAGTAATACAACTTATTCCACATTTGAATATCACTTCTCGAAATCATGTGAGAAGATTTCGAATAGTATCTTTATCAACTCGTCGGTCATATCCTGCAAGTCACCACTTGATTGAGTCATATCAGATGTGATATGACTTTGGTAATAAAGTTCGTAATTCCTTTATGAGAGTAGATTTTCCAGTACACGAATGTCCAGTGATTATGAGAATATATGGTTTTTTCATAGTTTTATAATTTCTCGACTCTTGCTCCGTCTTTTTCATCGATGATTTTATAGCCCATAGTGGTTATGATATCACGAATCTCATCTGATCTTTTATAGTCTTTCATACTTTTTGCGAGAGCACGTTCATCGAGAAGTATTTGTATTTCTATTGGAGTATCATTGTTATTCTCGAGAAGTGAGAAATCAAGAATTGCGATGACTTCATTCCAGCTTCTCATCATGTCGACAAGTGATTTTGCTTCCGCGAGCGAAAATACCTCCTCATCTATTCCATTATTCACATAACTTTGGAATTCAAATACTATTGTCATAGCAAGATTCGTATCAAAATCGTCTTCAAGTTTCTCGATAAAATCTTGCATAAACGCCTGTTGATTATCACGAAACTCACGAGATATATCATGAAATTTCAGTTTTCCGCGAGCATTACGTTCATCGTTTATCGCAGGAGTTTTTGAGATATATCTTCCGAGACGCTTCATCATCTCATCGAGTCACTTGATCGTATTGATACTTGCTTGGAGCCGTTCCCATGTAAAATTGAAGTTTTCACGATATTGATTCTGAAGAGCCATGAGACGAAAACCTCGATAGATAAGTTGTTCCTGTGTCTCCTGTCATTGCGAGGTACGAAGCAATCCATGTTCTATCTTTTCGGGAATCTGGATCGCTTCATTTTTCGCGATGACGGAGGTAACGATATCTTTGAGTGTATAGAAATTTCCCGCACTTTTTGCCATCTTCTTATTATCTACGAGGAGATGTCCACCATGCATCCAATATTTCGCAAATTGCTTTCCTGTGTATGCCTCAGTCTGAGCCACTTCATTTTGATGATGAGGGAAGAGGTTATCAATCCCGCCCATATGAATATCAATCTGCGCACCGAAAAAATGATGATTACATGCACTACATTCTATGTGCCAACCTGGTCGTCAAATAATTGATAATTGACAATTATCAATTTTCAATTGAATTGACCATTTGTTTTCCCCATCAGTCTCCTTATCATATGCCTTCCAGAGAGCAAAGTCAGCGACTTGATCCTTCTCATATTCGTCATTATTGATTCGTACACTGGATATCATACCCTTTGTATCTATATGGGCAAGTTGACCATATTTTTTGAACTTGTTCACACTATAGTAGATACTTCCATCATCTGCAAGATAAGCATATCACTTGTCGAGAAGTCACTGAATCATCGTTCCCATATCGTCTATCAGAGTCGAAATCGGAGCGATGGTATCGGCTCTATGAATATGAAGCGTATCAAGATCATCAAGAAAAGACTGCGTATAAAACTCTGTGAATTGTTGTAGGCTCTTTCCTGATTTCTGACTATCTCGAATAGTCTTATCATCGATATCCGTCACATTCATGACAGTTCTGACCCTATATCCAAGAAATCGAAGCGTACGAATCACAAAATCCTCGAAAAGATAGGCACGAAGGTTTCCTATATGGGCATAGTTGTATGGAGTCGGGCCACAATAGTATACTTTGACTTCATCTTGTTTGAGGGGCTTGAATCTTTCTTTCGTGAGGGTGAGAGTATTGTATATTTCGAGAGACATAGTTCTGATTATTAATATCTCTAATGAGGAATAGCCACAGTATATAAAAATGTAGGAAAAAATCGAGTAATTTCCTAAATAATCGTATTTGACATTCTATAGAAAGTATAAATAAGTATTGACACTTTCATAATTTTATGTTAGAATATCTTTGCTCTTTTTGTAAATAGGTATGAAACATCCTCTGCCCAGACATTCTCGTAGAATGAGTTCTGATTGGCTTTCGGCCATCTTTACTCTTCTAGTGCTCAGCGGTATATATGCTTCGATGGATAATTTTGATTCTTATAGTACATTCTATAAATATCAAGAAAAGATCAATGAACCCAAGCTCATATCTGTAGCCAGTCCATACTGGAATAATGATATGAAATACGGATTTCGATCAATAGCTGGAGATGCATATACACAGACAGGATCAAGTAGTGTCGATCAGGTACTCGTCAAGTCAAAAGATAAGACTGTTTTCACGCATGATGGTGTCAAGGTATCCTTTTACCCGAATACTCCCATTGCTGAGATAGACAAGTCGATTGATCCGAATACTCCCAGAACCTATTCACGTCTTGCTAATGGCATTGCTGTCATCGAATGAGATCTGAATTCTGCTTCTGCGAAGACTATTTTTTCCACGCTTCATTCCAAGTAGCAGTTCCTTCACTCGTGTTTTCCTCGAGCCCTTTGGTATGGGTTCGAGGTTTTTTTGTGAAAAAGAAGTGAAGGATGTTGATTTATAATAAATAGTGAGTATTCTTTTCCGGGTGTCATAGAACCTTAACAGAGAAAAATAATTTTTGGGGATGATATAGGATTCGATAAGAAGACTCGTATTGCCTTTATGCTGTTTCGGGGCAGTCAGCCTCGTTATCAAATGACAAAACACAGATGCAAAAACATCACCTTTTGCTTGTCTTGCTGCTTCTTTCGGGAAAGTCGCAACACCTGCATTCGCTTTCGCTGCCTAACCGCTCGAGAGTGTAGTCTCCACCTCGGTGGATGAGTGCCATATGGCCTGCTACAAATTTCATTTCCTGAAACTGATAAGGAAATGTCATATTTATGAGTTTTACCTTTTGCCTTTATGATAGGGAGTCGCGAAGAGTAAATACAGAAACCTATTTTTTCGAGAAATTTTTTCTTATTCTCCATTCTCGAAAATACTAGAATTGAGATATAAACAGTAGATGTAGAGCTGATACCTTCTTACACGCGGGGGCGGTTCCCGCCATCTCCACCATTCTGCTTCAACACAAAAATAACCTCGAGAAATCGGGGTTATTTTTGAATTTTAATATGTTAATTGCTTATTTCTTCGATTCATTCCATAACAATATTTGTGCCATCTGAAAATAAAGTTCAGGTATATGTTTGAGTTTTATCATAGTCCCTATTTGGAAAAACTCATGGAATCGTACCTGCTATAGCAATTCCTCATGTTTCATACAGAAGTTTTGTTACCTCATGGTCATCATCGAGTCGTGACGATCAGGTTCCAGTTACAAGATTTCTTTGTCTCAGAGGAATATTTTTTTCGAGTTCTTGTCACATATAACGAATTCCAATATTAGTTGTTTCTTTTATTTTTCCTTCACTACTATAGCCTCAAAGGAGGGTAATTGTGATTCTTTCTCATACTTCGTCAGTAATTCATCGAATTATATAATTTCAAAAGCATGAGCTATCCACTTTAAAACCTGCTTCTTGATACGGAGAGAATTGACGAACTTGATAAATTAAAGGTTTATTTCCATTAAATCAAAACTCCATATGAAAAGAATAGTCTTCTCAAAAGATATTCTTTTCTTTTACTCTTTTGTAGAGTTCAATTATTTTTGGTATAAATCAACATCTTCTATAGGAATCTCATTCAATTTCTTTAATTTCTCAAGTTTCTGAATCATAGATAATACTGGTTGGTATATCAGAAAAAGCATATACTCAATCTGGATTGTTTCTTTGTTTTTCACTCTCAATAGTTGGAGTATGAAATGTAATAATATATACTCATTTCTTATGTGGACTTTCATATATTCCTCACATTGTTCATCCATTTGGAAGAACCTCGGGTTGTATATAAATTCCTGTTTGTTCTTTTCCACGAAGTCAAGTATTCTCTTTATATCATATACTTGTTTTGATACTCGTTTGAATCCTCTTTATCATTTCTCTATAATTCCATCATTTGTAGTTAGTAACTCATTGAGCCTTTTCAGAATAATCTGTAGCATCTTCGCCACTTTTTACTCTTTCTAAGAGTGTCTTATAAAGTTTATAATAGTCTATATGATATCAATATGGACCGATATCAATAAAATCAGAATATTCTCGTGGAATACCTTCTCGTGTTTGATATTCTTGCCAAGGATCTGATAAAGGATATCAATGCAGATTATAAAATCATTCAACAGAAAAGTCATGGCTATCATAAGATTTTTCTTTCTTTGAATATTGATAGTAGGCAAGTGCATTATACACTTTTGCCATATTCAGATCATGATTACTTATCTGGTATGCCGATCGTATAGTCACTTCAGCATAGCGTCGAGAAAGAATCGTTGGTAACATTCCTATATACCCCCTATGATCGTCAGGATGAGATGATCTATAAATAAGAGATTTTTCTATTTCCTGAAAGTCTGCTGGTAGGTTAGGAATACTTCAATATGCCAAGGTTTCATGATTTATAGAGAATCATGATAGAATATATTCCTGTAAATCTGGAAAAGTTCTCAAGAATTCAAGAATTCATGCTTTTGAACCAAATTGTTCAGTAAACTCAAGAAGTGAGGACTGAAGAGCATCTTTATGATGTTCTCAGAAGTGAAGAATTGCCATAAATATAATTATATAATATATATTATATATAATTGTCAATCTATTTTCTTATAATCTTCCACTATTGTTTGTTCTACCATTCTTTCTCTTGCAATTCACTCACATTTTTATAGAATACGTTACGTTTTGTAGCGTATTTTTTTATTTATGGCATTTACTATTGATCGTGTCGAGGCAGCTCGACGACTCTCTGTATCGACACGTACTGTCGATCGTCACATAAAATCTGGGAAAATACACACAAAGCGCATTGGAAAGAAGATGTTTCTCGATGAAGATGATATCGAGAGTCTCCGTATGACATGAGACGCTTCTCTTCCAAATGAGGATTATGTTGTAATATTGGATACGAATGATACCCTACATACAAATCCCTCATCATGAGAGATTATTGATCCAAAGAAAGAAAAACTTCCTAATTTTGCCACACTTTATTCTGATGCACAAAAGACTATTGCAAAGAAAGATGAAATAATTCAGGATCTTTCCTATCGAATTGGGAAGGTAGAGACAGAGCTTAAGAGTGCTATCCCTCTGGTAGAGTACAGAAAGACAACATTTCTCCTCGAATCTGCAAAACTGAAATCAGATACTGACGCCACTTGACTTGGAAATAAGATCGAATTTCTAGAAAAAGAAATCACAAAAAGAAACTCAGCAATTCTTGGACTTGCCATACTTTTTGTTCTTGTTCTTGCGTTCTCTGTCGTTTTCTTCCTCTACACAAAATTAGTCACTCTTGGCTAATTTTTTTAATTCTTTCTCTACTCAATTCATTATGAAAAAATATCATACACCGAAACGTATTCTTCTCAAGCTTTCATGAGAAGCTCTTCAGTGAGTACAATGATATGGTATTGATCCAAATTTTTTAGCATTTCTCGCCAAAAAAATTGTCTATCTTGTACAAGAAGAGAAGCTTGAGATTATTATTGTTGTCTGATGAGGAAATATATTTCGTGGTATTGAGCTCGAGGCTGGATGATTTGATCGTGTGACGGGAGATAATATGGGCATGCTTGGTACTATCATAAATGGTCTTGCTATAGGTGAGGCAATCGAACATGAAGGAGTAGATGTCCGTGTAATGAGTGCTATACCGACGCAACGAGTGGCAGAAGATTTTATTCGGCGACGAGCTCTTCGTCATATCGAGAAGGGAAGAGTAGTTATTTCGGTCGGAGGGTCAGGAAATCCGTATTTTACCACTGATTCTTGTGCTATTCTTCGTGCCCTTGAACTCCAGTGTGATGTCGTTGTGAAGGCAACAAAGGTCGATGGAATCTATGACAAAGATCCTAAGAAACATACTGATGCTATTCGACATGATACACTTTTTCTTCATGAAGTTCTCCAGAAAGATATTCGGGTAATGGATCAGGCAGCTATTGCTCTTGCAAACGATGAATGAATGCCCATTTATGTCTGTCGTATTGAAGATATTGATAAGATTGCTTCCGAAGATATTATAGGAACATTTGTTCGTCCGAAATAAGTTCCTCATTCAAAAAATCCTCCATTTAATGGAGGATTTTTTAGAAATATTATTCTACAGGGTATGGTTTTTTTATATTTCTCTGAGTTCCATCTGTATATATTACAGTGAGAGTAATGTTGTATGTCCCTGGATTTGCATATGTATGTGATACATTGTATCCATGCGCGACAGGTGTATTGTCGCCAAAATTCCAGATATAGTCTTCTATTTGTCCATTGGTTCCGCTTGCATCAAAATCGATAGGATTTCCTGAGCTTCATGGAGTGAGACTTGGGAGAAAGTCTATATTTTTTACTTGGTCTTTGAAGACAATAGATTTTTTAATTGATGTTTTTTCTCCACTCTGAGAAATTATTGTGAGAGTGATTGTCTTATCTCCAGATGTAGTATATTCATATTGTTGTATAGAATCTCATTCTGCATCAGGCTTACCTTCACCAAAATTAAATATAAATTTCTTAATTTCTCCATTTTGTGATTCTGACTGAGATGCATCAACGGTGACAAGACTTGGAACATAGTCTGAAGTCATACTGATATCCATACGCGGCATGAGACTCTTTCGCTCTATATCAATTATCACAGTATCTTGGACCATTTCTCATTCACTTTGTCCACTATTGCTGAGTTTTTTGAAAGTATAGATTCCCTCTATTGTATAGCGAAGAGATTGATTGAATTCAATATCAATCTTTGTCCCTCTTCGTTCTTCGTTCATTTTTCCATTTGAGATCTTCCAGAGGACAGTATCGAGAGAATATCCAGGGTTTACCGATACAACATCTCTCGCATCAAACGTGAGGGTTCCTGGTGGTATAACAATGTTTTTTAACACATATGCTTTGAGTTCTTTATCATAAGTATTCTCTTCATTGAGAAGAACGCCATTCTTATCAGTCACTTTTATATGACGGACAATTTTCAGAGGCTCTGTTATATTGAGCTCTTTCTCAAAGGCATATTTTTTCCCATTGGCCATTTCTATAGTCACATTTACTATGACTTTTCCATACGATGGGAATGTATAATCACAACGCTCTGATCATCGTGTACAGATAATACTTTGATTATTCAAGAGCCATTCTATATTGATGATTTCATTTGGATTGAGTGATATTCAACTGAGTGAAAGATGGAAAAGACGACTTTCTACTGGATCCTGGAGAGCATCGATTGATCATTCTATGGAGAGATTATTTTTATCTTCCAAAATAAAAACTCGATCACATCCATTTTTCTCAAAAACCTTCAGACAAACAGCTTGAGGTATAGAAGAAACAGGTTCTGTAATACTTGATTCGGTTACTTCTTTTCATGACTCGTAAATCCAGCTTGGAGTACCAAGTTTTTTGAGTTTTGTAGCATCAAGAGTGATAATTTTTTCTCATCGATTATTTGTTTGGTTCTTTATATCGACCAAGCCACGTATTTCTATGGCAGGCATATTGATAGCAACTTCTTTAGTTTCACCGAGCCTATCTCTTCATTTATAAATACCACGAATATTATATGGTTTTATTTGATCAAAACTACACACAAGACTTTGTTCATTTGCTGGATCTTTTCAGCTCATTACTGATTTTCCATCACCACAATTTGCCCCATCAAAATCTATATTATATTCATCTATGGTGAGAAGATTATTTTTTGCGATTTGCAGAGCATTTGGCCGAATATCGAAAAATATATTGATCGGTCCAATAATATTCGTCGTATTGTAAATACGAGATCAATCTCGATATTGTTTTCGACTATATTGATCCTGATCATATATGAGTATAGATCATCCAGGATTTGAATAATCGGTTGCTCATACAACACTGAAAAGATATGCCCAAAAAGTAAGAATCGAAAAAAGAATAATTCCAACACTTCCAGCTGTTAACCATGAAAGAAGCCGTTTTCTTTTGAGTTCTTTTGGTGTCCAGAATGCTCGAAAAAGACTAATGATCCAGACAATTGAGAGAATCACCATAATAAATCAGAAACTTCCGTTGATAAGTTTTTTCAGGAGATCCTGTACATCATTGGGATTGATATTGAATGTATTTACAAAAAACAGTGCTTGATCAGGATTGAATGCTATATATGCAAAGAAACTTCCAAGGAATATGATAGCAACAAAAAGAAGAGATCCTATGAGCTTTAGAAAAGTTGCCATAGAAATTGGTTCTCTTGGTTTTTTTGGAGCTCATGACTGAGTTCATAGTGTAGGAATATGGGAAGATCAATCTAGAGAAGGCTCTACTGACACTTTTTTAGAAGCCTCTATAATATCAGCAAGGAGAGATTTCTTTTCTGGCGTAGTGTTGATATTTTCTCATGGTTGAGATGTATCTGGTTTTGAAGAGAGAGGTTCTGTCATAAGAATTTTAGATAAGGAATCTTTCTTTCAGTATATTGAAAACGACTTTTCGTCAAACAAATCCCCATCTAAGAGGAATTTGTTTACTTAATCCAATCAGGAATATCAGTATCTGAGTAAACGGCTTTATCTGCTACCTTAGGTATTTTCTTTACTGCTTTCTTTTTTACAGGTACCTTCTTCTTTGTTTTTTCCTGAATCTTTATCTCTGCAGAATCACGAAGCCAATCAGGAAGTTCTGTACTAGCAGGAGATATTTGCTGCATAGGATCATCATTTAATGTATCTTCTGATACATCATCAGTATCTTTAGGGATATTTTTTTTCTCTATTTCTGGCTTAGTCTCTCTGAGCCAATCAGGAATAATAGTAGTATCTTGTGGTAGAGGATCAATCATTTTCTCAGCTTCATTCTTTTCTAGGATACTTGTTTCAGTTTTTTCTTCTTCACTTTTTTCTCAAGTCTGAATGTTCTCTGAGGTTACAGAAGTATTTTTTTCATCTGAAGTATGTTGAGATCAGTCTTCTCACAATGGATCATTGGTAACTATAATCTTAGGAACAATTATTGAATCATCTGTAATGGCAATCTTAGGTATTGGCTTGAGCCAATCAGGAATAGTATGATTTTCTACAGTAGTCGATGAAGCATCTGTAAGCTCTACTTGATGTATTGGGTTCTCAATTGTAGTATCTGTTATTTCATTTGATGGAAGTGGTTCTGGGGAATAAGAGAATTCATTTACAGGTTTTATGAGAATTGCTTCACCAGAGAGTGTCTCGAGTGGATCAACAACTTTGGGTGTGAGCTCATTCTTGTTGAGACTTATTTCGATAGATCTCTCTGTTGCTGGAGCTACGACAATTGTAGTATCTTTATCTGACCGATCTCAACTCTTTTTTCAGTGAGTGATTGAATCAATAATAAAGTCCTGAAAGCCCATATCACTTCATTTTCGGGTGATTCGATAAATAATATATACAATCAAGAAAAGGATGAAAAGCACCCCAAGAATAACAAAGAATATCTTCACGATACTTCCTATAAAGCCTAAGATTCCACCACCAGAAGATGTTTTATCTACAATAGTTGCCGTATCTTCTGTAGACACGCTTTCTTGTCCACCATTGACTATCACAAGCATTTGACTTCGAATAATAAGTTTATCTTCATTTGACATACTTGTATCAGCTTGTACTTTCTCGAGAATTTCTTTTCCAAGGATTTTGTTCTCACTGAGATTCCCTGGATGTGTCTTGATCTTTTCAAGTCGCTCGATAAGAAAATCTCTATTTGGATTTCCTATTTTTATGAGTCAGTCAATAACTCGACTTGCTACAGTGATCTCATTGGTTGCCTGCGCATCTCCGACAAGAATAGTATCAATGAGACCGGAAAGTTCCACCTTATTTGCTTCAGCGATCGTAATACTTTCATTTATATACTTTTGAATATCGAGAAGTCCTTGTGTACGATCATGAATATCATCCCATCATTCTATAAGAATATTATAGTCTTGCGTTAGTACGATACGATCTCCTGAGTCAAGAGTTCGTATTTTTCCTTGGAGCTTTTCGAGGTTTGCTTTATCAGTGGTACTAAATCACTCGCTTCATGTTCCAGATATATCCGAAGGAGTATTCTTTGATATATCAATAATATAATCTAGTAGAACATTAATAGTGCGTGATCAAAGAACAACACCATTTTTCATGATCGTTAATTTTATCTGATGATCTCGTACTTTCGAATCGGCATAACCATCTATCATATAGACTGATCCATCTGTATATGAAGGAGAATTCTTATTGTCTGCATCATTGTCACCAATTCCATCAAGGTCGCTATCTATTTTTGTATCTGTATCAATACTGTATTGTGTTCCATCATTTCCAAAAGCACCCAAAAGAAGCTTATCTCATCGAGACTTAAGCGTGATGGTATCTCATGACATTGTAGGGTATGTCTGTATAGATATCCCTTCACTACCAGACCCATCAGTAATGTCTTGTATCACAGAAGGAGTGATCTCGATGCTTGATGTCTCACTATCTCCAGCATTTACTGTAAGAAGCTGAGAAGATCCACTCATCATACTCGCAGCAGGTATAGAGATTCCATAGAGAGATTCTGAAGTCCTTTCTCCTATCTTCCAAATAGCTCCATCATAGGTTCATTGACTCGTATTGAGAAGATAAACATAATCTCAATGTCGATATCATTGTACATTCGCTTTGAGCTCATTTTTGACAGTAATAAGCTGATATTTAGTATTTGAAGTACCATTATAGGTTACTTTTACCTTCATTGTATATTTTCATGAAGATTTATAAATGTAGCTTGCCTTTGGTTCAGTCGTTTTTTTATCTATCTTTCCGTCTCCATTGAAATCCCATTGATATTCACTTTTTGATGTAATATCAGTTCCGAGGATATTTTTTGCACTTACATTGAATTCTATTGGCTCATCTGTCAAAATCTGAGTCTTTGGTGTCGAAAGGGAAATAAGTGGCATATTGATATTCGCATTATCATTGGCGATAAGCAGAGGAGACTGATCGGTAATAATATCCGCACTATTTACTCTTGCACCATCATTATCTTCGAGAATAACTCAGAATTTATATTTTTCTGTGACATTTGGTACTATGAATGTAGTTTTCGGGTTTTGAGTAATACGTACATTTTGAGGCTCAGGATCACTCTCTGTTGTATAATACCAAATATATGAAGTAATCACTCCATCTTCATCGCGAGCACCATTTGCAGTGACTGTGACAATTATTTTTTGGCTATCTTTCTTTGTTGGATCAATATTTGCATCGATAGAAGTAATTTTCGGTATGATATTTTTTATCTGGACGTAACGCTTACTTGTATGACTTGCACCGTTTTTATCACTTCGTACAGTGAGTTCGATAGGGAAGCACCCGAGTTCAGTAAACTTCTCTGAGAATGAAGATCATGTTTTTATGCGATCAAGATATTTCCATGTATAGGAGAGTCCTGAAGAGTTTCCATCAGTATTAATAGAATTTCCTCCATCGATAGTTGTACTTTCAGCACGATTGATCTGAAATGCTCCTACTCCAGAACAAGCAGTTGCATCTTCTATAGCGGTATTACTTGAATTTCGTATATCAATAAGAGCAAATGGAGTATTTGCATCAGTGACATAGACTTTTCTCTCTATGGTATTTGATTCGCTTCCATCACCGTTTTTTACAGTGAGTGTTGCAGAATATACTCAGGTTTTCTGATAGGTATGCACTATATTGTCAGTAGTTCCATTGATGCTTGGAGATCCATCTCCGACATTCCATTCGAAAAATCGGGCACGAGGAGCTCTTGCCTGGAAGCCTACTGAAGTTCCAATAGCTGCTGCACGAGGAGAAATATTCATAGCGACAGTAAGTGTCGAAGTTACATCAAAACTCTTATCGACAGTCTTCACTTTTCCATAGATATTTGCAACCGTAAGAGAAACAGTATGTGTTCATTTTTCAGAAAATGTATAGGTTCCTAGAGCCCCATCTTTAGTAATATTATCAAGTGATACTTTTTCTTTATCAATATACCAAGTATAAGAAAGATTTTTTGAACTATTTGTATCTGGATCAAAACTTCGAGATGCATCGAATATCATTGTATTTGGCTTTTCAGTGCTGAGTGGTTTTGGTGAATCGAGATTGATGACAGGTTCATGGGATTCTATAGTGATAATCTGAGAATCCTTATCTATATTTCCATTAGCATTTCGCGCAGTCAGTGATACAATGTATTGTCATACTTTTGTGAATTTGTATGAGAATGCCGATCATTCTTGTGATATGAGTGGTTTTTCTCACGAAGTTGTATCTGATACTTGCCAAGAATATTCTACATTATTTGAGCTTGAGAGAAGTGACTTCGCAGACATACGAAATTCCTCACCGATAAATCCAGTATCTTTTTCACTACTAATAACTGCAGATGGATCTTGAACAATCAATTGAAGCTCTTTTTTAAAGGTTTGTCATTGGTTGGTTGTGATTTCGAGGACGACCTTATAACTTTTTTGGTTCACAAAAAGTTGTCTCTCTATAATAGGACTTCCATCATATTCAAGAGTATTATCGTTTCAGAAATCCCATTTTGTTTTTTGTATTGTACCATTACTTACGGCTCGTGATGCTGTAGCATCAAAAATAATTCCGATTTTTCCAAGGGTAGGATTTATCTTAATCTTATCAAGATTACTGACATTGACGCCATTGACGAGAAGGATGATATTTCCAAGACGAGGAAGTACGATGATATCTTGAGAGGTAGAAAGTGGAAGTACATCGGTTTTTCACTTACTGTTTCTACTTCCAGAAATGACGTCAAGAAATATTTGATAATTTCATTCTTTTGAGAATGTATGTGTAAGAGTTGGTCATCGCTGAAGTTCTCTTCGATACCCGCCATTCTCGCGCATCCACCAGATATAATTATTATTATCTATATTGACTCATGAAGGATCTTTGGCATTCGCAAGAAAAGAAGATGTCAGTGGTACATTTCATTGATTGGGATTTGCACTAATAGATCATTCTATTTGCTTTATCTTTACTTCATTTATAAATTTTCAAGTTTGTGAAATAGCATTTGAGATGTGTGTCTGGCTTGATTTATTTTTTTCCGCGAGATCAAGATAGAGGTCGACTCATTTCTTCATCGTACTATTTTTCTCAGCATCGCCTGGAGTATCTGGAAGACGAATATATGCCTCTTGTACGAGAGATCGGATATTGGATATTGCTGTATCTGTGACACTTCCATTGACTCTGAAATCCCTCTCTAAATCTTGAAGTGATGATTCTATCTTAGTTTTATAAGTAGCAAAAGTATCGTTATCACTTTCAGTATATGCTGCAGAAACATTATACCCTGTATTGATATTCCAGTAAACTATCCCTGTTCCAATAAATAGGAATACAAGGATATGAATAAGGAAGAATTGAGATGAGAGATTTCGTAGGGTTTTCATGAAAAGATACTAAGAATATGAAAGTATTATGGTACGGTTACCGTCTTGATAATAAGGCTTATAATTGCATATGCAAGCCACATGATTATTATTCCTATAAGGACATATATAATAGTCTGACGAGCTTTTTTCATCTTCTCATCATCTCACGCTCCTGTCATTATCTGGAATCCAGCATATATGACATAGATGACTCATACAAGTGTGACAAATCCAAGAAGATATTTCACGACATCTTGAGTATACTGCGCGATAGTTTTTTTCGTAAATAATCCCTGAGAAGCCACATCAGTAACAACTAGACCACCAGAGAGTGTGCAGGATCCATTGGTACAATATTGGATTTCTCAATTATTACATCATGGTTGTGCCCAGTCAAACCAACAAGATCAAGCATATGATACTGGTATCCAGAGCATAGCACTCAGGATAATAGATATGACCAAAGTTTTTAGAGAAAGTAGAAAAGAATACATAATATAAAAGTCAGGATGAAACTATACTATCAGATAGATGAAAAATATGCAAATATTGTACATTTTCTCCTGAGGAAAAACTTGTTATTCAGATTTTTCACAACTTTTACTGAGAGTATCTGATTTTATACTCTCAAGTTCACACTTGATAATAGTAGTAATGCGAGTAATTAGGTTATTAATATCTATTTTTTCATTTCTGTCAATCTCTTCTGAAAATATTCTTTCAAATTCACTCTTGATTCCATAGTGGAATACTGTAAGCTTGTCAGTACTTTCAGGAATAAATGCATCCATCTTTGTCCGTGCGAATATTTGGGAGAGAGAAGTATTTTTCGCATTTATAGAAAGTGCTCTGAGTGGAGATATGAGAAGCGGAAAAATATCTTGGGCCTTGGATTGGACTTCTTCAGTCATAAGGTATGCAAGAAGCTTTGCTCATGCTATTGGGTTTTCTGTTTTTTTCGAGATTCAGAGATAGCTATATCGAGCTATATTTATATGGTCTTTGGAGAGTGAGTCTTGGGGAAGTCCCTCTGTCAATATAAGTGCGTCGACAGCATCATTCCCAGCACGTTTCTTTGCTTTCTCGATCTCATGAATAAGACTTGGATATCATACAACAAAAGCAATACGTCATCGCATAAAAAGATCTATAGTTGTGAGTTTTTTATCATCCATTTCTGATTTTAGACTCTTGAGCGTATTCGGTCCTGTTACTTCCGAAGTTACAGTGTCTGGTGGACTGGAAATAAGTGGAGAATTTTCATAAGAGAGATATTCCTCGAGGCCTTGACTACTCGAATTTCCATCATAGCTATTCATTCCAGATTTTGCCATAAAATATGCAATAATATCAGTAGCGTATGGTGTATATCGAGGTCACATTCCTACATTTGTTGGGAAAGTATTTGGCACAATGCCATCGGTATACATTATTTCCACTTCATTCCAGGTTTTTGGAAGCGAGCGGAGAAGAGATTTATTATAGAAAATTCATAGAGTCTCATATCCGAGAGGGGCTCACTGTAAGTATTTCTTAGGATTCCCGCTTCCTCCAGTATTGGATAAGAGTGGAAGATAAATATCCTCATATTTCTTCTCAAAGTTATCAAGATTTATTATGTCTTCAGGAATTGGTTCTACTTTTGTCGCAAGGACATCATCAGCATTAGCATCAATCATGAAAATATCGGGTCACTTTCCATCAGCAAGAACGCTCAGAAGAATTCTCTGATATTGAGCATAGTCAGAAAATACACGTACTTCTATTTTTGTTTTTGCATATTCTTTTGCATATTCTCAGAATTTTGAGAAGAGTGTATCATACTGTTCAGAAGTGTTTCATACGACCCATACCGAGAGAGTATCGACTTTTCATACTTTATCTTTTGCTCCTTTTTGTGATAGGCTCCATATTCCGAAAATAAATCCAAGCGTGAGAAGTCCTATGATGGCTATAAAGATGATTTTTTGCGAAGACATAAAAGAAAGGTAGAAAGTATAAAAGGAAATTTTATCCTTAAGTAAAAGTAGTATATTTGTACCTATACTTTATATATTTTCTCCAAAAAATCTACTTTTTTTCAGGAATTCCCGATAGTATCTGTGCCATTACTCATCGGGTAAGAAGAGTTTTCGGATAAAATTTTCCTCATCTTGCATGTATCATGAAGCCATAATCTTGTATACTCTGATAATTTGGATTCATTGGATCGACATCTCCATATATTTTCATCTGAGATGGATTTTTTTCAGGTTTTCCTATCTTTGTGAGAAGTTCTATGAATTCTTCTCGGGAGAGTATTCTTTCTGGATAGGCATAATTTCCATCAAGAATATCTTTTCTGTAGGCAACGAGAGCATATCATTGGAATTTATCACCAATAGGAATATCGAGAAAGTGACTTGTTCATGAAGAAGGTGCAATATTATAGAATTTCATAATATTTATTACGGCTTCACGTTTTGTCACAATGTCCTTGAGTCCAAATATCTTATCTCTATCGCTAAAGAGGCATTTCTTGTCCATAAGAGTAGAAAGTGTTTTTCCGAATGAACTCTTCGTATTTACATCACTATACTGCTTTTTCCCACAAAGATCGATTTCTTGATCTTCTGAAGCTGTGAAAGAAGTACTCGTTGTGATTGTAGTTCACACTATTGTACTCTTTGGCTCTTTTGGAGCACTTGAGAAGGATAGAATATCAAGGCCACCAAGATAGCTATTGATAAATGTCATTGGATTAATCGTATATTTTTCAGCTTTATCTTTATTGAGACCAATATTGATCGCATCATAAAAACTTACTCCAGCAGCATTTGATTCTGCAGAAGTAAAATGCCAGTACGGATGAAAAGGTGCGTCACTCATATCTATCTGAAGATGAAGGTGGGGTGTAGTGGCTATCCCAGACATTCCAACACGACCAATCATATCTCATTTTCTTATCTTTGTACCCCCTTTCACAAGGATTTCTGAAAGATGAAGGTATCATGAATAAATACTTGTTTTTGTTCCATTTATAGCTATTCAATCATGACGTATGACGATAAATCGATTTCCAGTGCTATCTGCCTCAACAGTCCTTATGACTACACCATTTGCAATAGCAAGTACTGGCGTACCAATCGGAGCCCGTATATCGACACCAAGATGTCATCCTGCATATTCACGGTAGTCGAGCTTATAATTACCCATATATGGTGTTATATATGTATAGTGAAGAATTGTAGATGATTTTGCTGGATTATTTATATCAAGGAGAGTAATCGGATCATAAAATGGAACAAGGAGATACTCACTAATAGAAATATCCTCAAATCGTTTCGATTTATCTTGATTAGCTGTCTTGGTCCAATCTGGGATATAGGCAATCGGCATAGTAGTTCCATCAAATGGATCGGATAATATCTTCGTATAAGTGTCAGTTCAGGCTTCCATATATGGTATCCAGACTTGCTTCACAGCTATACCCATAGCAAGGATACAGTTGCATGTCCATATAATCATTACCGATCGAGAGAGCCAGAAAGAAGAATTAAACATAGTACTTTGTATTTATTTTTCAGATTTGATGTAAGCATATCATATTATTTTAATATTGGCAAATTTTGGAAAAGAATAAAAAATCTCTCTTATGAAGAGAGATGGTTTTCAGTTTCTGAGTGATTTCTTCTAGAAATTTGATTTCCAGTTTGTAATCGTAGAATTTAAGATAACACTTTGAGGTCGCTTATCATACCAGCGGACAATGCTTGAAATATTCAAAGTTCATGTTCCAAAGGTGTTCACCACAATCTCACGAGCAAAGATTGTAAGACAGCCTGTCTGGGTATATGATGAGCAAGGAGTCGAAGATACACCAGTCTGAGTATAGAATCATTCAGCATCGAATCAGACTTTGAAAGCATCTTTGTACCCTGCCCAATTTGTTGAGAAGTCTATAAAAGATGTTCCAGAGAGGAACCATACTCCATTTCGAGGAGAGAGAGTATATGATCAGCTTCATATAATAGGTGGTGTAGAATTTCCTATACAGGTCACATCATAATCCTTTGTTTTCCAACAATTCGTCTTATCACTCGAAAACCTGAGCCAATTGGTATCACGAATATTGATCATTCACTCAATTCATTCACGGGCGATATTAATTGCCTTGATATTATCCTCAGTATTTTTCGCATAGTATATACCTCATCCGAGCGTCTGAAGGAGTGCTCCAATACCTAGACCCATAATAGCCATGACAGCAATAAGCTCGATCATCGTTGCTCAGGTGCGATTTCTTGCGAGATGATATATAGAATTCATAGAGCTCTTCGATTATTGTTCTCCAGATAATACACTCTTAGAATCTTTTATGATCGTGAAAAGTTGTGTTGAGAGAAGGGTATCATTGGCAGAGTAGAATTTGATCTCATAAAGATTGAATCCATCTTTCATGGTCTCATATCCTACATTGGCATAGTAATACCAACTTGTACTATTCGCAACAAATTTCTTCAATCGAAAATTATTCACAGTAATATATTCTACACTATTTTTTGGAACAACACCAGAGACAGTGACAGCACTCTTTGTAGTTTTATAGGGATTTTCGATAGGGCTTATAATACGAAATTCTTTGTCTCAATTTGGAAATGTTGTTGGAACAAGCTTATCTGTGCCACTTGTTTTACTTTTGTTATAGACTGTGATGAGTGAGCGCTCAAGAACATTTCCTCAGGCATCATAAGCTCGATACACGAGATCTGTCATATTCGATGTTATCGGAAATCATTTTATAGAAAAAGATTCATTGACAGGACTTATTGTCGCTTCTTTTCCATTTACTACAATTTTTTTCACATCCTTCGAGAGAACTTTCCCTTCAATATTTACAAGATCCGTAGAGACGATGGAGCCATCGACTGGATTTACTATTTCAAGAAATTTTGTATTTTCTTCTAAGATTTTTGTACCACTTAGAGAAGATCAGGTTAGAGTTCAGGTAGTTTTCGTGATTTCTGAGAGAAGACCCTCTCAATTGTGACTGATAAAGAATGGATTCTGACGAATTCCATTATCTATAGTTCCAGCGAGACTTTCAAGAGTTGTTCATGGATTTGCAAGATCTGACTGCGATACCATGATACGTTTTCCAGCAGGCAAAATATAATTTCGACCAGAAGACTCTATTGCTATATCTCATTTGAGTGCATAGAGTATGCTGTATACTTGAGTCTGTTGCTCAGCTAAGATAATATCCCCTGACTTCATTTTTGCATTGAGATTCTTCATATTGAGTTCGAAATCTGCTCTCGGCTCAATCCATGATCTTCAACGCAATATATCTATAGACCGAACATTTCCTGAGAGAGATTTATAAGCAAGTTCTCCTCATTTATCCATAAAGAGTGTAATGGTATCATCTCAAATAGTAGCCGATCATGCAGCAATGGAAAGAGAAGCGTCACTACTATAGAGTTTTCATTCTCATTCTATTTCTCTCTTTTTTCATCCGAGAGAAAGGATTGATACCTGTCCACCACTTCATGGAGTGACTCTGAGAAATGTTCATTTTTCCTCACTGGAAGAATCTCAAAGAGATTTACTGAGAAAAAATACAAGACCAATCGCTATAATGGCTAATATCCATTTCCATGGGAGAGATTTTTGATTTTTTGAAGTTCGGTAGTTTGAGGTTCGCATAGAAAGAGAGTAGAAAGTAGGAGTAGATATTTATGCTTTTGGTACAATAGCTTCGATGACAGCATATGTCGCATCTTTTCATTCAGGAACACGTATACTGACAGTATCGCCGACAGAACAATGGTGAAAAGTAATCGCTGCAAGAAGGACGTTGTAGGTTTTTGAATCTGTCGTGATCTCATACTTCTCCCCATTTTTGGTTATTATTCCGACCTTACTCTCAAAAGGAATTTCTCAGATTATCTTATAGAGAATTTTTCCATTTGTGTGAATAATTGCCTTGAGCTTACTTCATTGTACAAGAAGAGACTTCGAAGCATAATTCTGAGGAATAGGGTAGATATTTCCATCAGATCAGAGCATAGATTCTCCTGTAAACACTCATTCGACAACTTTCTCATTGCCATTACTATAGCTTGAGAGTCAGTCCATGTTGAGGTCAAGATCATTCTCATCTTCTTCTCAGAGAAGACTATTGAGTATTTTTTTTGCTGAGTAAATCGAATTCTGTGCTGAATGGATAAGGTCCCTGAGAGCTTTTATTTTCTGGTCGTCCATATTTATATAAGAAAGAGAATAAAAAATCTAGCGAATTATATGTTTCTTTTTCTCTATGTCGAGAGAAAAAGAGTATCCTCGAGAGAAAAAGAATTGACATAGTATCAATAAATAGTTTTTTATATTTTCCTAATTAAACTATTCTTCCTAGAAAGCTTGTAGAATTGTGATAATCTGATCATGAAAAAGAATAGCGAGAATCCATCCAATTCAGAGAAATGGTCAGAACGATATCTGAGAGTTCTTTCGTCATCACTTGATAAGAAGAAAAATCCCTACGAAACTTCCGATAATATAAGCAATTCCGAGTGCAAAAAAACTGTGCATACTTCAGAGGGTGATACCGATAAAGAGCGCAATACGAAGGTCGCCACCACCAATCCAAGAAGGAATCTCATCTTCTTCTTTTTCCTCAGAATGAGTTTTCTTAGGTTTTCTTATGAATTCTAGAGGAAGAAGAATCGGAAAAAGAAAATAGGAGAGAAAAAGATCAAAGATTTCCTTTTTTCTTCCATTCTTCAGTAAGAAGAAAGATCCAGGAATAAATATCTGGATATAGAAAAGTGTATATATTGAGACGGCGGCAATAAAGTGATCTCTCACGAGGGAATGAATATCATAATAGGTAGAGAAATCAAAAATCCAGTTAGTTACCTCAGGTATGAAAAGTCATACTATGAGAATAGTAGTATATAGATATATGGCAGGAATCATTATCTGATCAGGTATCTCCATATAGCGAGCATCATAGAGAATATAGAGTCATGTCGTGAATGTAAGAAAAAATAGAATTCAAGATCCGAGAGATATAATCTCCATTCAAGAACGAAGTATGAATATTCATACTATAAGAAAAAGTATTCAAAAAATAATTTCCGCAAGAGGATAAAATAGAGATATTTTTCTTTTACAGGAGTGACATTTTCCATTCTGGAATATGTATGAGAGAATGGGTATAAGCTCAATCATAGAAAGCCGGTGTCCACAATGAGGACATTCACTTCGACCAAACATAATACCTCATTTTCCTGAATGCCATCGTTCTATGAGAACAGTAGAGAAGCTTCAAAAGATCGTACCAAAGAGAAAAAAGAAAAAAAATAACATAATCTAGAAGTGAGAGAATATTGGAGCGTGACCAGGTACAATGAATATTTTATGCTCCATGGAGAAACGTATGACGAGCTTCGATTATAGATTTTTCTATAGGATGGATATTTGTTTCATCTAGAGAAGAAGATGTGAGTATATTTTTTATATCAGAAATATCAATATTTTCATATATATACCTATTTTTCGAATTAGAGAGGAAGAGTTCTTTTCGGAGATATCAGAGTTTTTTGAGAATTCTGATATGAAGAAGGAGAAGTATTTGATATCTGATTCAGATTTTTTCCAGAGAGTATATGAGTTCTCTGAGATCAAGAAAAATAGATTGGTATGCTACACCTTCAGGAAGTGCTTCATAGAGAGTTTGAATGATCTGCAGAAAAGCAAGCGTCTCATTATAGTTCCAGTTTTCTTGAAAGATAGTTTTTTTTACTTCAAAGTCTTTCAAATAATTATGTCATCACTTTCGTGTAATATAGATATCACCAATACTTCCACTACTGCGGAGATTTTTCCCATTTTCCCATGCAGTTATTTTCCCATAGTCTTCAGTAAAAAAAATAATTCGAGTCTGTCTATCTCGAACTTTTTGTAAATGTAGGACAATTCCATGATTACGAAACACGAACGGAAGAAGGTTAGGATCTGAGAATAATATTATTATCAACAAATTCAAAATTGATATCATAGACACCAAGATTTGTGACGACATAAAGAGTGCCATCACGAGGGGCTGCTATACTCCGTATCTCTTCTGTAGTATTCAACTCCATCTGTGCTATATAGTTCCAAGAACGAATATCTTGAAATCTTTTGGTATCAGGTTCGAATATCCATATACGATTCCCATCAAGTATGTAGATGTATTTGAGATTATTCTGAAGAATGAGTGATACATTCTTATTATTTTTTCCGACACTGTATTCTCCAGGTATTTTATTGAGAGTAATACCACTTTGTGTATATCATTTTACATTCATAATCCTGAAAATTTTCTGCGAATCAGTCATCACATAGAATCCTCCATCGATTCCAACTTCCTTGATACCAGTAATAGGGGCTGTAAAAACAGGAGTTTTTTGTGAGAATCCATTCATTCCAGGCTTATGCTTATACAGTTGTCATTCCTTTGTGTTTGTAAGATAAATATTTCCATTGAAAGTGTGGATCGCATCAGAGAGTTCCCAAGATTCCTGTCCAGTCACATTCACATAGGTGACTTCCGCATTCTTTCGTGAGGCAAGAATTCTATTATTCTTGGTCAGAAGGAGAAAATTCCCATCCTCAGTGACAGTATAATCGATTGCTTCTTCTCATGGAGGATATGGAGTGATCTTTGGCAATGGTTCTCCGGGGGCATAGGCTGTTATTGCTCATTCTTTTCCAAGAAGTGTGAGCTTCTTTCCATATTCATAGACTCAAAGTGGAGAAATATCAGTGGCATTGAAGGCCATAATGCTCTTGCGTGTCTTGAGATCGACAGTCTGTATATCATATATTTCCTTCTTCATTGCCTCTATTCTGGCACTGAGCTCAGTAGTATCTTTTATATAGAGTTGTTTTTGCTTAAGTTCCGTGAGAATAGTTTCTGCTTGCTTGATCGAATTTTCGAACGCTTCTCTATTCGAAGAAAGTTTCTGAGTCTCATCAATAATAGTTTTTGCTTTTAGAACCTGATTTTTTGCATCATACGAATTTGTATTCGTGGCATTAAATAGGGCACTAATAATGAATGAAAGAAGTCCAAAGAAAATAATAACTCCTATGATGAGAAATCCTATTGTAATAGCAGTATTCTTTTTCTGGAAAGTCTTCTCGATCGAAAAGAGTATATTTTTCCAGAGATTACTCTCACTTAAGCGAGAGCCGATTTCCAAGAAACCATTTCTGAGTATATCTATTTGTGAGCTTCATCTTCTTTTTTCTCCTTTTCCAGCTTCACGAAGGTAACGATTGGATATACGGATAATGTGTATTGTTTTTTTTGTTTCTCGAGTAAGAATCTCCTGGACAATACTCTCAAATTTTTCTCTCTCGAGATCAGCAACTTCATTATAGAAGTCATCTCATACTATGTTCGAGATATCACTCGATACAAAAAATAGTGTTCCTTCGATGGCAATCTCTCCACTTGAAATAAGGTCAAATTGGTGATGTGCAATCGTATCTTCATGAATACGATTTATAGTGCCATCGGACTCTCTCTGAAGAGCACTCATGTTTCCTGTAGTACTTACCATGATATGAACTCCTCTTTGTACAGCAAATAGAGCATGGATACTCTGTACATCTTCTTCTGCAATATTGGAAAGAAAATGATTATATTTTTCTGTAACATAGGAGAAATCAGATTCTTCATCACCATATTTCCATTCAGTCGATGAAATCGACTCAAGAAAATGATCTTCTATGACACTCAAAACATTCTCCTTTGGAGATCGTATCATGCAAAAAATACTAATACCTTCATGTGGATGAAGTATATGAGACCTGACATGATATTTTCATGACGAGGATTCATAGCGAACTATATCAGTCGAAAGAGAAGATAACACGAGTGAAATTTTAGAGTATAGGAAACTAAAGAGTATCGAGCATATTGATAGCATCGTTGGCGTCTTGCTTGGATGTATCAGACTTCTCTTGTGCTTCTACTTTTTCCCTGGTTTTCTGAGATTGGAGTGATTGCCATTGGATGAGATGTTTTTCATTGAGTGTTTTGATCTCTTCCTGATATTTCACATTGAGCTCTTCGAGTTGTCGGCGCTCTGTCATAAGAATATTGAAGAGTCTATCTATCTGCTCATCCGTCATGGAAGGAAGAATATCGAACCAGTATTGCTTCTCGTTGTTATCGATAGATTCACTTCAGACTATAAGTTCGACAAGATCAGAGTATTTTACCTGAATTTCATCAAGGAGGGTAAATGTAAAATCACCCTGTACAATTTGTGCCATAGAGAAATAGATAAGAAATTTGCTTGTAGAAAATTGTATGGAACTTTGTCTTTTATGCAAATCAAAAATAAATATGAAGAATTTCCTTTTCTTCTTGATTTTCATGAGCAATTCCTTATCTTCTGAATATAGGGATTTCTGAAAAACTGCGAATTCCTTCGTTAGAAAAATTTGTTTCTCAATCACTTCCATATCAGGAAGCTCATTTCGAAAAACTTTTTCTGCCTTGGACTTCTTGTTTTTGAGAAATCCTACAAATATTGTAGGGAGGTCTCTGTAATTTCTTTTTATGCAAAAACTTCTTCTCTCTCTTCTTGCTTTTTTTGCACGGATGATCGTTCAGATTCACCGTCCATATATTATCTGAGTGACTGGAACAGTCGGAAAAACAACTATAACTAAGTACGTAGCGAGTTATCTTGAGCTTTCTTATCCTCATGAAGTCAGAATCTCTCCATACCACTATAATGGTGAGTACGGACTTCCGCTCTCTATTATTGGAGCAAAGACAGGAGGGAAAAATCCCTTTCGTTGGCTCTGGGTATTTCTCGTGGCAATCACAGCCTGTATAAGAAAATATCCGAAATATCTCGTTCTTGAATATGGAATAGATCACGCTGGAGAGATGGACTTTCTTCTCTCTATCGCGACACCGAATATTGCCATAGTCTCTCCTATAGCATCCAATCATCTCGAACAGTTTGGTACACTCATCAATTATAGAAATGAAAAACTCAAGATTCTTAGAAATGCAGAACAATGTATTATCCATGAGTCACTTCGTCTTTACGGAGAGCAAGATGCTCTCTACTATGGTACTGGGTCTATGTCTGAGATTGATGCTTCACATTTTAGTTTCTCTCTCACTTGAGTATCTGCTGAAGTGACTGTACAAGCAGAGAAGTTTCCTATCACACTTCCAAGTTTTGGTGCATATCAGATAGAAAATATCCTCCCATGCTATGCTATCGGATCTATTCTCGGGCTTGATCTTGAGAATATCTGAAAAAATTCCCATCTTTTCTCTCCAGAATCTTGACGATCATCAGTGCTTAGAGGACAAGGTGAGAGTGTGATTATTGATGGAAGCTATAATTGATGATATGAGAGTATTTGTCGAGGAATTGATTCCGTGCTTCCTTTTCTTCCATCACATCGAATTCTCTTTTTCCTCTGAGATATGCGAGAGCTATGAGAGCATGCAGAGAATCTTCATAAGGATCTCGCAGCCTACATACTTGAGCATATTGATGAAGAGAGGGATGTACAATTCTTCCTTGTCTGACCTCTCATGGAGAAGTATGTAAGCCCAATCATTGCTCAAGTATTTCCTGTATTTACAAATCCATCAAGTCGTATCCTCTCTCTAAAAATACATGAGCAACTTATTGCTCTCGAAAAGCCAACAATCATCTATGTAAAGGGAAGTCAGAATACAATATTTCTCGAAGAAGGAATCAAGAATTTTCTCAAAAAAACAGAAGATAGTCAGAAGCTTTGTCGACAGTCAGCTCTTTGGATGAAAAAAAAGGAGGAATTTTTCAAGACAATTCCCCAAGAGAAACCATTATAGGGATTTCTTTTTATATAAAGATTCTTTTTCAAGAATAGGCAAGAGATTTTCTCACTGAAAAAGTGTCTCTATTCGCATTTTTCTTGGTTATATGGTAGCATATAACTATGCGCTATAGAACTCTTTTCATTTCTGGAGTCACATTCTTTGTACTTTCTCCTTTATTTGTCACAGCGATCGACACGACGACTTCATGACGTATTCTCGATGCTTTCAAAAAAGAAGAACAGAGCCTTCTATTTGAATCATTGCCATTCGATCATAGTGGCTCTCTCGATCTTCTCAAGCATGAATATACGATGAATGGACTCGAAGGACTCAAAGATCGTCTCAAATCGATAGAGAATATCTATACGAATAAAAAAGAATTCATGTCAGCGAGGAGAAGATCTCTCGAAGAGACTATCACATCTCTCGATAATGCTATCAATGATACACTTGATGGCATCAGAAAGACAGAAGATTCCATCGATATAAAGACAAGCAAAATAGAAGAATATCAGAATCTCTCTACAGAACTTTCCATTCATATTAAGAGAAATCGAGCAACAATACTTTCTTATCTCGTCAATATTTATTCAGAGGGAACACTCATCTATAACCAAGAAAATAGTATTGATATTCTTCAGAGCCTTATCCTCTCAGACGATAATATAGATAGTGTCTCGACGGATATCACGTATAAAACCCTCGTGAGTATCCTCGGTCAACAATTTATCAAGGAATACAAGCTTCTTATCAGAGATTACTATAAGACAGCACTTCGTATACGTGATGGTCTTGCTCTTCTCGATACTGATAAAGCTCTTCTCGAGAAAGAGAAATCTATACTTCTTCTCCAGAAACATCAAAGAGAAGACCTTCTCACGGCAACGAAATGACAGGAAGATCTCTTCCAGGAATATGCTCTCGCACAGAGAAAAGCTCAGGAAAGTGTAGAAAAATCATGGCAAGATGAGAGTACATCTTATATGGCTTCTCTTGACCAGCTTCTCGAGAAAAATGGATGCAATGCAAAAAAGAAAACAGGAAAAGATATAGAGAAATGTGCTGGAATTCTCTCATTTTATAGAAATGAACGTGCGCTCACGAAAATTCAAATAGCTACAGGAACGACGAATATTATGGAGTGGCCAGTACAAAATGCTCAACATATTTCTACATATTTTCGAGATCCTGAATACTTCAATGCATTCTGAAGCCAGCATGATGCGATCGATATAGTCACTCCACAATCATCGGACGTACGAGCGGCACTCGATGGATATCTTCTCTATATGCTTCCACCTGTCGAGTGAGGATATTCTTATCTCGCACTCAAGCATCCAGGATGATACACCACAGTGTATGGACATCTCTCAGAGACACTCGTCAAGCCATACCAATTTGTCAGAAAATGAGATATCATCGCCCGAAGTGGTGGGACACCAGGAACTCCTGGAGCTGGTCCAATGACAACTGGTGCGCATCTTCATTTCGAAGTGTTCAGAAATAAATCAGCTCTCGATCCACTCCGTGTTCTCAATATCTCATCACTCAATTATAGTGAGCTTCCTTCAAGATATCAAGATAAATTCATCGAAGATATTGTCGAACTCTCAGGTACTGGTACGAGTACTGATCAATACGTACGAAAATTCTATATCGGTGGAGAGACAGAAGAAGCTCGACAAAAGTATCTTCTCAAGACCTATGCAACCCCTGACTTTCAAAATCTAAATACTTGGGTCGATACAGCCCTCGAAGAGGGAATTGATCCTGATTTCCTCATCTGTGTCTGACTTGCTGAGACGACACTTGGTAATTATCTCAAAACTTCATATAATGTCGGAAATGTTGGAAATACCGACGATGGAAGCACCTATAGTTTTGCTTCATCGCAGGAAGGAATTGCATGGATGGGGAAAACATTCAACAATAAATTCCTTTCTGGATATACGCATGTCAGTGATCTCTCTCGTTGGGGGAATCCTGATGGAACAATATATGCTTCGAGCAATGCGAATTGGCATAATAATATTATTCGGTGTATCTCATCACTGAAATGACGATTCGTCGAAGATGACTATAACTTTCGAATAAAATAAAATATTTTAAATGAAACATTCTTTTTGAAAAATAATAAAATCGCAACTTATAAATTTTTTTAATTATAAGGCTATACCTATACTGGCATTAGTATGTATATTCATTTTATTTATTATTATTTTTAATATTCAAAATAGATGATTTATAAAAAAGACTCTGATACCAATTCAAAAGGAAGATACAAAAAAGATATCAGAAGATATTCGAGAAGAAACAGTACAAGGAAATTCTATGCTTCCACTTATCACAAATGGCCAGACTATCAGATATAATCATGGATACTATCAAGATCACAAGGTAGAGAGATCAGATATCGTCATCGCAGATGTCGCAGCACATAGTGGCCTTATTATCAAGAGAGTCGTTTGAATTCCTGGAGATGTATGGAGCTATTCTGGATGAACGATCATTCTCAATGGAAATATTCTCAAAAATACAGCAGGAGAGGTATATAATATTCAATCAAAAATGCTTATGCTCTATAGTGAATCATATCCAATAATTCCACAAGACACTTTTCTCATACTTGGAGATCAGATATCTGGCACACTTGATGCAAGTAAATTCTGACTTATCTCTCTTCCTGAACTTGTTGGAAAAGTCATAAAATATTAAGGATCGTGGATAGGCAGTATTTCCAAATAAGAAATCTCAATTCTGATAAAAATATGAACAACTCAAAAGCCCATAATTTATCATTTTTATTAAAAATTTCTCTATTTATTATTTTCATACACATTTTCCATTATACGTCTACGTATTCTCTTACCTTACTCTTGGCGAAATAGGGAATTTTGTATATAATTTAGAGTAATATTATACTCTTCATGTTCAAGAAACCGCGCTTTATTCTTTTTGCCGTAGCATCCTTTCTCAGTATAGGAATTTTCATCATCTCCTTTGCACAAGATGGAACTTTTTTTATATGAACTTTTGGTGAGATTCATAATACAGGAAGTTTTTCTTCAGGGGGAAATGCAGGAATTACATCATTCGATATGGCGCCAGCAGGCTATTCTGGTGCTCAGGCAATCACATTTGCAGCATCGACAGGAATATATCTCACAGGTATATTCTGGCTTCAAACGGTCTGATGGGCAACATTTTCTGATGTCGGAATGGGTATGACAGAGATGGTTCCACCATCAGCATGAAAAAGCTTTACTGATCCATGGTATCTCTCAGGATATGCATGGAGTGCGAATGCGTGATGGATAAAGTTCAATCATGGAGAATCCATGGCTTCATGAGTATGGTTTATTCCGAATACGACACTTCTCACAGGATATGCATGGAGTGACACTCTTGGCTGGGTATCTTTCGATTCTGGTGCTATTAATGTTGGAAGTGGATTTATCGGAAAATTGGGTGTGGGGGGTAGTATAGGAGGAAATAAATCTTTTGATACACTCTATTCTCCATGAACTGCTGTGAATGTCGCGAGTCTTGGTCGTTTTCTCAATACAGTACGAAAGAATGTCAGTATAATTTCTCGAAATGCAGAAGGGAATAATAAGATCAATATAGGCTTCTGAGGTGCTTCGCCAGTAGCATTCAATCATTCGATGATATTTAAGATGGCAGATAATCCATCAGATACATATCTCACCTATTCGAATATACAAATAGCATTCGATAATCTCTGAGAGAAAACACGATCTCTCATAGTCATCTGAGGAAATCTCTATCTTGATACAGATGTCACTTCTCCCGCTTCTTTCAAGTTTCCACGGACACTGATCGCACTTAAGAATGAAGCATGACAATGAGGAAATATCTATATCAAATGAAGTGTAAAGACTATCAATGCGAGTCTTGTCTCAGAAGGGACAATATGGTCTGGAGATGAGACGAGCAGTGGAAATCTATCGCTTTACTACAATTATAGCGCATGATCGCTGCTTACGAATATTCCCAAGACACAACTCTACATTCGAGGCTTTATTGCTTCTTACAATACCATCTGAGGAGCTGCAAAAATTGGCGACTCTGCATGTCCAGCATTTACCAAGAACTCGAATGAGGTTTGTAACTTTCAAAATGCTGTAGCCTATGATTGGAATTATTTCAGACAATATGATTCAACTCCAGCGAATCGTGCCTACAAAGATATCTCCAAAGATGCGTATTCTGTCATTATGGAACCTGATCCTCGTGTCATACAGGATCCTCCGCCGGGGCTTGAAGATGTTCGAGACTAGATTTTTACATTCTTCCTTTTCCATTATGTACTCGCGTATTATTTCCCTCCTTCTCATCAGTCTTCTCTCTCTTCTCATGGAAGACACTCTCTCTGCAGTGACATTTCCTGCGACAGGGCCGAGTGGGAGCTATGTATGAGGAAGCTTCGGAACATACTTCAAGAATCTTATAGAGAATCCATGTCCAGTCGGACAGGTCGTCAATGGATTTAGTACAGGATCATCCAATTATGGTCAGCCGAATTGTATCATCCCAGTACTTACTGAGCTTGATCCACAGGTCTGAGTCAATACTGTAAACTATCTTTCGAAATGGAATGGAAGTGCTCTTGTCACGAGTGCCGTCTATGAAAGTGGCGGAAGTGTCGGTATTGGGACAATTCCACAAAGTTCATTTACTCTCGATATCAATGGGAAAGTAGTGACAAGAAATGATCTCTATGTATGAGGAAATTTTATTGAATTTAGTACAGGAAATTATAAATTATCATCAGTAGGAAATAGTTGGATTGGCTGAATCTCAGGAAATGTCGGTATTGGCATTATCACTCCATGAGTTCCACTCGATGTCTCAGGTGCAGTACGAACAAATAATCAATTCATCTCTACTGTTGCTACAGGTACCGCTCCTTTTGCTGTCACTTCCACAACTCTCAATACCAATCTCAATGCAGATATGACAGATGGACTTCATGTCAACTCTACGATGATCAACAATGAGCCCAATAAGCTCGTTCGAACGAATGCGAGTGGATTCTCAGCATTCTGATGGATTAGTACAACGAGTGGCGATAATGGTACTACGCCAATTACAAAAATTTATGCTTCGTCAGATGACTATATTCGCTACTACACACCAGCAAACTTTAAGACAGCACTTGGTCTCTTAGCATGATCTGGTACTCTCAATTATCTTCCAAAATGGACTCCTAATGGTACTGCACTTGGAAATTCTCAGTTTTTTGATAATGGTACAAATGTCGGAATTGGTACTGCTACCCCATGAGCAAAATTGGATGTACAGGGTGGAAATATCCAAACCTCTGGTACTATCAGTGCAAATAATGGAGCTGCTGTGCTATCATCCAGATGAAGCTTTGGGGATCTATACCAAGCAGCTGGAGTATCATTGAGTTATTTTAATGGTAGTGCAGTGATTCCTGGATTAGTACTGAATAATTCTGGGAATCTCGGTATCGGTACAACAACACCAAATGCAAGACTGGAAGTCTCAGGTTCTGGAAATCCTGGGATCCTCTTGACTTCATCAGCATATCCGACAACTTATAAGACACAACTTGGATTAAATGGGGGTACACAATGAGTGCTCGTATTTGGTAATAATGGAACGAATGAAATACGATTTGGAAATACAGCAGCAGGTGGAGCAGGCTTAATATATGTCAACAATACTGCTGACTATAATGCCACTACAAATGGTATTCTTGCTATGTCTCTCCTTGCGAATGGTAATGTCGGTATTGGAGTTCCGAGTCCGACAAGAAAGCTCGACGTCAATGGAGATATACTCACAAGTGGCAATCTCATGACACAATGAGGAAAGTCTCTCACTGAACTTCCTTGGTTCAATGCTGCGACAGCACCAGTATGATATATAAAGCTGGTAACACCAATCGTAGAGAATGAGTCAAATATGTTCTCTATCCATATCACTGGATATGAATATGGAAATTCCTGAAAATCTGTGGATATACTCTGTGGAGGATACGCATACAATGCAGGAACACTGAGTTCTGCGAATTGTAAGACAGATGGAACTGATCGTCCTGTAGAAATGGCGGTTGAGAATCGATCATGAGTTCATGTTGTTGTTATTCGTATAGGAACACCCACATCCACATGGAGTTTTGATCATTATCGTGCAGAATATATAGGATGGAATGCGAAAAATCCTGTTGATTTCCAGTGGATTACTGGAGAAACTACTCCACTCCAGACTGGAAATACCAATAATGTTGTCGTAGATGATCAGTCTGGCTCAATTTTTGCAAGTGGGAATATTGCTGCAAATGTCTATTATCTGAATACATTAGGATCTTCACTCACCGGTGGTTGGGATACAAATTTTACTTGGGCATGGATGGGAAATGATATCTGAAATACAAACTCTGGAAATGTCGGAATTGGAACAATGACGCCATGAGCAAAGCTCGAAGTCAATGGTCAGGTAAAAATTACTGGAGGAGCTCCCTGAGTAGGAAAAGTTCTCACTTCTGATGCGACAGGTCTTGCAACTTGGAGCACACCTACGACACCATGAATCACTGGTTGACAGACAAATTATACGGTTCGTTGGATTACTTCATCTTCACTTGGTACGGGAGCACTTTTCGATAATGGCACAGATGTCGGTATCGGTACCACTACTCCATGAACCAAGCTCGATGTTGCAGGACAAGTGACTGCTACTCAATTCAATGGTCCTCTGAATGGAAATGCAGCTACAGCTACCAACTCTACTCAACTTTGATGAGTAGTAGCAACAAACTATGCTCTCCTTGCTTCTCCAGCCCTCTCCGGAACTCCTACAGCACCTACAGCAGCTCTCTCTACCAACACAACACAACTTGCTACTACACAATTCGTTCTTGCACAAGTAGCCAATGATGCCCCTACTCTCACTGGTACAAGAGCCTCTGGAACATGGCCTATAGGAATTACATGAAACGCCGCTACAGTAACCAATGGAGTATATACCAATGGTACATACGCTGATCCTCTATGGATCACTTCTCTTGCAAAATCTAAAGTAGGTCTTGCTAATGTAGATAATACCTCTGATCTCAATAAGCCAATCTCTACGGCAGAATCTGGTGCACTTGCTCTCAAGGCTGACATTATTTCTCCGACTCTTATAGGAACACCTAATGCACCAACAGCAGCCGTAGCGAATAATTCTACACAAATTGCTACTACAGCATTTGTCAAGTCTCAAGGATATCTCACTAATTTTTACGAGGTAGATCCTACTATCTATGATTGGGCAAAAGCTGCTATAAAGCCAACATATTGATTTACAGAAATTACATGAGCCATCACCGATGCACAAGTACCAAATAATATTACAATAGATTATGCAGCATCTGCATGAAATGCAACTACAGCTACCAACTCTATTCAACTCTGATGAGTATCATCAACGGGTTATGCCCTTCTTGATTCACCATCATTCAGTTGAATTCCTCTTGCTCCTACGGCATCTCTCTGAACAATGACACAGCAAATCGCTACGACTGCATTTGTACGTTCCGAGGTAATCTCTGGCATCGCATGACTCTCATGGAAGAATGCAGTCAAAGCTGCTACCACAGCAAACATTGTTCTCTCTGCTCCTCAAACAATAGATGGATATGCACTCATCGCAGGAGATAGAGTCCTCGTAAAAGATCAAACAGTTCCATCTCAGAATGGTATCTATATCGTCCAAGCATGAGCATGGACTCGAGCTACAGATGCAGACACAGCAGCAGAGATCGATCAATCCGCTGTCTATGTCAAAGAAGGAACACTCAATAAAACAGAAGGTTGGGTACTTGCCACTCAATGAACCATCACAATAAATACCACTCCTCTCGCCTATGTTCAGTTCTCATGAAATGGAGCCTACACCGCTGGGAATGGTATCCAAATCACAGGAAACTCTATTGCTCAAACTAATGTTGGTACTCCATGAACCTATACAAAACTTACAACAGATGCTCAAGGAAGAGTCACTGCAGGAACAACTCTTGTAGCTACAGATATCCCATCTCTTGATTTCTCTAAGATCACCACAGGAAATGTTCCATGGACACGACTTACAGCAACTCCAACAACTATAGCAGGATATGGAATCACTGATCTCTGAACCTATGCTCCTACCCTCACTGGTACATGAGCCTCTGGAACATGGGGAATTAATATCTCATGAAATGCCGCTACAGCAACAACAGCTACTACAGCTACCAACTCTACTCAACTCTGATGAATAGCAGCATCATCATATGCTCTTCTCAATTCTCCTATATTCACTGGAACACCAACACTTCCAACAGGATCTATCTGAGTCACTCAAATAGCAGGGAATAGTACCACTGCTCTTGCTACTACAGCATTCGTCACCACTGCAGATACTCTTCTCCAAAACAACATCAACCTCAAAGCAAACATAGCCTCTCCAGCTCTCACATGAGTCCCTACAGCACCAACACCACTCACCACAGACAGCTGAACAACCATAGCAACCACAGCATTCGTAAAGAACCAATCATATCTCACAACAGAAACAGATCCAATCTGGATTTCCCAAAAGGCAAGCTACGCAACACTCGCCTCTCCAGCCCTCTCCGGAACTCCTACAGCACCAACTGCAGCTCTCTCTACCAATACAACACAACTTGCTACGACAGCATTTGTTCTTGCACAAGTCGCCAATGATGCTCCTACAAAGATCGGTGGTTGAGCCTCTGGAACATGGCCTATAGCTATCTCATGAAACGCCGCTACAGTAACCAATGGAATCTATTCCAATGGTACCTATGCTGATCCTGTATGGATAACTTCTCTTGCAAAATCTAAGGTCGGTCTCGCGAATGTAGACAATACCTCTGATGCTACAAAACCTGTCTCTACTCCACAACAGACAGCTCTCAATCTCAAGGCCAATCTCGCCTCTCCAGCCCTCTCCGGAACTCCTACAGCACCAACTGCAGCTCAAGGAACCAATACAACACAACTTGCTACGACACAATTCGTAAAGACAGAAGTAGATACTGGCATCGCATGACTCTCATGGAAGAATGCAGTCAAAGCTGCTACCACAGCAAACATTGTTCTCTCTGCTCCTCAAACAATAGATGGATATGCACTCATCGCAGGAGATAGAGTCCTCGTAAAAGATCAAACAGTTCCATCTCAGAATGGTATCTATATCGTCCAAGCATGAGCATGGACTCGAGCTACAGATGCAGACACAGCAGCAGAGATCGATCAATCCGCTGTCTATGTCAAAGAAGGAACACTCAATAAAACAGAAGGTTGGGTACTTGCCACTCAATGAACCATCACAATAAATACCACTCCTCTCGCCTATGTTCAGTTCTCATGAAATGGAGCCTACACCGCTGGGAATGGTATCCAAATCACAGGAAACTCTATTGCTCAAACTAATGTTGGTACTCCATGAACCTATACAAAACTTACAACAGATGCTCAAGGAAGAGTCACTGCAGGAACAACTCTTGTAGCTACAGATATCCCATCTCTTGATTTGTCTAAGATCACCACAGGAAATGTTCCATGGACACGACTTACAGCAACTCCAACAACTATAGCAGGATATGGAATCACTGATGCTCAGCTCTTCATCACACCATGAACAACAGCACAATACTATAGAGGAGACAAGACATGGCAGACTCTCGACAAGACAGCTGTAGGTCTCGCTAACGTAGACAATACCTCTGATGTAAATAAGCCAGTGAGTACTGCTCAACAGACAGCTCTCAATCTCAAGGCCAATCTTGCTTCTCCTATATTCACTGGAACACCAACACTTCCAACAGGATCTATCTGAGTCACTCAAATAGCAGGGAATAGTACCACTGCTCTTGCTACTACAGCATTCGTCACCACTGCAGATACTCTTCTCCAAAACAACATCAACCTCAAAGCAAACATAGCCTCTCCAGCTCTCACATGAGTCCCTACAGCACCAACACCACTCACCACAGACAGCTGAACAACCATAGCAACCACAGCATTCGTAAAGAACCAATCATATCTCACAACAGAAACAGATCCAATCTGGATTTCCCAAAAGGCAAGCTACGCAACACTCGCCTCTCCAGCCCTCTCCGGAACTCCTACAGCACCAACTGCAGCTCTCTCTACCAATACAACACAACTTGCTACGACAGCATTTGTTCTTGCACAAGTCGCCAATGATGCTCCTACAAAGATCGGTGGTTGAGCCTCTGGAACATGGCCTATAGCTATCTCATGAAACGCCGCTACAGTAACCAATGGAATCTATTCCAATGGTACCTATGCTGATCCTGTATGGATAACTTCTCTTGCAAAATCTAAGGTCGGTCTCGCGAATGTAGACAATACCTCTGATGCTACAAAACCCGTCTCTACTCCACAACAGACAGCTCTCAATCTCAAGGCCAATCTCGCCTCTCCAGCCCTCTCCGGAACTCCTACAGCACCAACTGCAGCTCAAGGAACCAATACAACACAACTTGCTACGACACAATTCGTAAAGACAGAAGTAGATACTGGCATCGCATGACTCTCATGGAAGAATGCAGTCAAAGCTGCTACCACAGCAAACATTGTTCTCTCTGCTCCTCAAACAATAGATGGATATGCACTCATCGCAGGAGATAGAGTCCTCGTAAAAGATCAAACAGTTCCATCTCAGAATGGTATCTATATCGTCCAAGCATGAGCATGGACTCGAGCTACAGATGCAGACACAGCAGCAGAGATCGATCAATCCGCTGTCTATGTCAAAGAAGGAACACTCAATAAAACAGAAGGTTGGGTACTTGCCACTCAATGAACCATCACAATAAATACCACTCCTCTCGCCTATGTTCAGTTCT